>JAWWPC010000127.1:0-30754 GCA_033851055.1 Kribbellaceae bacterium | reverse complement strand
GGCCGGTACCAGACGTACGACGGCTCGCTGTGGAGTCAGGGTGTGCTCCCGATCGACTCGCTCGAACTGTTGCGCACGGCAAGGACCGGCGACCTGACCGTTGACGCGAGCAAGCAACTGGACTGGGATGTGCTGCGCCGGAAGGTGCTCCGGGACGGCATGCGCAACTCCAACGTGCTGGCGATCGCACCGACCGCGACGATCTCCAACATCTGCGGCGTCAGCCAGTCGATCGAGCCGATCTACCGCAACCTGTTCGTCAAGTCGAACATGTCCGGCGAGTTCACCGTGGCCAACCCGTACCTGGTCGCGGATCTCAAGGCCCGTGGGCTGTGGGACCAGGTGATGGTGTCCGACCTGAAGTACCACGACGGCATCCTGACCCAGATCGACCGGATCCCGGCCGACCTGCAGGAGCTGTACGCCACCGCCTTCGAGATCGACCCACTGTGGCTGATCAAGGCTGCGTCCCGGCGCCAGAAGTGGCTCGACCAGGCCCAGTCGCTCAACCTCTACATGTCGGCGCCTTCCGGCAAGGCGCTGGACGAGCTGTACCGAGCCGCCTGGCGGCACGGCCTCAAGACCACCTACTACCTACGGTCCCAGTCCGCCACCCACGTCGAGAAGTCCACCCTCACCGGCACCGACGGCCGCCTCAACTCCGTCCCCGTCACACCCCCACAACCCCATCATCGGTCCCAAGTTCCCCGGCGTGTCGACGTTCATCGGTCCGAAGATGCCACTGCCACTGTCTGCTCGATCGAAGACCCCGACTGCGAGGCCTGCCAATGACCACCACCAGCAGCGTGACCGGACTGGGCTCGATCGCCGTCGGAGCGTCCCGGATCGAGGTCGCCGACAAGGCGATGATCAACGCCCGCGCGGATGTCAACCAGTTGCTGCCACTCAAATACCAGTGGGCCTGGGACAAATACCTTGCCGGCTGCAACAACCACTGGATGCCGACCGAGGTGTCGATGCAGGCCGACATCGCGCTCTGGCAGCGTCCTACCGGGGCACGCGACGGTCTGACCGAGGACGAGCGCCTGATGCTGAAGCGCAACCTCGGCTTCTTCGCCACTGCAGAGTCCCTGGTCGCGAACAACATCGTGCTTGCGGTCTACCGCCAGCTCACCAACCCAGAGTGCCGGCAGTACCTCCTCCGGCAGGCGTTTGAGGAGGCAGTGCACACGCACACCTTCCAATACATCTGTACGTCGCTCGGCCTGGACGAGGGCGAGCTGTTCAACATGTACCGCGAGGTACCGTCGATCTCCGACAAGGACGCCTGGGCGCTGAAGTACACCCAGCACCTCGAGGACCCGGAGTTCCGCACCGGTACGCCGGCCGCCGACAGGGACTTCCTGCGCGATCTGATCGCGTTCTACGTCGTGTTCGAGGGGATGTGGTTCTACACCGGCTTCGCGCAGATCCTGTCGCTCGGCCGGCGGAACAAGATGGTCGGCATCGCCGAGCAGTACCAGTACATCCTGCGCGACGAGTCGATCCACCTGAACTTCGGCATCGACTGCATCAACCAGATCAAGCTGGAGAACCCGCACCTGTGGACGAGGCAGTTCCAGGCCGAGGTGCGGCAGATGCTGGCCGAGGCGTGTGAGCTGGAGGTCGCCTACGGCCGCGCGACGATGCCGAACGGGATGCTCGGGCTGACCGCCGAGCTGTGCGAGCAGTACCTGCACTTCGTCACCGACCGGCGCGCGGAGCAGATCGGGCTGCAGCCGATCTTCGGTGAGACCCGCAATCCGTTCGGCTGGATGGCGGAGGTGATGGACCTGAAGAAGGAGAAGAACTTCTTCGAGACCAGGGTGATCGAGTACCAGTCCGGTGGCGGCCTCAGCTGGGACTGACCCTCACCGCTCGCCGATCGACTCGAAGTCCAGCATCTCGACGTAGTGCTCGATGTGTTCGCGTCCGCTAGCTACCGGCCCCCTTGTTCACCCGGGAGATACCGGGGCACTTCCAGGTGGCCTCGATGACTGCCGGATGCGGTCGGTACAACCGCAAGATGACGAACCAGTCGTGGGTTGCCGACGTGGGCAGCCAGTTCGGCTCTTTCGAGGGCTCGGGTGAGTCGGGCTGCAGGTAGAGGGTCAGGCCTCCGTCGGGATCACGGCGCAGCCCGGCGGTCCGGTCGCCGACCGAGTAGCGGCTCGCGGGGTTAGGGATCAGGTTGAGGTCCTCGGCGGTGTAGGCAGCCAGGGACCAGAACGCGTCCACTGGCGGAAGGCCGTCGGCGCTGAGATGCAGCTCGTAGCGTCCGTCTGGGGCGAGCTTCTGCCCGGCGGCGTCATCGAAGTTGACCAGGTAGACCGACTCCGCGGGGTCATTGGCGGCGATGCCCGCCAACGATTGGTCCGCGGCCCGGAGCAGGAAGTCGTCGCCCAGCCGGCCCTCTTGCGGTGGCGGGTAGCGCCAACCGTTGACGATGGTGGCCCAGTCGCCGCTGAGGAACTGTTGCCGCAGCAACCTCATGCCGATGTCGGCGGCGCGGGTCAGGCCTAGCTTGACGACGTCCGGCTGGGCTTCCAGGTCGAGGCCGGGCCCGATCCCGATCTTCGCGAACTGGTCGAGCACCAGTGAGTGGTGCGCGGGCGGGGGGTTCTCCTCCAGCATTGCGTTAAGCGTCTTCCATGGACCGAGTGGGTCCTCGGCGAGCCCAGCGGGGGCGTAGACGTCGCGCCGCTGCGGCGGTGACGCGGCCTCACCCTTCCCCCACCTGCTGAGCGGGGACAGGCGGAACTGCTGCTGTAGCGCCCTCGCGCTCGGCAGGTCATCGGCACCGTCGACGAGGGTGCGACCCAGAACGAGGACCCACGGTGTCGGCGAGGGCGCAACACTCTGGACGCCTTCCGGGAACTTCCCCTGCCAATTCGGTCCGGCGATGGCGAAGTCTCCCGCATCCGACCCGGTTGTGCGCTGACCGATGTAGTCGAAGTTGTCGGAGGTGAAGCCCACGAGCTCGAAGGTGAAGTACCGCTCTCCCATCTCGGGGTGGGAGAGAACGATGGGTTCTTCGCCAAGGTCCAGCCAGGCCACTGAGTACAGCGTGTCGTTGTTGGGACAGCCGCCGTCGCGGTAGGTCGCATCGACAAGGCGCGCGGCGTGCCAGAACTCGTTGACGGCGGCGTAGGGGATGACCTCGGGATCCCGCGGGTTGGTTACCCAGTCGTGCCGGATCTGGGCGTTGTAGATGTAGGGGAAGCCGTAGATGAACGCCTGCACTCCTGCGCTGTAGGCGTACTCGGCCTTCCAATCGACCCGGCCAGTGAGCAGGGGTGTCATGGCCTGCCGCAACATCGGCGCTGCCACCTTGAGCTTCTTCGCGCGGTCGACCAGCTCCTCGGGGTGCCGTACGGCGCCGAAAGCGGCTCTGCCGGCGGTGGTCATCCTGGCGGAGAACGCGGGCAGATCGCGCGGGAGGTGCCGCGCAGTGTCGAGTACGGACTCCGCTGCGTGACCGGCGGTCCGCGAGACCCGTTCGACGGTGCCGACACCGGCGTCCCGGTGTTGCGGTAGTCGCCGGACGGGGCCCTGGTTCTGCCGCTGAGACATAGTTGGCATCCCTCGCTGCTCGACTGGTCTGCCCAGGCGCGGCTGCTGCGACCGAGGTGGTCCGCTCACGACCGCCCAGACAAGGTCTGGTTCGATGCTTCGCCGATTTGCCCGGTGGCGTCTTCATCCCTCGGGGGTGAGGTCGGACGGCGACCCTCGCGCCGACCTCCACCACAGCTGACCGGCGTACGACGGTTCGGCCCGCGGGTCGCTGGGTACCCGGCGGGCGAACAGCAGATCCGAGGAGGAGCCATGACTATGAACCCGACCGACGAAGACGTCATCGCGCTGCTGCTCCGGCAGCATAATGAGATCCGCCAACTGTTCACCACACTGGAGACCGCGAAGGGTGACGAACGGCGGGACGACTTCCGAGAGCTGGTGCGGTTGCTCGCCGTCCACGAGACCGCTGAGGAAGAGGTCACCCATCCGGCCGCACGAAGCGGGGAAGGCGGCCAGGCGATCGTGGATGCCCGGCTTGCCGAAGAGCGCGAGGCCAAGGAACTCCTGTCCAGGCTCGACCAACTCGGTCCGGACGGCGAGGGCTTCGACGTACTGCTGGCACAGTTGCGCGATGCTGTCCTAGCGCATGCCGAGCACGAGGAACGCGAGGAGTTCCCGCGGCTGCAGGCGGCGTACGACTCCGAACAACTGCAGACGATGGCCAAGGCCGCGCGAGCCGCGGAGGCGATCGCCCCTACTCGACCGCATCCCGGTGTCGAGAGCCCGGCAGCGAACCTGCTGGTCGGACCGCCCATGGCGATCATGGACCGCGCTCGCGACCTGATCCGCTCAGCGCTTCGCCGCTGACGCTCCGGCGCCTCCGGCCGGGGTCCCTCCGGCCGGATCCCTCCGCCGCGTTCCCTCCATCGGGGTGGCTACGGCGGTGGCGCTACGGCGTAGGCGCTTCAGCAGTAGGTGACGTCCAGTACCCCGATGATCTTGTCCAGCCGGGCGGCGACCCGTCCGGCGTCGAAGCCTTCGCCTGCGACGACGATGCGCAGGGTGCACTCTTCGAGGCACAAGTGCAGCTCGCGCACGTCGTACGGGTTTAGCTGGACCGCGATCCGGGCCAGCAGGCCGGGCGTCTCGACCACCTGCGCGGTGAAGACGGTGACCGGGCGCTCGGGCAGATCCGGTACGACGCTGCCTTCATCCGCCTGGTCCGTCGGTGCCGGCGCCGGGCGGCCCGTCGTACGGGTGGCAAGAACGGTCATCGGACGGCCTCCTTGTGACGGAGCAGCCCGTAGGTGAATCCGTCCACCAGGGCCTCCCAGGATGCCTCGACGATGTTGTGGCCGACCCCGACGGTGATCCACGAGCCCTCCCCGTCGGCGGTCTGGATCAGCACTCTGATGACCGCGTCGGTGCCATGACCCTGATCCAGGATCCGCACCTTGTAGTCGACCAGCTCGAACTTGTTCACCACCGGGTAGGCGCGTTCGATCGCGGTTCGGAGCGCGTGGTCGAGCGCGTTCACCGGGCCGTTGCCCTCACCCGTGACGATCTCCCGCTCACCGCCGGCAACCAGCTTCACCGTGGACTCCGAGACTGCCTCGCCATCAGCGCGGGACTCGGTGATCACCCGCCACGACTCGACGTCGAAGAAGCTCGACCGGCTACCGGTGACCTCCTCGGTCAGCAGCAGCTCGAACGACGCGTCCGCGGCCTCGAAGGTGTACCCGCGGGACTCCATCTCCTTCACCCGGTCCGTCACCCGGGTGACCAGTTCGCGGTCGTTGCCGAGGTCGAAGCCGAGTTCGCGGCCCTTCAGCTCGACGCTCGCCCGGCCGGCCATCTCCGAGACCAGCATCCTCATGTCGTTGCCGACCAGGGCCGGGTCGGTGTGCTGGTACAGGTCCGGGTCCACCTTGATGGCGCTGGCGTGCAGCCCCGCCTTGTGGGCGAAAGCAGACACACCGACGTACGGCTGCCGGGTCGACGGCGGCACGTTCGTCACTTCGGCGATCGCATGCGCGATCCGGGTGGCCTCGGCCAGCCGGCCGGGCGGAAGCAGCAACAGGTCGCGCTTGAGTTCCAGGTTCGCCACCACAGCGAGCAGGTCGGCGTTGCCGGTGCGCTCGCCATATCCGTTGATGGTGCCCTGGACGTGGGAGGCGCCGGCCTCGACCGCGGCGATCGAGTTGGCCACCGCGCAGCCGGCGTCGTTATGGCAATGGATGCCGAGCCGCGCGCCTGTGTTCTCCAGTACGTCGTGCACGATGTCCTGCAGCTCGCGGGGCAGCGTGCCGCCGTTGGTGTCGCAGAGTGCGACCACGTCGGCGCCGGCCTCGGCGGCCACGCGGACCACTTCGAGCGCATAGTCGCGGTTGGCGCGGTAGCCGTCAAAGAAGTGCTCGGCGTCGAGGAACACCCGCTGGCCGTGCTCGCGCAGGTGCCTGACGGTGTCGGCGACCATCGCGAGGTTCTCCTCCAGCGTGGTGCGCAGGGCCCGCTCGACGTGCGCATCGTGGCTCTTGGCAACCAACGTCACGACGCTCGCGCCAGACTCCCGCAAGGCGGCAACCTGCGGGTCGTCGGTGACGGCAACGAGCGGCCGGCGAGTCGCGCCGAAGGCCGCGAAGACAGCGTGCCGCAGGTGCAGCTCGTTCTTCGCCCGGGCGAAGAACTCCGTGTCCTTGGGCACCGCACCGGGCCAGCCACCCTCGATGAAGCCGACGCCCAGGTCGTCCAGGTGCTGCGCAATCGCGATCTTGTCCGCCACGGACAGCACCAGACCCTCCTGCTGCGCCCCGTCGCGCAGGGTGGTGTCGTAGACGTGGAAATCGTCTGCCTGGGTTGTGCTCACGATGTCGCCTTCCGTGGAGCTGGGTTCTACTGGGGTTCTGGCAAAGGTGATGGCAAAGGTGATGGCAAACAAAAAACCTCCCGCGGGATGCGAGAGGTCTGCGCGCTCAGGTGGTGCTTGCTGAGCGCGCCTAGCTAATGATGACCCGGTAGCTCTTCATGGCGCCTTGAAGTCTGCCACATGTTGTCCAGGCAATGAGGAAATGTCTCGAAACGCGAACATCCGGTACGCCGACCAGTACTGGCGCGCCCGCTGAAGTTCAGGAAATCACGCGGTCAGCGACCAGGCCGGGTCGTCCCAGGCGGTGTAGAAGTCCTCCCGGCTGAGCGGCCGCAGGCCCCACTCCTCACGATCCAGCGCCTGGTCGGTCAGCATCCCCTCGTCATCCTCCAGTCGCTGCCACCAGTACCGGGTGATAGTGCCGTCCTCGGCCGCTCCCAGCTGGCGGATCACCACCCACTCCCGCTCGTGCCAGACCGCCTCGAACAGCCAGTCAGTCCCTTGGTCGTCGGCCACGGCGCCGTACGTGCGGGGAGCCGTGCCGCGATCCAGATCCCGGATCACCTCGACCGTCGACCGGATCGCGGAGAAGGTCTCCGCCGACCACTCGCGCCTGTCCGCCAACTCGACGTAGTAAGCCTCGATGTCGTCCGGGAAGCTGCTCATGGGCCTCGCCCTCGATCGGAAACAGTGGCCCGACCCTACCCAACTCCTCCAACCGACCGCGAACACAGTCCGTTACGTCCAAGAACCTTGCGTTAAGCGCAAGGTTCTTCGGACGTAACGGGGTGGTTTGCGGCTAGCAGACTCGTGTCATCCACCCGTGCGGGTCGGCGGCGCGACCGTACTGGACGTCGAGGAGGGCGGTGCGGACGGCGGCAGTGACCGGCCCGCCGGTGCCATCGGCGATCTGGACCTCGCCGGCACCCCACTTCAGCGAGGCGACCGGAGTGACCACCGCGGCCGTTCCGCAGGCGAACACCTCGCGGATCTTGCCGGAGGCGGCGCCCTCGCGCCACTCGTCGATCGAGACCTTGCGCTCGGTCACGTGGTACCCGAGGTCGGTGACGAGCTTCAGGATCGAGTCCCGGGTGATGCCCTCGAGGATCGTGCCGGACAGTTCGGGGGTGACTACCGAGTTGTCGTCGAGAACGAAGTACAGGTTCATCCCGCCGAGTTCCTCGACCCACTTCTTCTCGACGGCGTCGAGGAAGGCGACCTGGTCGCAACCCTGTTCGACTGCCTCGGCCTGGGCTAGCAGCGAGGCGGCGTAGTTGCCGGCCGCCTTCGCGGCGCCGGTGCCACCGGGGGCGGCGCGGGTGTACTCCTCGCTCAGCCAGATCCGGACCGGTTTCACCCCGTTCGGGAAGTACGAGCCGGCCGGTGAGGCGATCACGCAGAACGTCACCTGGGCCGACGGCCGCACCCCGAGGAACGGGTCCGAGCCGAACATGAACGGTCGCAGGTACAAAGAGGTCTCACCGCCGGCGGGCACCCAGTCCCGGTCGATCCTGACCACCTGCTCGATGGCCTCGATGAACGCTGCCTCGGGCAACTCCGGCAGCGCCAGCCGGCGGGCCGACCGCGCGAACCTGCTCGCGTTGGCCTCGGGCCGGAAGGCGTGGATCGAGTCATCGGGGTGCCGGTAGGCCTTCATCCCCTCGAAGACGGACTGTGCGTAGTGGAACACCGCGGTCGCCGGAGACAGCTCCAGTGGCCCGAAAGCGGTGATCCTCGCGTCGTGCCAGCCACTTCCCGCGGTCCAGGTGGCGATCGCCATGTGGTCGGAGAAGTACTGCCCGAATCCCGGGTTCGCCAGGATCGCGGCGCGCTGGTCGTCGCTGGCCGGCTGGGTGTTTGGCTCAACGGTGAACTGCAGATCGGCGCTCATGACCGCACCGTACCCCGTGCGAATCCGACCGTGCGAGCCTCGGTTGAAGTGTCAGCGCGCACAACCTCACCCGGCCGCGCGCTTGGCGATGGCGTCGCCGATGGCGGAGGTGGACCGCGCCTGCCCGGCCCGCTCCTCGATGTCGGCGGTCACCGCCGCTTCGATCGCGGCTGCGGCCTCGGTCAGACCGAGGTGGTCGCAGAGCAGCGCGGTGGACAGGATCGCGGCGGTCGGGTCGGCCTTCTGCTGACCAGCGATGTCCGGTGCGGAGCCGTGCACCGGCTCGAACATGCTCGGCGCGGTCCGGTCCGGGTTGATGTTGCCGCTCGCGGCCAGGCCGATGCCACCAGTGATCGCCGCGGCCAGGTCGGTGAGGATGTCGCCGAACAGGTTGTCGGTGACGATCACGTCGAACCGGGCCGGGTCGGTGACCAGGAAGATGGTCGCCGCGTCCACGTGCAGGTAGTCCACCGCGACCTCCGGGAACTCCTTCGCGACAGCGTCGACGGTCCGCTTCCACAGGTGACCGGCGTGCACGAGCACGTTGTTCTTGTGCACCAGCGTCAGCTTGCGGCGGGGCCGGGCCTGCGCCCGGGCGAAGGCGTCGCGCACGACCCGCTCGACCCCGTACGCCGTGTTGACGGACACCTCGGTCGCGATCTCGGCCGGCGTACCGACCCGCAGGGCACCACCGTTGCCGACGTACGGGCCCTCGGTGCCCTCGCGGACGACCACGAAGTCGACCTCACCGGGGTTCGCCAGCGGCGAGCCGATCGAGGGGTAGATCTTCGACGGGCGCAGGTTCACGTAATGGTCGAACGCGAAGCGGAGCTTCAGCAGCAGGCCGCGCTCCAGCACACCGGACGGGACCGTCGGGTCGCCGACCGCGCCGAGCAGGATCGCGTCGTGCTTGCGGATCTCCTCGAGCTCGGTGTCCGGCAGCGTGTCGCCGGTGGTGTGCCAGCGGCGGGCACCCAGATCGTATTCGGTCCGCTCGAAGGTGACGCCGTAGTTCGCGCTGACCGCGTCGAGGACCTTGAGGGCCTCGGCGATGACCTCGGGTCCGATCCCGTCTCCCCCGACGACGGCCAGCGTGAAGGTCTTCTGGGTGCTCACTTCTTGGGTTCTCCCCCGTTGTCGCGACGGTTGATGGCTTCTTGGACGGCTTCAGTCTTGGCTTGCCGTGGGGTCACCCGGCGTCGGCGCTCAGCTTTGCGCTCGCGTCCGTCGATGACTCGCCAGTTGGCCGGATACATGTCGTACATGCTGCTCTCCCGATCGGTTCGCTTCGCTTTGGTGAAGGAACGGCCGACGGTGGCGCTACCGGGCGGGAGTACGCCTGAACCCGCGCCGGGGGGTCGGCCTTAGCGAACCCCGGCGCGGCAGCGAATAAGGCGTACCGCGAACTGCATGATTCGTCGAAGATACTCCGACGTCCGATTAATTCGCCACCATGCGGGCAGGCCATCTCGGAATACGAGACATTTGACATACCAGTGAGATCACTGGCCCGCTCCTGTGCAAGTCTCAACCGGTGAGTGCTCCTCCAGAACTGCCGCCGCTGGTTTCCGCGGCCCTCAGCCTGTCCGGTCGGCGAGGATTCGTCAGCGCAACCCGGAACGAGACCGGCCGGCTACTCGCGACTCTCGCGGCCTCCCGGCACGGCATCCTCGGCGAACTCGGCACCGGCTGCGGCGTCGGCTCCGCCTGGCTGCGCAGCGGCGCGGCCGAGGGCACCATGATCGTCACCGCCGAGAGTGACCCGCAACTGGCCAAGGCCGTCGCCGAACTGTTCTCCTCAGACGATCGCATCGAGGTGCTCGAAGCGGACTGGACCGCGCTGATCGAGCGGGGCCCGTTCGCGCTGCTGTTCGTCGACGCCCGCGAGGCCAAGCTGTCCGCCCGCGACGTGGTCGCCGAAGCGGTCGAGCCGGGCGGCTTCGTCGTACTGGACGACTTCACCCCGTCGATGGTCTGGCCCCCGATGTACGAGGGCCGCGTCGACACGCTGCGGCAGGAATGGCTCCAGGACGACCGCTTCACCACCGTCGAGGTGATGGTCGCCCCCGACGCCGCCGTCCTCCTCGCCACCCGCCGCTAACACACCGTAGCGTGCAAAGAACCTTGCGCCATAGCGCAAGGTTCTTCGGACGCAAGCAGCAGCAGTGTCAGTAGGCGAGGTCTACGGTGCGGGCGGTGTCGGCCTGGACGGCGGTGGCGATGTCGTCGAGCACAGCGGGGCTGACGCTGGAGTCGACGCTCAGGGCTACCAGGGCCTTGCCGCCCTTGCGGTCCCGGCTGACCTGCATGCCGGCGATGTTGATGTCGGATTCGCCGAGGATCCGGCCGATCGCTCCGACGATGCCCGGACGGTCCTCGTAGGTAAGGAACGCCAGGTGCGCGGACAACTCGATCTCGAGGTCGAAGCCGTCGATCTCGACCAGCCGTTCGGACTGCTTGACGCCGACCAGGGTGCCGGAGACGGAGACCTGCTCGCCGTCGGCCAGCGTGCCGCGCAGGGTGATCAGGTTGCGGTGGTCCGGGCTGTCCTGGTCGGTGACGAGCCGGACCTCGAGGCCACGCTCGGCTGCGAGCAGCGGAGCGTTCACGTAGGACACGTTGTCCTCGACGACATCGGCGAAGACGCCCTTCAGCGCGGCCAGCTCCAGCACCTTCACGTCGTACTGGGTGATCTCGCCGCGGACCTCGACGTCGAGCTGTTGCGCGACGCCACCGGCAAGGCCGGTGAAGATGCGGCCGAGCTTCTCGGTCAGGGCGATGCCCGGCCGGACGTCCTCGGCGATCACGCCGCCCTGCACGTTGACCGCGTCCGGGACCAGCTCGCCGGACAGCGCCAGCCGGACCGACTTGGCGACCGCGATGCCGGCCTTCTCCTGTGCTTCGTCGGTGGACGCACCAAGGTGCGGGGTGGCGACCACGTTCTCGAACTCGAACAGCGGCGAGTCGGTGCACGGCTCGGAGGCGAACACGTCGAGTCCGGCGCCGGCCACCCGGCCCTCCTTGAGGGCGGCGTACAGGGCCTGCTCGTCGACGATGCCACCGCGGGCCGCGTTCACGATGATGACCTCGGGCTTCACCTTGTGTAATTCCTCGTCGCCGATCAGCCCGATCGTCTCGGGCGTCTTCGGCAGGTGCACGGAGATGAAGTCGCTGGCGGCCAGCAATTCGTCCAGGGAGGCGAGCCGGACACCCATCTGGGCGGCGCGGCCGGCCTGCACGTACGGGTCGTAGGCGATCACGTTCATGCCGAAGGCGGCCAGCCGCTGCGCGACCAGGACGCCGATCTTGCCGAGGCCGACGATGCCGACGGTCTTCTCGAACAGCTCGACGCCGGTGTACTTGCTGCGCTTCCACTCGCCGTTCTTGAGCGACAGGTCCGCGGCGGGGACCCGGCGGGCGGCCCCGAGCAGCAGCGCGACGGCGAGCTCGGCGGCGCTGATGATGTTGGAGGTCGGCGCGTTCACGACCATCACGCCGGCCTGGGTGGCGGCCTTCACGTCGACGTTGTCAAGGCCGACACCGGCCCGGGCCACGACCTTCAGCTTCTTGGCCGCGGCGAGCGCCTCGGCGTCCACCTTGGTAGCGCTGCGGATCAGGATCGCGTCGACATCGGCTATCGCCGGGATCAGCTCGGCGCGATCGGCGCCGTTCGCGTGCCGGATCTCGAAATCGGGACCGAGTGCCTCGACGGTAGCGGGTGAGAGTTCTTCGGCGATCAGGACGACAGGTCGGGCTGCGACAGTCATGGGAAATTTTCCTCAGCAGAAGCGGTTTGGGCTCAAAAAGAGAGTCAGAGCACCGCGCTGTGCCCGCAAGAGTCGATGCTACCCCGTCCGTGTTCCACCCACCGGCAGGGGCGCCACCATCCGGTACGACGCGCCGCTCCCCGGGCCGGTTCGAGGCGTCGAGCCGCCCCGGGGGTGGTCAGTCCGTGTCGCAGCTCTGGTTCCCCGGCATGGCATCGGGCGTCCGGATCCTCATCCTGCCGTCCTGGCGCACCAGGAAATACCGGATGTCCAGCCGGCTACAGGTCTGCCCTCTCGATGCCTGGCCGTCCGCGGAGAAGAGCACGGTGAAGCTCATCCGCGCGAAGGCCCCGGTGTTGCCCGAAGGCGTTACCTGGGTGATCGTGGCACCGAATGCGTAGGACGTCTTGTGCCGTGCAGTGTCTGCCGCCAGGTCGTTGGTGGCCGACAGTTCCTTCGTGTAGGTCGCCTGCATCGCGACGAAGTCGTGCTTGTTCAACGCATTGAGATAGGCGGACAGCGTCTGCTGGACCTCGCCGGCCAGCGGCGTATTGGCTGCGGCCAGCGTCGGTACGAGCGGGTTCTGCGGACCCTTGGCTTGACACACGCCGGGCGGTTCCGGGGCGATCGGAGGCCGACTGCCGGTGTACTGGCGCAGCTCGGGCAGCGCGATCACCTTGCCGGTGGCAACGGTATCGCCGGTCACCAGCCCCACGACCTGGCCGTCGTTGTCGAAGACGGGAGCACCCAGCGAGGTCTCGCCGATGATGTCGCGCAACTTCTTGGGCGCCGCCGTCGTACCGGCCGATTGGATCAGCTGGTCGCCTTCCGGGGAGTATCCGAGGACCGCCCGATCGGCCTTCGGGTCCGGCTGTTCCGCGGCGAGGTCGGCCGGCTGGCCAGCGAGGTGCCCGATCACCCGCAGTACGGCGACTCCGTCTGTGCTGGTTCCGAGCACAGTGGCGCGGCGGACCCGCCCATCGTCCGTCTCCAAGGCGACGGACACAGGCCCCCGGACCGCCGAAGCAGCAGTCAACACCAGAGCGTCGCCGAGGCGGATGCCTGTTGCCTGCCCCGTCCCGTTACACGTCGTCGCCAGCACCCGTACGACGCTCGGCCCGGCGTTCAGCAGCACCTTCGTGGAGTCCATGGTCCGGCTCTCCGCGCGGATCAGCCAGCCGGCGCCGGCCCCGATCACCAGCACGAAGACAATCAGCGGGACGACGAAGCGGAACCGCCACTGCGGCGGTGCGGGTGGAGCCGGTGGAGTCGGTAACGGAGGCGTGGGCGCCTGGATCGAGGTGCGCAAAGCCGTCTCGACGGCCCAGCTCGGGATACGACGGGGTGGCTTCGGCAGCTCAACCCTGTCGTCATCAGCCATCAAAGCCTCCCCGCGTGACTACCAGTGATTCTGCCAAAGACTAGTCGTCAGGGCTGGAAGGCGGGCCGGACAGGACGACGTCCGGGTCACCGGCTCCCAAGAAGCTCGGTGACCTGGACGTCGAGTAGGTCAGATCAGCGGGCGGCGCTGCCTTCGACGTAGTCGTCGTCGTGCGACTTCACCCAGGCCATCAGGCCGCGCAGATCCTTACCCACGGCCTCGATCGGGTGCTCCTGGCTCTTCTTGCGGAACTCCTTGAACTCCGGCGCGCCGGCGTCCTGATCGGCGATGAAGCGCGCCGCGAAGGTGCCGTCGGTGATATCGCCGAGGACCTCCTTCATCCGCGCCTTCACCGACGCGTCGATGATCCGCGGGCCGGACACGTAGTCGCCGTACTCAGCGGTGTCGGAGATGGACCAGCGCTGCTTGGCGATGCCACCTTCGTAGATCAGGTCGACGATCAACTTCAGCTCGTGCAGGCACTCGAAGTACGCGACCTCCGGCTGGTAGCCGGCCTCGGTCAAGGTCTCGTACCCGGCCGTGATCAGCGCCGAAACACCACCGCAGAGCACCGCCTGCTCACCGAACAGGTCGGTCTCGGTCTCCTCGGTGAAGGTCGTCTTGATGCCGCCGGCGCGGAGACCGCCGATCCCCTTCGCGTAGGAGAGGGCCAGGTCCCACGCCTTGCCGGTCGGGTCCTGCTCGACGGCCACGAGCACCGGTACGCCACGACCCTCGTTGAACTCGCGGCGGACCAGGTGACCCGGGCCCTTCGGCGCGACCATGAACACGTCGACACCCGCCGGCGGCTTGATGTAGCCGAACCGGATGTTGAAGCCGTGGCTGAAGACGAGCGCGTCGCCGTCCACCAGGTTCGGCTCGATGGCCTCCTTGTAAAGCTTGCGCTGGGCCGGGTCCGGAGCGAGGACGACGATGACGTCGGCCTCCTCGCAGGCCTCGTATGGCGTCAGCACACGCAGGCCCTGGGCCTCCGCCTTGGCGCGGCTCTTCGAACCCTCCGGAAGACCCACCCGCACGTCGACGCCGGAGTCGCGCAGGGACAGCGCGTGGGCGTGGCCCTGGCTCCCGAAGCCGAGCACGGCCACGTTGCGGCCCTGGATAATCGACAGGTTGGCGTTGTCGTCATAGAACATTTCAGCTGCCACTGGAAAATCTCTCCTCGAGTCTTGTCTGCATGAGTCAGGCCGGGGGGGGTTCTGGGTGAGTCAGGCCTGGGCGGCGCGGTGGCCCGGCGGCGGCGCCGGCACCGGGTGAGCAGGTTGCTGGGGCGGCCGGGCCTGCACGGCGGGTGCCCCGGTGGCGACGTGCGGCGGCGGGACCGGGACTGGACGCAGGGTGCGCTCGGAGATGGAGCGGCTGCCCCGGCCGATCGCGACCATGCCGGACTGGACCAGTTCCCGGACGCCGAAGGGTTCCAGCACTCGGAGCATGGCCTCGAGCTTCTCGGGATTACCGGTCGCCTCGATGGTGATCGCGTCCGGAGCCACATCGACCACCTTCGCACGGAACAGCTGGACGGTCTCCAGCACCTGTCCCCTGCTCAGGGTGTCGGCCTTCACCTTGACCAGCAGCAGTTCGCGCTGCACGGTCGCGGTCGGCTCCAACTCGACGATCTTGATCACGTTGATCAGCTTGTTGAGCTGCTTGGTGATCTGCTCCAGCGGCTGGTCGTCGACGCTCACCGCGATCGTCATCCGGGACACCTCGGGGTGCTCGGTCGGACCGACCGCGAGCGAGTCGATGTTGAAGCCCCGCCGCGAGATGAGAGCGGCCACCCGGGCCAGGACACCGTGCTTGTTCTCGACCAGGATCGACAAAGTGTGCTTACTCATCACAGGTTCTCCGTGTCCCAGTTCGGGGCCATGTCGCGGGCGATCTGGATGTCGTCGTTGCTGGTGCCGGCGGCAACCATCGGCCAGACCATCGCGTCGCGGTGCACGACGAAGTCGACCACGACCGGTTGATCGGTGACCGACATCGCCTTCTCGATCGTGGTGTCCACGGTGTCCCGGTCGGAACAGCGCAGGCCCACGCAGCCCATCGCCTCGGCCAGCTTGGCGAAGTCGGGGATCCGGGCGGAGTGCAGGTCGGTGTTGGAGTAGCGCTTGTCGTAGAACAGCGTCTGCCACTGCCGGACCATCCCCAGCGACTGGTTGTTGATCACGGCAACCTTGATCGGGATGCCCTCCAGCGCACAGGTGACCAGTTCCTGGTTCGTCATCTGGAAGCAGCCGTCGCCGTCGATCGCCCAGACCGTCTTGTCCGGTACGGCGACCTTGGCACCCATCGCGGCCGGCACCGAGTAGCCCATCGTGCCGAGACCACCGGAGTTGAGCCAGTGCCGCGGCTTCTCGAACGGCAGGAAGTGCGCCGCCCACATCTGGTGTTGTCCGACGCCGGAGGTGTAGATCGCGTCCGGGCCGGCGATCTGGCCGATCCGCTGGATCACGTACTGCGGGGACAGCGTGCCGTCCTCCGGCTCGTCGTACCCGACCGGGTACTTCGTGCGGACGGATTCCAGCAGCCCACGCCAGGCCGAGTAGTCCGGGGTGGAGTTGTTCGCGGTCTCGATGTTCAGCGCCGTGATCAGGTCGACGATGACCTCCTTGCAGTCACCCACGATCGGCACGTCGGCGACCCGGTTCTTGCCGATCTCGGCCGGGTCGATGTCGGCGTGGATCACCTTGGCCTCGGGCGCGAACGAGTCCAGTCTGCCGGTGACCCGGTCGTCGAACCGGGCACCCAGACAGATCAGCAGGTCGGACCGCTGCAGCGCACCCACCGCGGACACCGAGCCGTGCATGCCGGGCATTCCGAAGTGCAGGTCGTGCGTGTCCGGCAGCGCGCCGCGTGCCATCAGGGTGGTGACCACCGGGATGCCGAGCAGTTCCGCCAGCTGCTTGAGCTCGTCGGTGGCCTTGGCCCGGATCACACCACCACCGACGTACAGGACCGGGCGTTCCGCGGCGGCGATCAGGCGGGCGGCCTCGCGCACCTGCTTTGGGTGCGGCCGGGTCACCGGACGGTAGCCGGGCAGCGAGAGCTCCGTCGGCCACTGGAAGTCCACCATCGCCTGCATGGCGTCCTTGGTCACGTCGACGAGCACCGGGCCGGGCCGGCCGGTCGAGGCGATGTGGAACGCCTCGGCGATGGTGCTGGCGATCTCGTTCGGGTCGTTCACCAGGAAGTTGTGCTTGGTGATCGGCATCGTGATGCCGCGGATGTCCGCCTCCTGGAAGGCATCCGTGCCGATCGCCGCGCTGGCCACCTGGCCGGTGATCGCGACCAGCGGCACCGAGTCCATGTACGCGTCGGCGATCGGCGTCACCAGGTTGGTCGCGCCGGGCCCGGACGTCGCCATGCACACCCCGGTCTTACCGGTCGCCGAGGCGTAGCCCTGGGCGGCGTGTCCGGCGCCCTGCTCGTGACGTACCAGGATGTGGCGGATCTGGGTCGAGTCGAGCATCGGGTCGTACGCCGGGAGGATCGCCCCGCCCGGGATGCCGAAGACGGTGTCCACTCCGGCATGTTCCAGTGCGCGGATCAGAGCCTGTGCCCCGGTCATGTGCTCACTCATGACTGCCCTTCCTGCTTTGTCACGGTTTGTTCTTGGTCAGCGGTCGTCTTCTACCCGGGTCCCGGATCGCGGGTATCCAGGTAGAAAAACAAAAACCCCCTCCGCCGGGTGGGCTGAGGGGGCGCGCTCGACTCTGTGGTCGCGTCAGTCGGCGCGCCGCACAAGTACGAGGAGAATGGATCGCATAGGCCCAACACTCGCCGACACCCCGCTCTCCGGTCAAGTCGCGTGGACAACCGTCCCACTATCTGAGACCGCCTGCCTTGACTCTTGGCACATCCTTGCGTCTGGACAACTGCGGGCCGGTTGTCAACAGACGCAAGGACTTGCCGGTACGCCCGCTCAGATACAGACGGCGCCTTCGGAGGCGGAGCCAACGAGCCGGCTGTACTTGCCTAGCACGCCCTTGGTGATGTTCGGGGTCTTCGGGATCCAGCCCTCGCGGCGACGTTCGAGCTCCTCCGGCTCCACGTGCAGCTCCAGCGTCCGGTTCTTCACGTCCAACGTGACCCGGTCACCGTCGCGGACGAACGCGATCGGTCCACCGTCCACCGCCTCCGGGGCGACGTGGCCGACGCACAACCCCGTCGTACCGCCGGAGAAGCGTCCATCGGTGAGCAGCAGCACGTCCTTGCCGAGGCCGGCGCCCTTGATCGCGCCCGTGACGGCCAGCATCTCGCGCATGCCCGGTCCACCCTTGGGACCCTCGTACCGGATCACGACCGCGTCGCCGGCCTTCATCGAGCCGTCCTCGACCGCGTCCATCGCGGCGCGTTCGCCGTCGAACACCCGGGCGGTGCCCTCGAACACGTCCGAATCGAAGCCGGCGCTCTTCACCACGGCACCTTCGGGGGCGAGCGTGCCCTTGAGGATGGTGATGCCACCGGTGCCGTGGATCGGCCGGTCCAGCGCGCGGATGATCGTGCCGTCCACGTCCGGCGGGTTGATGTCGGCGAGGTTCTCCGCCATCGTCTTGCCGGTCACAGTCAGGCAGTCGCCGTGCAGCAGGCCGGCGTCCAGCAGGGACCGCATGATCACCGGGATACCGCCGACGCGGTCCACATCGGTCATCACATACCTGCCGAACGGCTTCAGGTCGCCGAGGTGCGGGACCTTGTCGCCGATCCGGTTGAAGTCGTCCAGGGTCAGATCGACCTCGGCCTCGCGAGCGATCGCCAGCAGGTGCAGTACGGCGTTGGTGGAACCACCGAGCGCCATCACCACGGCGATCGCGTTCTCGAACGCTTCGCGGGTGAGGATCTGCCGGGCGGTGATGCCCTTCTGCAGAAGCCCGACGACAGCCTCGCCCGACCTGCGCGCGAATCCGTCGCGGCGACGGTCCACCGCAGGCGGCGCGGCGGAGCCTGGCAGCGACATGCCGAGCGCCTCCGCTGCCGAAGCCATCGTGTTGGCGGTGTACATGCCACCGCAGGCGCCTTCGCCCGGACAGATCGCGCGCTCGACCGCGTCGACCTGCTCGCGGCTGATCAGCCCGCGGGCGCAGGCTCCGACGGCCTCGAAGGCGTCGATGATGGTGACGTCTTTGTCGCCGAGCTTGCCGGGCATGATCGATCCGGCGTACAGGAAGACGGAGGCGAGATCGAGGCGCGCGGCGGCCATCAGCATGCCGGGCAGCGACTTGTCACAGCCGGCCAGCAGGACCGACCCGTCGAGCCGCTCGGCCTCCACCACCGTTTCCACCGAGTCGGCGATGATCTCGCGGCTGACCAGCGAGTAATGCATGCCGACGTGGCCCATCGAGATGCCGTCGGACACGCTGATCGTGCCGAACTCCAGCGGGTACCCCCCGGCCGCGTGTACGCCGTCCTTGACCGCCTTGGCGAGCCGGTCGAGCGAGAGGTTGCAAGGGGTGATCTCGTTCCAGCTCGACGCCACACCGATCTGCGGCTTGACCCAGTCCTCGTCACCCATGCCGACGGCACGGAGCATCCCGCGGGACGCGGTGGCTTCGAGGCCGTCAGTGACGACGCGACTGCGGGGCTTGATGTCTGGGGTGCTCGGGGAGCCGTCAGTACCGGAATTCGTGGACATGGATCTCACTGTATGACCGGCCGACCTCGCCTCGCTTCCCGGCTCCCGCATCGCGGATCATTCGCCGTTGTCCAACTCCGCCAGCAGCAGCTGACGCGGTCGAGCGCCTCGGGTGCGCTCAGCCGCCGGCGACCGACGGCAGGATGAGGAGCTCGTCGCCGTCGGCGAGGGTGGTGCCGAGGGCCTCGAGGTCGCGGATGTTGTCGTTGCCGAGGAACACGTTCACGTGCCGCCGGAGCATGCCCTGCTCATCGGTCAACCGCCGTCGCAGCGCCGGGTGGTCGGCCTCCAGCTCTGCGAAGACCGCACCGACCGTCGGCTCTCCTGGTACGACGACGTCGACCCGCTCGGCGCCACCCGCGAACGGCCGGAGCACCGTCGGCAGCTTCACCACGATCGCCATCAGTCCACCTCCTCAACCCGCCCAGTAACCAGCACAGTCCGTACGACGAACCAGGCCGTGGCGGCTCGTCGTACGGACTGGGCGGTGCAGCGTCGTACCGGCATCAGTTGAGGACGGCGGCGCGGACGGTAAGGACGTCGGGGAGGTGTCGCGCCACCTCGGTCCAGGTGTCGCCCGCGTCGGCGCTGGCGTAGACGCAGCCGTCGCGGGTGCCGACGTACACGCCGGCCTGCTCGGCCTCGTCCGTGGAGAGCGCGTCGCGGAGCACCGGCGCGTACGACGGAACGTCGGGCAGGCCGTCTGCCAGTGGCTCCCAGGTCTCTCCGGCATCGCGGGAGCGGTAGACGCGGCACTTCGCGTCGGGCGGAATCCTGTTGGCGTCGGCGATCAGGGGGAAGACGTAGACCGTCTCCGGCTCGTGTGGGTGGACCGCGATCGGAAAACCGAAGTCGGAGGGCAGGCCGTCCGCGATCGACTTCCAGCTCGCTCCCCTGTCGTCAGTGCGGTAGACGCCGTGGTGATTCTGCGCGAACAGCCGATCCGGCTGCGACGGGTGCGAGGCGATCTTGTGCACGCACTGGCCGAACTCCGGCCACGGGTCCGGCCGGTAGGGCGCCTTGATCCCCCTGTTGGCCGGGGACCACGACTCGCCACCGTCGGCTGTCTGGTAGACCCCACCGGTCGACATCGCCACGCTGATCCGCTGCGGATCCGTCGGATGCGGCAACACGGAGTGGATCGCCTGACCACCGAAGCCGGCGCCCCACTGTTCCCGGTGGGGGTGATCCCACAGGCCGCGGACGAGCTCGAAGGTGACACCCCTGTCAGTTGACTTCCAGAGCGAAGACGGCTGGGTTCCCGCGTAGACGACGTCGGGCTGGTCGGCCGGCCCGGGCTGGATCTGCCAGACCCGCTCGAGTGAGGCGTCCGTGTCCTTGGGGAAGCCGATGGAGCCTTCCGGCGGCTCGTCCCAGGTCCGTCCGAGATCGTCGGAGTGGAACACCGCCGGCCCCCAGTGCTCGCTGGTCCCGCCCGCGAACAACCGCGGCCGGTCGCCGCGCGCGTCGATGCCGACCGAGTACACGCCCTGCATCTCGAACTGTGGCCCCTCCAGCTCCCACTTCTGACGCTCGGCGTCGCTCCGCCCGATCCAGAGCCCCTTCTTGGTGCCGATCAGCAATACGGCCTCGGACATCGTCGTCCCCCTTCTCCTGCCTTGGTCGGCGGGGCGGCCCCGGCGACAGCTTTCAGCGCGGCGGGCCCGCCACCACATTGATGAGCGGCTCACCCTTCGCGTACCGCTCGAGCTGCGCGCGGACCAGTCGCGCGACCCGCGGCGCGAACGCGGTCGACGCACCACCACGGTGCGGGTTGATCAGCACGTTCGGAGCAGACCAGAGCGGATGCCCCGCGGGCAACGGCTCGGGATCCGTCACGTCCAGCGCTGCCGAGATCCTGCCACTACCCAGCTCCGCGATCAATGCCTCCGTGTCCACGACGACACCGCGAGCGACGTTCACGAGCAGGGCGCCGTCCTTGAGCCGGGCGAGGAAGTTGCCGTCGACCATGCCGCGGGTCTCATCGGTCGCCGGGGTCAGCACCACGACGACATCGGCCTTCGGCAGCAACTCGGGCAGCTCGGTGACCGGCGAGACCCCGTCGCGAGCCCGGCGGGCCACCCGGATCACGTCGCACTCGAACCCGGCCAGCCGCCGCTCCAACGCCTCACCGATCGAGCCGTAGCCGAGGATCAGCACGGTCCGGTCCGCCAGCGAGTCGTCGAGCTCCTGGTACGACGGCCAGAGTCCGCGCTCCTGATTCCGTACCGCGCGCGGCAGCCGGCGGTAGATGGCGAGGATCAGCCCCACCGCCAACTCCGCCGTGGACGCGTCATGTACGCCCCGGGCGTTGCACAAGGTCACACCATCGCCGAGATGCGGCAGGAAGTTCTCGAAGCCGGCGGTCTGGGTCTGGATCACCTTGAGTGCGGGCATCTCGTTGATGATGTCCACCACCGCCGAGTTGCCCAGGTAGTTCGGCACATAGAACTCGACCGACTCAAGCGAGGGGGGCCGCTGACCACCGTCGTAGAAGTCGACGTCGAAACCCGCCGGCAAGCCACCGAGGAAGCTGTCCGGGTCCTCCCACGGCAGCCAGGTCTTCACCGCATCAGCCATGGCCCGAACCTACCTGCCGCCTCGGACAATTCATTGCCGGGGACCAGCCAACGGACCACTGGACCGACTGGTCCTAAAGGGCGCTCGAACCTGCCGAGCCGACGCTGGACAATTCCGGTGCCGGACCCGATCAGGAGTCGTACGCTAGTTCGGTGCCCTCGACATCGGATGCTGCCTCGTCTCTGGATCACGAAGCCGCAGTCAAGCGTTTGCATTCGTCGTACCAGCGGATCCCGGTCGGGCAACCGGTCCGGCTGGCCAAGCGCAGTTCGAACCTGTTCCGCCCGCGCACCCAGGTGGACACCCCCGGCCTCGACGTCTCCGGTCTGACCGGCGTCATCAGCGTCGACCCGCAGGCACGCACCGCCGACGTACAGGGCATGTGTACGTATGAGGACCTGGTTGCCGCCACCCTCCCGCACGGCCTGACACCGATGGTGGTGCCGCAACTGCGCACGATCACACTCGGTGGCGCGGTCACCGGGCTGGGCATCGAGTCGTCGTCGTTCCGGGCCGGGCTGCCGCACGAATCCGTGCTGGAACTGGACATTCTCACCGGCGCGGGCGACATCATCACCGCCCGCCCCGAGGGTGAGCACGCCGCCCTGTTCAGGACCTTCCCCAACTCCTACGGCTCGCTCGGCTACGCCACCCGGCTCCGGATCGAGCTCGACCGCATCTCCCCGTACGTCGCGTTGCGACATGTCCGGCTGGCTCTCGACGAACTGGGGCCGGCGGTCGAGGCGATCGTTGCCGACAGCACCTACGACGGCGAGCCGGTGCATTTCGTCGACGGTGTTGCCTTCAGCCCCGATGAGGCATATCTCACCCTCGGCCGGCACAGCGACGCTGCGATCCGGACCAGCGACTACACCCGCCAGCAGATCTTCTATCGCTCGATCCAGCAACGGTCGACGGACTTCCTCACCGCCAACGACTACCTCTGGCGCTGGGACACGGACTGGTTCTGGTGCTCATCCGCCTTCGGCGCCCAGAACCCTTACGTACGACGCCTCTGGCCGCGGCGGTTCCGCCGCAGCGACGTCTACCACAAGCTCGTCGGGCTGGAGAATCGCTACCGCGTTGCCGCGCGCATCGATCGCCGCCGCGGCAAGCCCGAGCGCGAGCGGGTGGTCCAGGACGTCGAGATCCCGGCTGCGCAACTGGCGGGATTCCTCCGCTGGTTCGACGCCGAGGTCGGGATGCGCCCGGTCTGGCTCTGCCCGCTGCGGTTGCGTGATGCGGCCGGACCTGGCTCCGCGACGGCTTGGCCGCTCTACCCGCTGGCTCCGGACCGTACCTATGTGAACGTCGGCTTCTGGGGCACAGTCCCGATCGCCCCTGGCGCCGCGGACGGAGATGTGAACCGGCGCATCGAAGCCGCTGTCGCGGACTTCGACGGCCACAAGTCGCTGTACTCCGATGCCTACTACGACCGGGACACGTTCGATCAGCTTTACAACGTCCCGGCTCTCACCGAGGTAAAGAACCGTTACGACCCCGATGCCCGCTTGACAGGGCTCTACGAGAAGGCGGTGACGCGTCGATGACTGCAACGATCAACCCGACGCAGGTTTCGATCGCAGGTGCGCTCACAGCGGTGGCGCCGGACGGCTTGCCGTTCCGCTTCACCGCGTACGACGGCAGCGTGGCTGGTCCCGAGGACTCGGCGATCCACATGCACCTCGCCACCGAGCGCGGGCTCTCCTACGTTCTCACCGCGCCGGGCGACCTGGGCCTGGTGCGCGCCTACGTACAGGACGACCTGCAGATCGAAGGCGCCCACCCGGGCAACCCGTACGACCTGATGAAGATGATGCTGAACCAGCTTCACTTCAAGCGGCCCACCCCGGCGGACGCACTGCGCATCGTCCGCGGCCTCGGCTGGAGCCACCTCAAGCCGCCACCTCCGCCGCCCCAGGAGCACCTCCCGAAGTGGCGTCGTACCTTCGAAGGCCTCCGGCACTCCCGCACCCGCGACAAGGCCGCGATCCACCACCACTACGACGTGTCGAACGCGTTCTACGAGTACGTCCTCGGCCCGTCGATGACCTACACCTGCGCTGTGTTCCCGTCGTACGACGCAACGCTGGAGGACGCGCAGTACGAGAAGTACGACCTGGTCGCCCGCAAGCTGGATCTCAAGCCCGGCCAGCGGTTGCTTGACGTCGGTTGCGGCTGGGGCGGCATGGTCCGGCACGCGGCTCGCGAGTACGGCGTGAAGGCGATCGGCGTGACACTGTCGCAGGCACAGGCCGAGTGGGCTCAAGCCGCGATCAAGCGCGAGGGCCTCGAGGACCTTGCGGAGGTGCGGTTCTCCGACTACCGGGACGTGTCTGAGCGGGACTTCGACGCGATCAGCTCGATCGGGCTGACCGAACACATCGGCGTACGGAACTACCCGTCGTACTTCGGCTTCCTGCTGGATCGGCTCAAGCCGGCCGGGCGGCTGCTGAACCACACGATCACGCGACCGGACAACCGCTTCCGGTCCACCGGTGCGTTCATCGATCGCTACATCTTCCCCGATGGCGAGCTGATCGGGTCGGGGCGGATCATCGCCGATGCCCAGGACGCAGGCTTCGAGGTACGGCACGAGGAGAATTTGCGCGAACACTACGCGATGACCCTGGCGGGCTGGTCGGACAACCTGGTCAAGCATTGGAACGAGGCCGTGGCAGAGGTCGGCTACGGAACTGCGAAGGTGTGGGGTCTCTACCTGGCAGCCTGTCGGGTCGGCTTTGAGCGCAACAACACGCAGCTCCACCAGATCCTCGCCGTCAAACTCGACGACAACGCGAACGCCCACTTTCCCCTCCGCCCCACCTGGGACAGCTGACCATCCCCGCCAGATTTGTTCGAAACGCCGGCGGACACATCTGGCGGCATTGCTGCTTGGGCCGTTCTGTCAATCCGGTGAAGGCGCGAGTGCGCGCGTCAACGTGGTCCACGAGGCGAAAGGGTGAAGGCCGGCGATCGGCGATGAGGCCTGGAGGAGAGCCGCCGACGTCGCGGCGGCGGCTCAGGCCACGTCGCGGTGACGCTCGGCGTACGTGAAGGCCAGGAACTCCTCTAGTTCCTCGTCCGACTCGAAGGTGTCGGCGGCGAGGTCGTCCAGGGAGCGGATCGGCGGGGTGTTCTTGGCCGCCAGCAGCTCCTCGACCGACAGGCGGGGCCTGATCGGCGGGTAGACGGGGTGGTCCGCGTCGGGTGTACTCATCGGGACCTCCAGCGGGGGCGCGCTGCGGGCTGGCACCACTCAGCCTACGGGGCCAGGTCCTCGTGAACACCAGGCTTTCACCCCACGGAGCCTCCACCCAAACGGGCGTGCACCATCCGGCGCGGGGGTTGGCGGGATCTTAGGCCGGTGTCCTGTCCGTGCTGGGGTCGAGCACGATCAGGGGGCCGTACGCTGGTCGGCAACTCGGTCAGGCTTCTGGCCTGACCGCTGGCGGCAAAACCGTCCCCGACACCATCAACCAGAACCCCCGCGTCTTCGCGACCCTCACCGCCCCTTTCTTCGACCCCTTCCACAACCATCCCAGCAGCGACGCGAAGCAGGCGGGCCGGTGCCGCTGCGGACGCACCCATGCCGAGGGCGATCCGCTGATCGGCTCACCGCTTCAGTCCAACCGCTACAACTATCAGGGTGCGGTGCTGCGGCACGCCCACGCACCGGCCCTGTGGTCCCGCTTCATGCTCCACCTGCGCCGCGCAATCGCCCGCGCGGCCGGGCTCACCCAGCGCAGCCTGTCCTCGGCCGCGAAGATCTCCTACGCCAAGGTCCCCGAATACTCCGCGACACACCCGCTACACCGCCTGCGTCCGCCTCTACCTCATCCCCGGTCTGGGGCGCAAGAAGCTCGCCAAGCTCACCGCCAAGGATGTCCGCATCTAGAGACCTCCTCGAGCACTACCCGATGACGCTGGCCGGCTGGTCGGACAACTTGGTGAAGAACTGGGACCAGGCCGGCGCCGAGCTCGGCCACGGACGCATTCGAGCTGTTACCCAGCCCCTAACCAGGTACTACCTGCACCACCGCCGGCAAGGACGACTCATCGAGATAGGAGTGATCGGGGAAATACTCGATATGGAGATGCTCGCCATCGTCACCATCGGTTGCGAGATCACGAAGGTTATCTCCTAGTAGGCGTAGCGCATCCTCACCTCCCTCGATGGAGAGCTCACGGTTCCCCGGGTCAACCCGGAAAATGGCACCACCACTCGGCAGGCGGCGGGTCTTCAAGGATAGTAGGCACGTCTCAAAAGGCGACGCGTCCGGTAAGTCCACCGCGCCTACCTCACCATTTCCAACATCTAGCTTCTCTGCAATTTGCATGAGGCGTTGGCGTGTCGCTGCCACATCGAACTCGCCGCTTTTCGGAGAGTATAGGATCGCAAGACTCGAATCAATCACGGAATGTCGCCTGGCCGCACGGTCCTCATGTCAATCGGAAGATCTGGATCCGCCAGCGGGCCCGATCGTACGGTCCACCCGTTTATCTGCGTCGCAAGGTTCAGGTGTGGCCCGCACTTCTGAAGATGTGAACTGTCAGGGTTGATGTCGAAGCGCGCAATCTTACTCACCTCGTCACCCGCTTTGTCTCTGAACGTGTCGACAAATTGCCACCCACCCGCTTCCCGATCTTCGTCGTGCCACAAGTATGGCGGCCATGGGCATTACCGGCATCGTTGATCATATCCCTGGCGCATCGATATCACCATCGACCAGAGAAACTCCATCCTTGGCATCATCCGCCGCCAGCCGCCGTCAAACACCAAGGAAGCCCATCGGAAATCCGGCGGGGCCTCCTTGCCGACTGGCAGCTATCTGCGAATAGGCCTAGTCGCCGACGAACCAGAGCATGCGATGGGGCTCAGCCAGAACCATATGCATCATATCGCGAAGCCAATCAAACGAGTCGCTACCAGGATTGACAGCAGGATCGGCCTCATATCGCTCTATTTCGATCATGAGTGCCGAAACCTGACTATTATTGAAGGCCGTGTCACCCCAAGGGACGATGTGAACCAGTGTCGGATAAACACCTTGATCGACCTGGAAGAATTTGCCAGCCTCGGAGCTCTGTTTTCGACTCAGGATCTCGCCGGACTCTGCCCTGACCTGCACTGAGATCATATCAAGGCACCTCGGGATGCACGCTGGTTACGTTGCCCTTTTCTAACCATACAGCAACATGTTTCTCACCGTCGAAGCCAACCTCTTCACCCGCATTAAGCAGGTGGCGATGTGCACCATTACCCATGCTGATCCTGTCCATTGGTGCATCCATTGCATCCCGCGCCCACCCCCGGATCTGCCCCGGAGTCGTTCCCTTGTCAGAGAACTCAGGATACAGGTGATCCTTTTCGAGCGAGTGGCGAGGCAGAATGTGGGTGTTCATCACCTCATCAGAAACCCCGCCAGTGCCACAGTTATGGACGAGGACCGGAGTGGAGCCCGTCAGCACATAGTCGGTGTGGTCGGCAATCCCCCTCTACCTGCGTTTATGCAGGTCAACACCCGTGTGGTGCTCCGCTAGTGTGCGTGGGAGTGCGCTGATGTCCGGGGTTGTTGCCGTCAGCGCTGCCGTCAGCGGTCTAGACCACTGGACCGCACTACGGCACGAGTGTGAGCGTGGGGACGTGGGCGGGCTTGACGACGCTGAAGTGCCGTCGGTCGAGGGTGGCTACGCGGTCTACGCCGAAGCGTTCGGCCACCGCGATGACCGAGGCGTCGACCCCGCCGAGTAGGAAGTCGGCGTACTGGAGGACCAGTTCACCCATGCGCGTCACGTCGGCGGGGGTGAGGTGGACCAGCTCGAAGGTTCCCGTGCGACCTGGGCCAGGAAGGCTACCTCGACCTTGGGCCAGCGCTCCAGCAGCCAGCAGACCTCGGTCATCACGGGACTGGGCGGCAGGCGGCGGCCGGTGAGCGAAAGCAGCAGGGATGCGCATTCGGCGTGCCGTCGATCGCCCGTGTTCAGTGCTGCTGCGAGGGGCCGGTGTCCAGAACGGTCGCGATCACGCCGAGTCGCCGAAGCGCTCGCGCATCCGCTCGCGGATGTAGTCGTCGTGCCGCTCGCCCAGGTCCACCGGCCCATCGATGCTGCCGATCAGCGCCATCAGCCCGTCGGGGACCACCACCGCCTCGGGCCAGTCGGCCGCGGGCAGCGTCTGTGCGACCCGGGACAGCTCCTCATCCTGGGTGACGAGCAGACGCAGGCGTCGCACCTGGGCCGGGGTGAGCCGGTCCACCAGGTGGTGCATGTCCTCGTAGGCGTACGCAGCGGTCACGCAAACAGTGTAGGACGGCCGCGCGGCCCCGGTCAGCTCGATCGGCAGAGGTTCAGCCCCGCTGGCGCCACATACAGCCCGTAAAATTCGCCCATACGCGTTGGCGTGTTAGACCTTTAGGTGATGATCTAGGTCACAACCGCCACCACCGCCAGGCAGAACTGTCGATAACAGGGAGCTTTAGAAGGCGATGACCGCACTCTCACGGACCATTCGTACGCTGAGCGTGATTGTCGCCACTGCGGCATTGGCTGCGGCGTGCGCGAGCGGATATGGCGATGCATCCCCCTCGACCGCGACGCGTTCGGCCGGTATCGCGAACTGTGCGCGGGTCAGGCCAGTAAAGCTGGCCGTCGCGGACACGATCGCTACCGGGATCCAGGTGCCTTGGGGACTGACCTTCCTGCCGGACGAGACCGCGCTGGTCGCTGAACGGGACTCTGGCAAGGTTAAGCACATCGTCGGCAAGCGGGTCATCGAGGTCGGCACCGTGCCCGGTTTGCACCCGTCGTCCGAAGGCGGTCTACTCGGTCTTGCCGTTGACCCGCAGTTCTTGTCCCGGCCGTACGTCTATGCCTACTACAGCACCCGCACCGACAACCGGATCGCGCGGTTGACGTGGCGCAACAACAGGATCGTGGACCCGCAAGTCATCCTCGACGGCATCCCGACGTCCGCCGTACACAATGGTGGCCGGCTCCGGTTCGGTCCCGACGGTTTCCTGTACGTCGGAACTGGCGACGGGTCAGCGGGGCACAATTCACAGGACAACAAGAGCCTCGGCGGCAAGATCCTCCGCATCACCACCGACGGCGAGCCGGCCCCGGGCAATCCCGACCCGGACTCGCCGATCTTCACCAAGGGACACCGCAACGTGCAGGGCCTCGCCTTCGACGACGACCAGTTGTACGCCTCCGAGTTCGGGCAGGACACCTGGGACGAACTCAACGTCATTCATGAAGGAGAGAACTACGGCTGGCCCGCCGCCGAAGGCGTCAGCAACCTCGACGGCATGGTCGACCCGATCGCCCAATGGCCCACCAAAGAGGCCTCACCATCGGGCATTGCCTTTGCCCAGGGCTACATCTTCATGGCGGCCTTGCGCGGCGAACGCCTGTGGGCGATCCCGGTTGCCGACGGGCATTGCGCGGGCAAGCCGGTGGCCTTCTTCACCCACCAGTTCGGGCGGCTTCGCACCGTCGAGACCGCGCCGGACGGGTCCCTCTGGCTGACGACCTCGAACACCGACGGACGCGGCAACCCCCGCGAGGGCGACGACCGCATCCTTCGCATCACCATCGTGCCCTGCGCTACCGCCAGCGACTGCCACTGAAAAGGAAGACGAAAAACGTAGATCGGAACAGATCTATAGATCTTTTCCGATCTACGTTTTCGGGAGAGCTCCCCAGAGCCCCTCCGAGCGACGTCGGACGCAGCAACGCCCCTGTCAGATGCCGAGCTTCGCGTTGACCAACTCGCGGACCTTCGCCGCGTCGGCCTGGCCGCGCATGTCCTTCATCACAGCGCCGATGAGGGCGCCGGCTGCGGCGGGCTTGCCAGACTGGACCTTCTCAACCACGTCCGGGTTGGCCGCGATCGCGCGGTCCACGGCCTCGCTCAGGGCGGAGTCGTCAGAGACCAAAGCCAGGCCGCGGGCCGCGATGATCTCGGCCGGGCTGCCTTCGCCCTTCACCAGGCCGTCGAAGACCTGACGCGCCAGTTTGTCGTTCAGCGCGCCCTCGTCGACCAGCTTCTGCACCTCGGCGATCTGCGCGGGGCCGACGCCCAGGTCGTCCAGTTCCTTGCCGGCCTCGTTGGCAGCGCGGGCCAGTTCGCCGAGCCACCACTTCTTGGCGGCCGCCGGAGCGACGCCGAGGCCGACGGTCTGCTCGATCAGGGTCTGCGCGTTGCCGTTGACGACGTCGCGCATCTCCAGATCCGTGAAGCCCCACTCGGTCTGCAGCCGCAGCCGCTTCGCGGGCGGTGGCTCGGGCAGGGTCTTGCGCAGTTCCTCGACCCATTCACGAGACGGAGCGATCGGGACCAGATCCGGCTCCGGGAAGTACCGGTAGTCCTCGGCGTCGGACTTCTCCCGGCCCGAGGTGGTGATGCCGGTGTCCTCGTGCCAGTGCCGGGTCTCCTGGACGATCTTGCCGCCGGCAACCAAAATGGCAGCCTGCCGGGTGATCTCATATGTCACCGCGCGCTCGACCGAACGGAACGAGTTGACGTTCTTGGTCTCCGTGCGGGTGCCCAGGACCGAACTTCCCTTGGGCTTCAGCGACAAGTTTGCGTCGCAGCGCAGCGACCCCTGATCCATTCGTACGTCGGAAACGTCGAGCGCGAGCAGGAGATCCCGCAGCATGCTGACGTAGGCCTTGGCAACGGCCGCGGCCTTGTCCCCCGGAACCTCGATCGTCTTCGTCACGATCTCGATCAACGGGATGCCGGCCCGGTTGTAGTCGACCAGCGAGTGGCTGGCGCCATGGATCCGGCCGGTCGCGCCACCGACGTGGAGGGACTTGCCGGTGTCCTCTTCCATGTGGGCGCGCTCGATCTCGATCCGGTACGTCTCACCGTCGACCACAACTTCGGTCCACCCGTTGAAGGCGATCGGCTCGTCGTACTGGGAGGTCTGGAAGTTCTTCGGCATGTCCGGGTAGAAGTAGTTCTTCCGGGCGAACCGGCACCACTCGGCGATCTCGCAGTTCAGCGCCAGGCCGATCCTGATCGCCGACTCGACGGCGCGCGCGTTGAGCACCGGAAGGGCGCCGGGCAGGCCGAGGCAGACCGGGCAGGTCTGGG
>JAWWPC010000253.1:0-13603 GCA_033851055.1 Kribbellaceae bacterium | reverse complement strand
TGGATCACCTTCGCCAAGACCGGTTTGTACCCGCTGGTCGCCAAGCAGGAATGGGGCGTCTTCGACCACGAGGCGATGTGGATCACCGGCATCACCATGTGCCTCGGTCTGACCCTGGGATCGGCCGGCCTGCTGGTGCTGACCGGGACGGCCGGGCGGTGGCTGCGCGACCCCGGCATGATCTTCCTGATCGGCATCTCCATCGCCGGTTTCGGTGGCATGGTGCTGACCGACCAGCCCGGCGCCAGCCAGATGTACTTCCATCGGACCGCCGTACCCGTGATCGCCGCACTGGCTGCCGCTGGGACCTGGATGCTGGTGTTCTGGTTCGCCGACCGCCGCTCCGGGATACTCGTGTTCGCCTCAGTCGCAGCCGGCGCAGGCGCGACGGCCGCCGCCCGGGCGATCGTGCGGGCGACGACCCCGCCGGAGCAGACGTTCCGCTTGCCTGACGGGCAGCTGACCGGACTGGTCCAGCCCTGGCTGTGGACGATCGGCCTGCTACTCGTCGTCGCCGTGCTGGTCACCTCGTTGTGGAAACTCGCGAAGCGCCGCGGCCGGCCGTCCCGGGTCCTCGTGGCCTCGTTCGTGCTGGCCGCAATGGGCGCCGGGCTGTTCCTCCCGCTGCAGGCCATGACGCAGTACAGACCGGTCACGCTGCAACCGTTGAGCGACCAGTATCCGCTGGGTCCCAGCGCGACCCAGACACAGGCAGCGCTGTGGCTGAAGGACAACACGGCACCGGGTGACCTGATCGCGACCAACGCACACTGCGTGACGAAGAACGCCTCCGGCTGCGACGCCAGGCATTTCTGGATCTCGGCACTCAGTGAGCGACACGTGCTGGTGGAAGGCTGGGGCTACACCAACACCATCAACGATCTGGTCGCCGCCACCGGAAAGAGCGCCAACGGCCTGCCGTTCTGGGACGAGCAACTTCTCGAGGACAACGACCGGGCCTTCATCTCGCCGACCCGGGACAACCTCCGGCTGCTGAAGCAGAAGTACGGTGTCCGCTGGTTGTACGCCGATCCCGGTCAGACCGCGGTTTCGCACAACCTCGACGCCCTGGCGACCCTGCGCTTCAAGGCCCCCGACGCATTGGTCTACGAACTGCCCTGACTGAGCAGTTGGTAGAGCGCGTCGGCCACTCGGACTCGGCCGAAGCCGTCGACGAGCTTCCAGCCGGCTGCGGCGATCCTGGCCCGCTCCACGGGGTCGGTGAGCAGCGGCCGCAGTACGGCGGCTCCAGCGGCCGGGTTCACCTTCAGCTCCGACAGCACGCCAACTCCGACAGCCGCGCCAGTGGCCACGGCACGTTCGTAGCCCATTACCTGGTTGTCCACTACACAGACCAGCCCGGCCGCTGCACCCAGGCACAGCAACTCCCAGGTCGACGTACCCGAGGCGCTGACCACTAGATCAGACGCCACCACCGCACTAGCAAGCTGCGAGGTCGGGCCGATCACCTCGACGTACTGGTCTGCCGCGAGCGGTACTGCGCCGATCGCCTCGGCCAAGTCCTCGCCCGGTGCCACCACGGTCGCCTCGAACGGAACACCCGTCGCGGCCAGCGCTGCCACGACGTACGGGCCGGCCCCGAACGCATCGGTTCCACCGAAGAACGCCAAGACCTTCGGTACGCCGCCCGGCCCCGGCACAGGCGGCTCTGCCTGGCGCAGCCCGAGCACCTCGTCGCGCAGCAGCACGTAGTCCAGCCCAGCCAGCCGGACGGAACCCTCGGACAGCTTCGGCTTGTCCCGCTCCGAGCCGAGGTTCTGGTCGACGTAGATATCGGCCTGGGCACCACGGAGGTCGCCGTCCACGATCGCCAGCGTGGACAACCCGGACCGGCGTACTGCGGTGAACACCTCGGCGTCCAGGTCGTACGAGTCGAACACCACCGCGTCCAGGCGGAGCCGGGCGAAGATGTCCAGATGGTCCTTCGCGCTCGAGACGGCCGGCTCGACGGGGATGTCCCGGGCCCGAATCTGGTCGTTCACCCAGGGAACGGTGTGGCTGTCGCAGACGAAGACCAGCTCGGCCCCGCGGTGGCGCAACTCCTCGGCCAGCGCGAGGCAGCGCATCACGTGCCCGATGCCCCGCGTCGGTCCGACGTCACACCGGACCCCGATCCTCACAGTCTTCGTCAGCACACCGCAGACCGTATCCGTTCACCACGCCTACCAATCGAGTAGCCTGTAATACGTAGGAGACGCGACACGTAGGAGCAACTATGCGGTTGAACAGTAAAGGTCAGGTCACCATCCCGGCAGCGTTGCGCCACAAACATCATTTCCACGAGGGCGACGAAGTCGAGGTCGTCGAGGAGGGCAACACCTTGCGAATCGTTCGCGTCGAGAACAGCGAGAGCCGCGGCCGGCGGCTGGTCCGCGAGATGAGCGGCCGGGCAACCACTACCATGACGACCGACGAACTGATGGATCTGCTGCGTGGGGATTGAACGCACGCAGCAGCCCGTCCCGGCCGCAGTCGCCCTGGTCGACACCTGTGTCCTGCTCGACGTCCTCACCGCCAACCCGACCTGGGCAGGGAGGTCCGGCGCAGCAATAGCCGGCGCCCGGGACGCTGGGGATCTGGTGATAAACCCGATCATCTACGCCGAGGTTTCCGCCGGGTTCGACCGGATCGAGGACGTCGACGCCGCTCTTCCAGCAGCCGATTTCATCCGCGAACCGCTGCCGTATCAGGCAGGATTCCTGGCCGCCCGAGCCTTCGTCGACTACCGCCGCCGGGGAGGGGCACACAGCTCCCCGCTCGCCGACTTCTACATCGGCGCGCACGCCGCAGTGAACCGCTACCGACTCGTCACGCGTGACACGGCACGTTTCAAGACCTACTTTCCAACTGTCGAACTTGTGACGCCGAGTTGACGTCTACTCTGGGGCGGCATCCTGGTCCAAAGCCTTGGTCATTGAGGCTCCCGTGGCAGAGCCCGCTATCGTACGGAGTCGCGCTCCGTGCGCTGTCCGGAACTGTCCCCTCAGAAGGGTCCTATTCGACGTGTCCATTCTCACCGGCTCCGACATCCTCGTCACCGGAGGCACCGGCTCCTTCGGCAAGTCGTTCATCCGCAACGCGCTGGACACCCTGGACCCGCGCCGGATCATCATCTTCAGCCGTGACGAGCTGAAGCAATGGGAGGTCCGCCAACTGTTCGGCGACGATCCCCGGCTGCGCTTCTTCATCGGTGACATCCGCGACCGGGCCCGGCTGAATCGCGCCATGCACAAGGTCGACTACGTCGTTCACGCGGCCGCGCTGAAGCAGGTCGACACCGCGGAGTACAACCCGTGGGAGTTCGTCCAGACGAACATCATCGGCTCACAGAACGTGATCGAGGCCAGCATCGACTCGGGCGTGAAGAAGGTTGTCGCGCTGTCGACGGACAAGGCGTCCAGCCCGATCAACCTGTACGGCGCGACCAAGCTGACCGCGGACAAGCTGTTCATCACCGGCAACCACTACGCCGCCGCCTACGACACCCGCTTCTGCGTGGTCCGGTACGGCAACGTAATGGGTAGCCGTGGCTCGATCATCCCGAAGTTCCGCGCGCTGCACGAGGCCGGCCAGTCGCTGCCGATCACCGATTTGCGCTGCACCCGGTTCCTGATCACGCTGCCCGAGGCGGTCAAGTTCGTGGTCGACTCGTTCGAGCAGATGATGGGCGGCGAGCTGTACGTGCCGCGGATCCCGTCGATGAAGATCACCGACCTGGCCCAGGCGATCGCGCCGGGCGCCAAGATGCACGACATGGGCCTGCGCCCGGGCGAGAAACTGCACGAAGAGATGATCAGCCCGGAGGAAGGCCGTCGCGCCCTGGCGATCGGCGACCGCTACGTGCTGCAGCCGGACCTGGCGACCTGGGGTTACACGCCGCCTGCCGATGGTGTCCCGGTGGCCGACGGCTTCCACTACACCTCGAACAACAACGACCAGTGGTACTCGATCGAGGAGATCACCAAGATCCTCGAGAGCGACGTCTGAGCAAGGAGCCGGGACCAGTGCTGCCCTACGGACGCCAGTCGATCTCCGAAGAAGACATCGAAGCGGTCACCGCGATCCTGCGCGGTGACTGGCTGACCACCGGCCCGACCGTGACCGCCTTCGAGCAGGCGATCTCGGACGTCACCGGTGGACACTCCACGGTCAGTTGCACCTCGGGCACGGCCGCTCTGCACATCGCGTACGCCGCGCTGGGCGTCGGGCCGGGCGACGAGATCGTCACTACGCCGATGACGTTCGTCGCGACCGCGTCCTGTGCCGCGATGCTGGGCGCGAAGGTGGTGTTCGCCGACGTCGAGGAGGACACCACGCTGCTGGACCCGGCCGCCGTCGAGGCGGCCGTGACCGAGCGGACCAAGGTGATCGCGGCCGTCGACTATGCCGGTCATGCGGCCGACTACGACGCCCTCCAGCCGATCGCGGACAGGATCGGCGCGAAGACGCTGGCCGACGCAGCGCACTCGATCGGCGGCACCTACCGCGGCCGCCAGGTCGGCGACCTGGCCGACGTCACCACCTTGTCGTTCTTCCCGACCAAGAACCTCACCACCGCCGAGGGCGGCGCAGTCGTCGCCAAGGACCCGGCGCTCGGGCTGCGGGCGCGCGAGTTCCACAACATCGGCCTGATACGCGACCCGGCCCGGTTCCACCTGACGGACGAAGGCCCGTGGCACCAGGAGGTGCACGAGTACGGCGTGAACTACCGGCTGACCGACGTGGCCTGCGCCCTCGGCCTGTCCCAACTGAAGCGGCTGAGCGACTTCAAGAAGCGCCGGACCGAGATCACCGCTCGCTACAACGAGGCGCTGCGGGACGTAGCCGGAGTCCGCACGCCGGCGCAGCGCGACGACGTGGACCCGGCCTGGCACCTCTACCCGGTACGGATCCTGGATGGCCGCCGCAAGGAGATTTTCGTCAAGCTGCGGGAGGCCGGCATCGGCGTCCAGGTGAACTACATCCCGGTCTACTGGCACCCGGTCTTCGCCGAGCAGGGCTACCAGCGCGGCATGTGCCCGAACGCCGAGAAGTTCTACAGCGAGGAGATCTCGCTGCCGATGTTCCCCGACCTAACCGATGCCGACGTCGACCGGGTCATCGAGACCCTGACCAAACTGGTAGAGAATTGACCACTGCGACGCCTGATTGGTCCTCCGAGAGCACGCGCTTGATCATGGTCGGGGCCGAGATGCTCAACTGGTCCGACCTGCACCCGGAGGACGGCCGTCCGGCGACCGGTGGGTCGGTGGCGGCCGCACTGCTGGATGCCGTACTGACCACCGGCGACTCCGTTCTGGTCGCAGGACCGCATTCGCTCGAGCTGATCGAGCAGGTGGCGGGCCGGGTCGCCGCTGTCGACGTACTGGTGCGGTCGGCGCCTGACGCCGAGGAGATCGCCTCGCACCTGGCCGAGCTCCCAGTTCGGGTCTTCTGCGGTGCTCTGGACCGCTTCGGCCCCGACCACGGCGAGAGCTCGTACGACGTCGTGGTGGCACTCGACGGCTTGTATCGCCTCGTTGGGCCCGACACCCCGGTACTGACCTGGGCCGATGCTCTGGCCACGCTACAAGGCCGGCTGGCTCCGACCGGACGGCTACTGATTGCTGCGGCCAACTCGTTCGGGATGGAGCGGCTGCTGCAGGCAGACGTAACGGCAACAGTGCCACGTGACGAGGCCTGGCCGCGGGACGTGTCCGGCAGTGTCGAGGCTCCGGCCGGACTGCGAGCCATCAGGGCGACTATCGAGTCGAGCGGCCTGACTGCGACCAGCGTCTACTCCCTCTACCCGGATCTGATCGACGCTCAGGTGGCGCTGGCCGATGCCACTGGGCCGCTGGCCGGCGCAGTGATCGCTCGGGTTGTTACTGGGCGCTTCACCGGCCCGGTGCTGACCGATCCGTACCGTACGGCGCAGGATGCGGTCACTGCTGGCCTCGGTGCTGAGCTAGCCCCTGGCTGGTACTTCGTTACTGGCTCCGCTGATCTGCCCGCAGCGCTTCCGGTGGGCGCGGTGCCGGAGCCAGGCTCGGGCGAACTGCTGGAGGAGGCGCTGCTGGCGGCTCTCCGGGTCGACGACCAGGCGGCGCTCCGCCGTACTGTGCCTGGCTACGTCTCCTGGCTGCGCGAGCAGGACTCGGCCATAGCCGCTGTGGCTTCGCCGGACAACCTGATCACGGACGGCGCGTCGTACGAGGTGTTCGACAAGGCAGGTGCTGCGACCGCTGGCAGCGGGGATGCGCTGGTCGTGGGACAGCTTGCGCGGTTCGTGCGACGGTCGCTGGAGGCGGGTGTTCGGCAACCGTGGACCGTCGGCAGCAGCCCGCGAGACTTGACCGCCTGGCTGACATCGATGGCCGGGATCACTGTCACCGAAGGGCTTTGGACTACCGTTGCTGACGGCAATGAACCGGTGCAACCTGTTGGTCATGCGGAACAGCTGGCCACGATCGCGCGCCTGTCGCACGAGCTGGCAGATGCGAATACCCAGGCGGCATGGTTCGAGAGCCAGCTGGACGGGATCCGGCGGTCGCGGCCGTACCGGATCGGCAAGGCCGTTCTGAATCCGGCCCGGGTGGTCGCCAAGCGGGTCCGCAGGCGGGCTGGTTAACCCGTGCACCACGCGAACCACTTCTACGGCCACGCACACGTGATGGCCTCGTACGCCGGACTGGCGAAGCCGCCGCGGATCTGGGGCTACCTGCAGCACGGCTGGAACATCCTCGACGGCTTCGCCTACAACACTGCGTTCGTCGACGGGATACCCAAGTTCGTCTGGTCCGACAGCGTCCGCCGCCGCGGCTGGTCTCTCGGCCGGCGGAACTACCTGGTGATCGGTGCGGCCTGGCTGTACCTGTTGGAGCTGCACCCGGAGCTGGCGAAGCCTACCGAAGATGCCTCAGGCACCATTTTCTATCCGTTCCACGGGTGGGAAGGGCAGCACGTGCTGGGCGATCACGGCCGGATCGTTGCTTCGATCAACGAGCACGAACGGGGTCCGGTCACCGTCTGCCTGTACTGGAACGAGTTCGAGAAGCCCGCGATCCGGAAGGTCTACCAGGACGCCGGCTTCCGGGTGATCACCCACGGCTACCGCGGGCTGCACTGGAGCAAGACCGACGAGGACTTCCTGCTCAAGCAGCTCACCGAGGTGCGCAAGCACAAACGGGTAGCATCGAACCGGCTCAGTTCCGCCGTCCTGTACGGCGCCTCGCTGGGGCTGCAGCCAGGCGTCTACGGTGACCCGATGCTGCTGGAGGACGAACATCCGTCGTTCGGCGGGCAGGCCCGGATCAAGCGGATGTGGCCGGAGATGGACCAGCCCTATGTTCCGATGGACCTGGCCCGGCAGTTCACCGACACCGAACTGGGCGTCGAGAACCTGGTCTGCCCGGCCGAGATCCGCGAGATGTTCCGGTGGAATTCTGGAAAGGTAGCGCTATGAGCACGTCGAAGATCGGCATCATCACCCAGGCCCGGGCGACCAGTACGCGGCTGCCGGCCAAGGTTCTGCTGACCGCCGGGGGCCGCACCTTCCTCGAGCACCACCTGGACCGTCTGTTGGCGACTGACCTGCCGGTGATCGTGGCCACCACCACGAACGCCGACGACGAGCCGATCGTCGAGATCGCGGAGAAGGCCGGCATCCCGGTCTTCCGCGGCAGCGAGCTGGACGTGCTGAACCGCTTCGCCGGCGCCATCCGCGGGAACGACCTGGACGGCGTCGTCCGCGTCACCTCCGACTGCCCGCTGATCGACCCGGACGTGGTCACCGCGGGCGTCGACCGGTTCCGCGCCGAGGACGACGAGAACTTGTACGTCTCGAACTGCCTCGAGCGGACCTACCCGCGCGGGATGGACTACGAGATCTTCTCGGCCGCCCGCCTGCTCCAGGCCGACGCCGATGCCACTCTGCCCGCCGACCGCGAGCACGTCACGTCGTACCTGCACCAGAACCGCACCGGCGACATCCGGCTGGTCAACATGCCGTCGGACAGGGACGGTTCGCAGTACCGGCTCACCCTCGACACCGAGGACGACCGCAAGCTGCTGACCACCCTGATCGAGGACTTCGACGCGGACAGGCTGAACTGCGCGGACCTGGTCGCCGTGATGGACAAGCACCCTGAGCTGCACGCCCTGAACGAGCACATCGAACAGAAGAAGCTCGGCGAGTAGTCACGGGGCGGGACCGAAACGTGTCCGAACGTGGCTCGACGGTCACCCTTCGGCCACGGCTACGGCATGATTTGCGGTGATGACCACCGATGACTCAGAGCGCGCACATTCGCTCGGCGCTGTCGCCCGCGCGTACGACGTTGGCCGGCCGACGTTTCCTGCCGACGCGCTGACCTGGATCCTCGGGCCGGGCCGGCGGCAGGTCCTCGACCTGGGCGCGGGTACCGGCAAGCTCACCGCGGTCGCCGCCGCACTCGGACACGACGTGGTGGCGGTCGACCCGTCGGAGGACATGCTGGCGCTGTGCAGCCGGTTGCACGGGGTGTACACGATGCTCGGAACCGCCGAATCCATTCCGTTGGCGCACGACTCGGTCGATGCCGTCGTAGTCGGGCAGGCGTTCCACTGGTTCGACCACGCGCGCGCTTTGCCGGAGATCGCCCGGGTGCTGCGGCCCAACGGCGTACTGGGTCTGCTCTGGAACAACTACGACACCGTGGTGCCGTGGGTGCGAAGGCTGCACCGGGCCATGATCGGCGAGGACTTCCTGGCCGGCGATGATCGCTTCGACCCGATGCCGATCTTGCTGCAGTCCGACCTGTTCTCCGCCGTGGAGACGGCCAGGTTCCGGCACTGGCACGACCTGGATCGCGCTGGGCTGCGGCAGCTCGCCCTGTCGCACTCGCGGGTCGCCGTACTGACCGAGTCGCGGCGGGAGTCGGTACTGGAGCAGATCGACGCGATCTACGAGACCACAGCCCGACCGCCGGAGCCGCTGCGGATGCCGTATCTGACGAGCTGCTTCCGGACCCGGCCGAGCGACCTGGCCAACTACCAGCGCTCCCAGGACGCGCCGATCGTTCCGCCGCTCTAATCCTGCTGCCAGCGATTTGCGACCGAACTGTTGCCGTCCAGTTCGATCACATCGGGGCATCGAACCGCTAACGTGCATCTGATCGCGTTCCGGTGCAGGACACCGAGTGAGGGGTGCTGATGGAAGACGAACACGAGCGGATGGTCCTCGAGCGGGAGGCACGGGCTTATCAGGCCGTGTCCGAGGCTCGGGACTTCCAGGAGCTCAAACGCCGCTACAAGAACTTCGTGCTGCCGTGGACGATCACCTTCATGGTCTGGTACCTGGCGTACGTCGCCTGCAACAACTGGGCCCGTGACTTCATGAGTACCAAGGTGATCGGGCACGTCAATGTGGCGCTGATCTTCGGCCTGCTGCAGTTCGTCTCCACCTTCGCGATCGCCGCGATCTACGGCCGGTTCGCGAACCGCAAGCTGGATCCGATCGCGGCCGGGCTGAACGCCAAGTACAAAAGGGAGCGCCGCCGATGACCACTCTCCTGCTGCCTCTCGCCGACACCAAGCCGGGCAACCAGGCGCTGACGATCTCGCTGTTCACCGCAGTCGTCGCTGTGACGCTCTACATCACCTGGTGGGCCTCCCGACAGAACAAGACCACTGCCGACTACTACGCCGGCGGCCGGTCCTTCAGCGGCGCCCAGAACGGACTGGCCGTGGCTGGCGACTACATGTCCGCCGCGTCGTTCCTCGGCATCTCCGGCCAGATCGCCCTGTACGGGTACGACGGCTTCCTGTACTCGATCGGCTTCCTGGTCGCCTGGCTGGTGGCACTGCTGCTGGTCGCCGAGCTGCTGCGGAACTCGGGCCGGTTCACGATGGCCGACCAGCTGGCGTTCCGGATGAAGCAGCGGCCGGTCCGGACCGCGGCCGCGACCTCGACCATCGTGGTATCGATCTTCTATCTGCTGGCCCAGATGGTCGGCGCGGGTTCGCTGGTCGGGTTGCTGCTCGGCGTCACCGACTCGACGCTGAAGGCCGGCGTGATCGTGCTGGTCGGCGCGCTGATGATCTTCTACGTCACGGTCGGCGGCATGAAAGGCACCACCTGGGTGCAGATCGTCAAGGCCGTGCTGCTGATGAGCGGCACCCTGCTGATCACCTTCCTGGTGCTGCTGAAGTTCCACTTCAACATCTCCGATCTGCTGGGTGCGGCGGCAACCAAGTCCGGCAAGGGCGAGGCGTTCCTGCAGCCCGGACTGCTTTACGGCAAGGACCTGACCGGGCAGATCGACTTCCTGTCGCTGGGATTGGCGCTGGTTCTCGGGACGGCAGGCCTGCCGCACATCCTGATCCGCTTCTACACCGTGCCGGACTCGAAGTCGGCGCGGAAGTCGGTGCAGTGGGCGATCGGCTTGATCGGCGCCTTCTACCTGATGACGCTGGCGCTTGGCTTCGGTGCCGCCGCGTTGCTCGACACCGGCAAGAGCAGCGCAGTGGCTGCCTCGAAGGGGAACACCGCGTCGGTACTGCTGGCCGAGGTGGTCGGCGGTGGTGCCGATTCGCTGGGCGGCGCGATCCTGCTGGCTCTGATCGCGGCTGTTGCCTTCGCCACCATCCTGGCCGTGGTCGCAGGTCTCACCCTGACCTCGGCTTCCTCGTTCGCCCACGACCTGTACGTCAATGTCATTGCCAAGGGCAAGGTCAGCGAGAGGAACGAGATCCGGGTGGCCCGGTTCGCCGCGATCGGCATCGGCGCGGTCGCGATCGCGCTGGCCATCCCGGCACAGAAGCTGAACATCGCCTTCCTGGTGGCTCTTGCCTTCGCGGTGGCGGCCTCGGCGAACCTGCCGTCGCTGCTGTTCAACCTGTTCTGGAAGCGATTCAACACCTCCGGCGCGGTCTGGAGTATCTACGGCGGCCTCGTCTCAGCCGTCGTACTGGTGATCTTCTCGCCGGTGGTATCGGGTAAGCCCACCTCGATGTTCCCCGGCGCGGACTTCGCCTGGTTCCCGCTGTCCAACCCGGGCATCGTGTCGATCCCGCTCGGCTTCATCCTCGGCATCGTCGGCACTTACGTGAGCGGCGACCGGTCGAGTGCCGATCGCTACAACGAACTGTTGGTCCGGGCGCTCACCGGCGCCGGCGCCGAAGGCGCATCGAAGCACTGACGGCAATTTGTGGGGAGTCGCCGTGATTTGCGATCAGGGGCGGTGTGGGGCGACCCACAGCGCCCCTCTTCGCGTCCGTTGGTGAGCCGGTACGACGGGTAGCGTCGAGGCCCGACGACCAACGCGAGAGTTGCCATGGCAGACGATGTGAACGGCCAGGGCGACGACGAGAAGGCCGCCAAGGAGAAGCCGATCGCGGCAGCCGGCGTCGGCGTCGCGTTGGGGCTCACGCTGGGGTCCGCCTTCGGATTGCTGATGGACAACCTTGCCCTCGGGGTCGGGATCGGCGTCGCCATTGGAATCGCCATCGGCCTCACCCAGTCCAGCCGGTCCAAGAAGAGCCCTGACCTCTTCGGTCCGAAGGAGGGTTCGGCTGCTTTCGCTGACGAGCGCGTGACTGCGGTGGTGACTGCGGTGGTGACTTAGGGCAGTCGATTTGACTTCGCTGTGTATTCGAACGTATCTTCGGATTCATGAGCGAGTGCCCGGTCGAACAGCCGACGGACGAGGTGCTGCGCCCGTTGCCGCATCCGGCCGGGCGCTCGCCGCTAACCCCTACCAGCACGGACTACCCGGCGCCCCGGCCAGGAGACCGCGACGCCCTAGCCGGGGGCGAGGACACACTGGGCGGGAGCGAGGAGGCCCGTCTGAGCGTGGACGAGGACGCACGGGTGGCGAGCCTGGATGCGTGGCGCGCGGCCCGGCTCGCACGGTCGGGCTGGGGCCTGTACCGACTCCCGGTATGGGCCGCGGCCGCCGGGTGGCGACCGCCCGACGACACCACCTGGGTCACCTTCCTGACCCGGCGGCGCCGACTGGCCGCCTCCTACGGCCGGCACGGCATGCTCAACCGGTTCGAACCACCCGAGGACCACTCCCGCGGCGCCGCCCTCTACCAAGCCCTCGTCACACAAGACACCTCCGCGCTGGAAGACACCGGCTGGCTGGACCGGGTCGAGACGATCACCCGACTCGAAGCCCGCCTCGCGGCCATGAAAGCCGAAGCGATCACCGGCTACGACGACACCCAACACGGCATCTCCGCCGACCTCGGCCACACCCGTCCCGAACCCGGCGACCGGGCCGCCACCGCCGGCGAACGCCGCTGGCACCACGGCCAGTTGCGGTCAGTCTCCGACGAGATCGGACTGGTACTCGGACTGCACCGGGCTGCCGCGACCAGCCGGATCCACTCCTCCTGGGAACTGGTCCACAACTACCCGGCCACGTGGGCCGCACTCACCGACGGAGAACTCACCGAACGCGCCGCGTTCACCATCGTGTCCGAACTGTCCGCCCTGGACGACGTCGACGACCTACGCGCCGCCGAAGCCGCGGTACTGGACTGGGCACGTAGCCATCCGCTGCAGCGGATCAAACAGGCCGCGCAGGCCGAGGCCGCCCGCCGCGACGCTGCCGCGACCGACAAGTCGCATAAGCGGGCCCGTGATGACCGGTCGGTGCGGATGCTGTCCACCGAGTTCGGGACCGCGGAGCTGATCCACAGCCAGGACGCCGCCGACGCCGCCGCCGTCATGACCAGCCTGTCCCGCGCCGCGCTACGCCACCGCCGCCTCGGTGACACCCGCACCATGGACCAACTCCGCGCCGACATCGCCCTGACCCGCCTGCTACCCCGCAGCAAGCACACCAACAACCCGGCACCCGACACCACCGACACCACCACCGACGCGACAGACGTCGCCAGCGCCGACACCGACGCCGGCGCTGGTGCCAACGGCGCCCCGGCCGATGCCGATGCGACCACTGACCCGCGTACCGCCGACACCGGCCTAGGCGCCGACATCGACGCGTCCGCAGGCACGCACAACAACAGTGCCCCCGCAGCCGCCGACCACGTCGCCGACAGTGACGTCGACAGGGGCGTCGCCACGGACGTGGACGCCGACAACGACACGGGCAACGACAACGCCCACACCACCGACCCGGACCACACGTACTCCGACCGCGACCACGGCGACGACAGCTACCACGACGGCGCCTACGCCGACAGCAGTACCTACGCCGACTGTGACGGCGCCGATGGCGACTGCTTCGAGGATGCCTACGCCGACGGCGCCTACGCCGACCGTGACGACGGCGACGGTGACTACGGCGACGGTGACAATGGCGATGACGATGACGCCCGCGTGGACGGTGCCTACGCCGATAGCGCCCACACTGACAGCGCCTACGGCGACACAGGTACGAGTACTGCCAGCGACCCACCCCACGCCCCGGACAGCCACACCGGCGACGGCGACTATGGCGACGGCGACGATGAGGTTGTGGACGAGGCGACCGTCGGCGCGGACGGCCGCGTGGTCATCCACGCCACCGGCGCCGAACTGCGCGCCCTGCTCAACGGCGACCAAAGCACCGGCGGGGAACTCGAAGGCTACGGACCCATCCCACAGAACTCG
>JAWWPC010000226.1:0-2918 GCA_033851055.1 Kribbellaceae bacterium | reverse complement strand
TCGGTCGTGCGGATCCACAGCGGCAACGGCCCGCACGAGGAGATGGACCGCCGCGCGATCGCCTGTTTCGACCAGGCGATGCAGGACGTCGGGCTGGAAGCGGCCGAGCCGCTCCGGCAGGTGTTGCGCGACTACTTCGCCTGGGCCACCACGACGACCTTGTCGCGCTACCACGGGTCTGCTGACGATGTCCCCGAGGGGTCTGAGCATTCCACGATGGTCATGGGATGGACTGGAGCGCTGAACCCAGCACACTCCTCACCCCGGCCGCCCTGAAACTCAGTTCCCCAGGGAGGCAGACCCAGCCAATCGCACAAGAGGACGCGTCGCACCATCAGCACGCAGATGCGGATGTTTGGCCTGAGGTCGCACGTTATGAGTTAGTTCGGTCTATCTTGGGGTCGCCCTGAGCTCGACCTACCCGGCGTCGGGCGCTGGTCTACGCCATGAGCCAAGGGTTCGGCTAATAACGAGCCAGCCGATAGAGTCTTTCAGATGCGGCTCACGGTTCTCGGCGCGTGCGGTGCATGGCCAGAGGCGGGCCAGGCATGTAGCGGCTACCTCGTTGAGCACGATGGGTTCAGACTGCTCGTCGACCTTGGATATGCGACGGTGCCGCGGCTGCTGGAACGGGTCACCGCCGATCAGGTCGACGCGGTGTTCATCAGCCACGGACATCCGGATCACTGCGCCGACCTGAACCCGCTGCTGCGGGCGCGAGCGTTGCGCGATGACCCGCCGGCCCCGTTGCCGGTGTACTCGCTGCCCGGCGCACTGGATGCGGTGCTCGCGCTGGACCGGCCCGGGATGCTGGCAGACGCCTACGTCCTGCACGAGTTCACCGCCGGCAGCCGGTTCGACATCGGGCCCTTCCGTGCCCAGACCCGCCTGCTGCCGCACTCGGTGCCAAATGCCGGCGTACGGCTCGCTGCGGGCGACCGTGTGTTCGCGTACACCGGTGACACCGGCCCGAGCCCCGAGGTGGTGGAACTGGCGCGCGATGCTGACCTGCTGCTGGCCGAGGCGACCTATCTGGATCAGGTGCCGGAGGACTCGCAGCGCTACCTGTCGAGCGCGTGCCAGGTAGGTCGGCAGGCCGCGGAAGCCGGTGCCAGATACCTAGTACTGACCCACTTGCAGCCGGGCACCGACCCGGCGGCTGCACGAGCCGCGGCCGGTGACGGGTACGACGGCGAGGTCGGCGTCGCCGCCGCCGACCTGGTCCTCGACCTTCCCTAGACGCTGCTTCGAAAGCTTCCAGCCTGATAAACGTTCGCTCCTGAGCAGTTTGCAAACGCGCTCTCATCGGCTGCTCCGGACGAGTGCCGTAGCCCTCAGTCTCCTCAATCGGGCGCCAAGCATCAGTAACACAGATATGCCAGGCAACAACCGAGTCAGATGCGACGAGGACTGATCTCCCAACAAGCCAGTGCATGCCGCCGTTCCTGGACGGCGGGCTTACCGGGTCTAGCATCAGGCGCGGCTGGCATTGCTGGTCGCGGCAAGGGTCCTGTCGCGCGGGGCTGAAGTTGCTGACCGACTACGCGCACAAAGTCGCCGGTCTGCCCAGGGTGTACCTGGAGACCGAGCCGGACGACGAGCCCAGCGGGGGCGTCGCCTGTCGGGCCGGCTACCAGCTCACCGACCTTCCCCCGAATGTTGTGATGGACAAGAGCCGCGAGGTCCTTTTGCTCACCTGGGAGCACCTGGGCACTAGTGTCGCGTGATGCTGGTTCCTTTAACGAGCATCACGCGACACTAGAGGTCCAGATACCAGTCGTTGCAGGTCATCCAATGACCCTTCGGGTACTCGAACTCCCGCGCCCCCAGCAAGGTGAAACCAGCCTTGCGGCAAAGGGCGTTCGATGCGGCGTTGTCGACTCCGGGGTAAGCGTGCAGGGTCTTGCGTGAGTCTTCGGCCGCGGCGGCCTTGACCACCTCGGCGATCGCTGCTGTGGCGAGCCCCTTGCGCTGGTGTTCCGGCAGGATCGCCCAACCGGTCTCCCAGACTGTGTCGCCGTCCTCCTCATGCTCCCAGTAACCGATGGAGCCGGCGTGATACCCGTCGTCCGTGACGATGACGTACATCTGGCCGGGCGGCGAATTGTCGACGTACCTGCGGTGCCGGTCCAGCAGCTTCTCTTCACTCTCGGGTCCACCCAACAACGCCGTCATCTCCGGCGTATTGCTGCGCTCGAGGATCCACAGGTCACCCTCGGCCCACTCCACCAAGTGCACCACGTCAGTGCTTCCTTGCCTTGACAGCCAATGCGTGCGGGATGGCGACGCCACCCGGCTCATCGAAGCGCTCGATCGTCAGATCCGCGAGTAGGAAGGCGTTGAGGAAGTCGGCCAACGGGACATGCCGCATGCCGACGCGTCTGCGGATCCCGTCCTCACCCCACCACGGCGCCGGATCGTGCCAGCCGGGCGTCCGATAGGTGGTGTGGATCAGCCGACTGCCGTCCTCCTGGTACACGACGTGGGGGCCGTTGAAGCATGGATGAACGCCGTAGCAGACCAGCGTTCCGCCGGGCCGCAGGACTCGCACCACCTCCTGGAGGCAGCCGCTGAAGTCGTCCAGGTCGGTTGAGATCCAGAGGGCCACGACAGTGTCGAAGGACGCGTCAGCGAGCGGCAGCACGGCGGCGTCCGCCTCGATCAGCCGGCCGTCCGTCCTGGTTCTGGCCAGCCGGAGCTGATCGGCAGAACGGTCCACACCGACAATGCTGCGCCCACTCGCCCGGATGGTTTCGAAGTTCCGGCCGGTACCGCAGCCGAGGTCCAGGCAGGGCCCGTCACCGGGACCCAGGAGTTCGAGCAGGCCGGGCTGATGCGGCTCCGCGCCCACCACGAACCGAGCGTCGTACCAGTCGGCCAAACCGTTGTAGCGAGCGGTCATCCGAACCTCCTGCAGC
>JAWWPC010000216.1:0-15732 GCA_033851055.1 Kribbellaceae bacterium | reverse complement strand
GCCAGGCCGCGCTTCGATCAGCACGCGGGTCAGCTCGGTACGAAGGCGGTGTACTCGGACTGGGCCTCCTCGGCGAAGTGGCAGGACACCTGCTGGCCGGTCGGGATCAGACGCAACTCCGGTACGTCGACCTGGCAGCGGGCCTCGGCGCGGAGACAGCGGGTGTGGAAGCGGCAACCCGACGGCGGGTTCACCGGCGAGGGCGGGTCGCCCGCCAGCACGATCCGCCGACGGCCTTGGCGAGCGAGACCGGGCTCTGCGGACAGCAGCGCCTGCGTATACGGGTGAGCCGGCTCGTCGTAAACCTGACCGTGGTCGCCCAGCTCGGCAACCCGGCCGAGGTACATCACCGCGACCCGATCGGAGACGTGCCGGACCACCGACAGGTCGTGCGCGACGAAGATGATGCTGAGGCCGAGCTCGCGCTGCAACCGCATCAGCAGGTTCACCACCTGCGCCTGGACCGACAGGTCGAGCGCCGATACGGGCTCGTCGCAGAGCAGGACGTCGGGATTGAGGGCGATAGCGCGCGCGATGCCGATGCGCTGCCGCTGGCCGCCGGAGAACTGGTGCGGGAACTTCGTCTCGTCCTCGGCGCGCAGCCCGACCAGTTCCAGCAACTCCCGCACGCGCGTCCGGATGTCGACGCCCTTGGAGACATCGGGGTGGACCTCGAGCGGTTCGGCGACGATCTCGCCGACACGCATCCGCGGGTTCAGGCTGGAATACGGGTCCTGGAAGACCACCTGGACATTCCGGCGCCAGCGCCGTAGCTCGCGGGCCTTCAGCTTGCTCACGTCGACACCGCCGTACCGGAGTTCTCCGGAGGTCGGCTTCTCCAGCGCGGCAAGCAGCCGGACCAGAGTGGACTTGCCGCAGCCGGATTCGCCGACGATGCCGAGCGACTCGCCCTTGCGCAGGGTGAGATCGACACCGTCCACGGCCCGCACCAGCGTCTTCTGGCCGAAGGAGAACGACTGGCTGATGTCATAGTGCTTCACCAGATTCGTTGCCACCAGCAACTCGTCGCTCGTCACACCGCCTCCTTGGCAGAGATCGTGGTACGACGGATGCAGGCCGCGTCCCGCCCGGGTGCCACGGTGAGCAGTGGCGGGACGGCTTCGGCGCATTCGTCGATGCTGATCGGGCAGCGGGGCCGGAACGCGCAACCGGACGGGAGCGCCCGCAGCGACGGCGGCGTACCGGGAATGGTGGGCAACTCCTGGCCCTTGAGTTCGGCCGACGGCATCGAGCCGAGCAGCCCTTCGGTATAGGGATGCACCGGGTGCTCCAGTGCGGCAGCGGTCGCGGCCCGCTCGACCACGTGGCCGGCGTACATCACCACCACGTTGTCGGCGACATCGGCCACCACGCCGAGGTCGTGCGTGATCAGTACGACGCCCATGTCCCGCTCGGCCTGCAACTCCTCGATCAACTCCAGGATCTGCGCCTGCACGGTGACATCAAGCGCAGTCGTCGGCTCGTCCGCGATCAGTACGTCGGGGTCGAGCGCGAGCGCCATCGCCAGCATCACCCGCTGACGCATCCCGCCGGAGAACTCGTGCGGGTAGTCGTTCACCCGCTGGGCTGCGGCCGGGATCCGAACCTGATCGAGCATCTCCGCGGCGCGCTTCATCGCGTCCTGCTTCGACAGGCCTCGGTGCACCCGGTAGCACTCGGCGATCTGCTTGCCGACGGACTGGACCGGGTTCAGCGCGGAGAGCGAGTCCTGGAAGACCATGGTGATCCGGTCCCCCACGATCTTGCGGCGTTCCTTCACCGACATGGAGATCAGGTCGTCACCGCGATATTCGGCGGTGCCGGAGACGATCCGGCCGGGCGGCATCTCCAGGATCCCGGTCAGAGCCTGGGTGGAGACGCTCTTGCCCGAGCCGGACTCGCCCAGGATCGCCAGCGTCTCACCGGCCCGGACCTGCCAGGACACGCCGTCGACCGCCCGCACCGTGCCGCGCGGGGTCTCGAACTCGACGGTGAGGTTGTCCACCTTGAGCAGTACTTCGCCAGCCTGGGTCATCTCAGCAACTTCGGGTCGAGGGCGTCGCGGATCGAGTCGCCGATGATCATGAAGGAGATCGTCATCGTCGAGATGAAGAGCGCCGGCCAGATGAACAAGTGCGGGGTGTCCCGGTACGACGCGGCGACACCGAACTGGCTGCCCCACGAGATGGACGGCGGCTGCAGCCCGACGCCGAGGAAGGTCAGCGCGGCCTCCAGCCCGACCATGCCGCCGATGCCCAGGGTGGTCATCGCCAGCAGCGGCGCCATCGCGTTCGGGAACACATGTTTGCGCAGGATCCGCAACGGGGGCACGCCGATCGACCTGGCGGCCAGCACGAACTCCCGGTTGCGCACAGAGAACACCGTCGATCGCATCAGCCGCATCCCGCCCGGCCACCCGATCAGCAGAATCACCCCGACGATGATCCAGATGCTGCGGTCCTGCACCGAGTTCAGGATCACGATCAGCGCGACTATGCCCGGAACGGCGAACAACACGTCCGCCGTGCGCGAGATGAGTCCGTCGACGAAGCCCGGGAAGTACCCGGCCAGCAGGCCGAGCGTGGCCGCCAGGACGAACACCCCGAAGCTCGCGACCACGCTGACCAGCACCGATGGGCGGGCACCGTAGATCACGTTGGCGAAGTAGTCGCAGCCCTGGATGTCGAAGCCGAACGGATGCCCGGGACTGCTGCTGAGCTGGCTCTTCGCCAGGTCGCAGGCCCGCGGGTCCACCGAGGTGAAGAGCCTGGGTCCCGCGGCCATGATGAAGAAGAGGAGCAACAACAGGGAGCAGACAACGAACTGCGGCTTCCGGAGCAGGGCCCGCAGCAGTTCGCGGTTGGACAGGGTGCGACCCTCGGCGAGCTCCGCCGCCTCGGCACCGACGACCGCCTGGACGTCAGCCATGGCGCACCCTCGGATCCAGCACGCCGTACAGGACGTCGACGAGCAGGTTGATCAGGATGAAGGAGACGAACGCCAGCGTGGACAGCAGCACCACGACCCCACCCTCCTTCAGTTTGATGGCCTGGAACAGGAACTGGCCCAGTCCCGGCAGGTTGAAGATGCTCTCGGTGATGATCGCGCCACCGAACATCCCGGCCAGATCGAGGCCGATGAAAGTGACCACCGGCAGCAGCGCGTTCGGCAGGATGTGTCGCCACAGCACCCGTTGCTCCCCCAGGCCTTTGGCCCGGGCGGTCTTCACGAAGTCGGCATTGACCGTCTCCACGATGGACGTCCGCAGCAGTCGCGCCAGGCCGGCGAAACCGAGCAGGCCGATCAGCAGCGCGGGCAGGAGGTACGACATCGGGAAGCCGCGCGCGACACCCGACACCGGGAACCACTTCAGCTGCACCCCGAACAGGACCTGGGCCGCGAAGTAGATCACCAGCCCCGGCACGGCAAGGATCACCAGCGTTGCCATCAGCAACGAACGGTCCACGAGTCCGTTCCGCTTGAAGCCCGCGTAGATCCCGAACAGCAGACCGGCGGTCCACTGGAACACGTTCGCCAGCAGGGCCAGCTTCAGGGTCACCGGGATCCGCAGCCGCAGCTGATCGGCGATGTCCGCGCCGCTGAAGGTCGTCCCGAAATGCCCCGTCAGGATGTCCCTCATGCTCAGCAGGTACTGGACCAGGAACGGGTCATTCAGGTGGAACTGCTCCCGCTTGGCGGCCAGTACCGAGGGCGGGATCGGCTTGTCACCGGCCAGTTCCCGCAGGGGGTCTCCGTGCATGGCGAACACCAGCGCGAAGACCCCCAGCGTGACGATCAAGCCGATCGGTATGGCCGCCAGGATGCGGCGGAGGACGAAACGAGTCACTTGAACGTGGAGTAGAGCGGCTGGACTCCGGTGAACTTCGAGTTCCGCGGCTCGATCTTCGCCGAGTGCAGGGAGGCGCCCTGACCGCTGAAGAGCGGGATCAGCGGCATGTCCTCCAGCGCGAGGTCCTCGACCTGCTGGTAGATCTTGATCGCCTTCGCCTGGTCCGACTGGGCGTCGCCTTCGGCCAGCAGTTTGTCCAGCGCCGGGTTGCTGTAGCCGGCAAAGTTCGCGTCACCGTTGGACTTGAACATCGGGGTCAGGTAGTCCTCGATCGATGGGTAGTCGTGACCCCAGCCGCTGAACCGCATTCCGTCCAGCTTGCGGCTGTCGGCCAGGGCGCCGATCTCCGAGCTTTGCTTGCCGACGTACTTCACGTCGAGGCCAAGGTTCTGCCGGAGCATGTTGCCGATCGCCTCGGCGAAGATCTGACCGGTCGCGGAACTGGTGTTGTAGTAGATGTTCAGCGGACCGGAGAAGCCACCGGCCTCCTGCAACAACTGCTTGGCCTTGGCCACGTCGAAGGTGCAGTACTTGCAGGCATCGGCGCGGTAGCCGTCCATGTCCGGCGAGACCAGGCCGTTCGACGGGGTGGCGAGGCCGACCAGGTCGGCGTAGGCCTTCCGGTCGATCGCCTCCGAGAACGCGTGGCGCAGCTTAGTGCTCTTGAACCGGGGATCCCAGCTCGGGAAGACGAGGTAGTTGGCGCCCGAGCTGGTGCTGGTCATCCAGCCGTCCGGTGCATCGGTCTTGAAAGTCTTGATCTTGGTCGCGGGCACGCTGACGAAGTCGACCGTGCCGGCCAGGAACTCGTTGTACGCGGTGTCACCGTTCGGGAAGAAGCGGAAGGTGACCGCGTCCGCCTCTGGCGGGTTCGGCCCCTTGTAGCCGTCCCACTTGACCAGCTTGATGTCGTCGCCGGCCTTCCAGTCACTGGCCAGCTTGTACGGACCGTTGCCGATCGGCTTGCGCTTGTAGGCGTCCGGGTTCTTCCGGACCTCCTCCGGCAGCGGCGCGATGCCCATGTACTGCAAGGTCAGCCCGAACTGCGAGAACGGCACCTTGAGCTTCACCGAGAAGGTCAGGTCGTCGATCAGCTTCAGGCCCGACATCGTCTTCACCGCGGTCGGCTTCGGGGTCGCGCCGTCAGGCGTCGCCGGGTTCAGAGCGTCGTAGCCCTCGATCTTCGAGAAGAAGCCGTTGTTCTTCCACGCGTTGGAGCCCTCGGCCGTCATGTTCCAGCTGTCGACGTAGTCCTTGGCGGTCAGCGGCTGGCCGTTCTGGAAGGTGTTGCCCGGCTTCAGCTTGATCGTCCAGGTCTGGCTGGTCTTGTCCGGCGTCACCGAGTCGGCGAGCACGTTCACGGTCTTACCGGTGTTCGGGTCGGTCGCCACCAGCGGCGCGAACATCGCCTGCGCGACCTGGATGCCGGGACTGCTGTTCTCGTTCAGCGGGTTGATGTACTCGAGCGGATCCGCCGTTACCGCGATGACCTCGCTCTTGGCGCCGCCGCCACTCGCGCCGCCACCGTTACCTGAATTGCCACCACAGGCACTGAGTACCAGGGCAAGTCCGAGGGTCACCCCCAGGACACCAGTCATACGTCGCACGTCGAACCAACTTCCAGAATCGGCGGAGGCCGCACAGGGCGGATTAACCGTAATCGTTGCCGGTCGAAACTGCGCATGTCAACGTTGTCAGACACAAACTGCCCGCACTTAATGAAGGCGTTACCTCGCAAGACCTCAGAGCACGTCGCGCGCCGGGGGCATCCTGGTGTGATTCTGGGCCTGCCAGGGCATAAGTTGTCTGATGTCCTCGCACCAGCCCCCTTCACCATGGTCTGCTCATTAGTGCGCGTTTCGGCCCCGTTTCAAAGCGAGAAGGCCGATTCTTCGTCGAACGGACCCATCACCGTCAGCGTCTGGTCGCCGGCGTACAGGTCGGCGGCGAGTTGGCCGACCTCGTCCACCGTGACCGCGTCGATCCTGCGCAGGATTTCGTCGACGGTCGGCAGCTCGCCGTAGACCAGCTCGGCCTTCGCGATCCGGGTCATCTTGGCGCTGGTGTCCTCCAGCCCCATCACGACCGAGCCGCGCATCTGGCCCTTGCCGCGGAGCAGTTCGTCCGCGGTCACGCCGCCCTTGGCGATAGCGCTCAGCTCGGCGCGGATCACGTCCAGCACCTCCGGCGCCTTCTTCGGCAGACAGCCCGCGTAGACGCCGACCATGCCCGCGTCGGCATAGGCCGAGCCGAACGTGAAGACCGAGTACGCCAGCCCGCGCTTCTCCCGGACCTCCTGGAACAGCCGCGACGACATCCCGCCGCCGACGATCCCGTGCAGCACGCCGGCCACGAACCGCCGCTCGTCAAGGCGCACCAGTCCCGGCATACCGAGCACCAGGTGCGCCTGCTCGACGTCGCGGTGGTGCACCCGCACTCCCCCGTACGTCGGAACCGGGGCGCCGCCGGTCCGTACGGGCGTGGGCTCGGCCTCGGCCGACACCCAGTGCTGCTCGAACGCCTTCTCGACCAGCCGTACGACGCTCGCGTGGTCGACGTTGCCCGCCACCGACACGACGATGTTGGACGGCTTGTAGCGGCGCCGGTACCAGCCGGCCACCTGCGTACGAGAGAGCCGGGCCACCGACTCCGGCGTACCGGTGATGGAGCGTCCGAGTGGCGAGCGACCCCAGAGCTGTTCGGCGAACAGGTCGTGGATGTGGTCGGAGGTCTCGTCTGCGTGCATCGCGATCTCTTCATCGATGACGTCACGCTCACTGTCCACGTCCGCGCTGGTCAGCGTGGCGGAGGTGATCATGTCGCAGATGACGTCGACCGCGAGCGGCAGGTCGGAGTCGAGCACCCGGGCGTAGTAGCAGGTGTACTCCTTGCCGGTGAAGGCGTTCATCTCGCCGCCGACGGCGTCCAGCGAGGCGGAGATCTCCAGCGCGTCCCGGCGCTTGGTGCCCTTGAAGAGCAGGTGCTCCAGGAAGTGTGTGGCGCCGGCCAGCGAGTCGGGCTCGTCCCGCGAGCCCACCCCGATCCAGACGCCGAAGGTGACCGAGCGGAAGCCCGGTACGGACTGGGAAAGCACACGGAGCCCGGAGGGCAGGACGGTCCGTTCGACCGGACCGCCCTCCTCCGGGCTCAGCAGCGTGCTGGTGATTGCACGAGTCACTCGGCGGGCGCGACCTCGGTCTCTTCCTTGTCGGCCTTCTCGTCCTCTTCCAGCACCGGGATCAGCGACAGCTTGCCGCGGTCATCGATCTCGGCGATCTCGACCTGGAGCTTCTGGCCGACGGCCAGGATGTCCTCGACGGCCTCCACCCGCTTGCCGCCGGCCAGGCCGCGCAGCTTCGAGATGTGCAGCAGACCGTCCTTGCCCGGCAGCAGGCTGATGAACGCACCGAAGTTGGTCGTCTTCACGACCGTGCCCAGGTAGCGCTCGCCCTTCTCCGGCATGGTCGGGTTGGCGATCGCGTTGATCATCGCGCGCGCCGCCTCGGCCGAGGGGCCGTCCGTCGCACCGATGTACACCGTGCCGTCGTCCTCGATGGAGATGTCGGCGCCGGTCTCGTCGGTGATCTGGTTGATCATCTTGCCCTTCGGGCCGATGACCTCGCCGATCTTGTCCACCGGGACCTTGACCGAGATCACCCGGGGCGCGAACTCGCTCATCTCGCCCGGGGCGTCGATGGCCTTGGCCATCACCTCGAGAATGGTGAGCCGGGCCTCCTTGGCCTGGGTCAGCGCACCGCCGAGCACGCTCGCCGGGATGCCGTCCAGTTTGGTGTCCAACTGCAGGGCGGTGACGAAGTCCTTGGTACCGGCGACCTTGAAGTCCATGTCGCCGAACGCGTCCTCGGCGCCCAGGATGTCGGTCAGCGCGACGTACTCGGTTTTGCCATCGACCTCACCGGAGATGAGGCCCATCGCGATACCCGCGACCGGTGCCTTCAGCGGCACACCGGCGGACAGCAGCGACAGCGTCGAGGCGCAGACCGAGCCCATCGAGGTGGAACCGTTGGAGCCGAGCGCCTCGGACACCTGACGCAGCGCGTACGGGAAGTCCTCGCGCGACGGCAGCACCGGCACCAGGGCCCGCTCGGCCAGCGCGCCGTGACCGATCTCGCGGCGCTTCGGCGAACCCACCCGGCCGGTCTCACCGGTCGAGTAGGGCGGGAAGTTGTAGTTGTGCATGTAGCGCTTGCGGGTCTCCGGCGACAGCGTGTCCAGCTGCTGCTCCATCCGCAGCATGTTCAGCGTGGTGACACCCATGATCTGGGTCTCGCCGCGCTCGAACAGAGCGGAACCGTGGACTCGCGGCAGCACCTTGACCTGCGCCTTGAGCGGGCGGATATCGGCTAGTCCACGCCCATCGATTCTCACCTTGTCCGACAGCACGCGCTTGCGGACCAGCTTCTTGGTGAGCGAGCGGAAGGCTGCGGACAGCTCCTTCTCGCGGCCCACGAAGTCAGCGGCCAGCTTGTCGATCACGGCGGCCTTGATGGCATCCGTGGCCTCCTCGCGGTCGTGCTTGCCCGCGATGGTGAGCGCCTGGCTCAGCTCCTCGCTGGCAGCGGCCTCGACAGCGGCGAACGCGTCGTCGGCGTAGTCCGGGAACAGCGGGAACTCGCCGGTCGGCTTGGACGCGCGGGCGGCCAGGTCAGCCTGGGCCTCGACCAGCGTCTTGATGAACGCCTTGGAGGACTCGAGGCCCTCGGCCACGACCTCCTCGGTCGGCGCCTGCTTGCCGGCGGCGACGGCGTCGAACGTGCCCGGAGTGGACTCGGCCTCGACCATCATGATCGCGACGTCACCGGTCTCGGTGACACGACCCGCGACCACCATGTCGAAGACGGCGTCCTCGAGTTCGGTGTGCGTCGGGAACGCAACCCACTGCTTGTCGATCAGGGCGACGCGAACGGCGCCGATCGGGCCCGAGAACGGCAGCCCGGCGATCTGGGTGGACATCGACGCGGCGTTGATCGCCAGTACGTCGTACAGCTTGTCCGGGTTGAGCGCCAGGACCGTGATGACGACCTGGATCTCGTTCCGCAGGCCGGACACGAACGACGGCCGCAGCGGGCGGTCGATCAGCCGGCAGGTCAGGATGGCCTCCTCGGAAGGACGACCCTCGCGGCGGAAGAACGAGCCCGGGATGCGACCGACGGCGTACATCCGCTCCTCGACGTCCACCGTCAACGGGAAGAAGTCGAACTGGTCCTTGGGCTTCTTGCTGGCCGTGGTGGCCGAGAGCACCATCGTGTCGCCGTCGAGGTAGGCGGCGGCGGAACCGGCGGCCTGCTGGGCCAGGCGGCCCGTCTCGAAACGGATGGTGCGGGTGCCGAAGGCGCCGTTGTCGATCACGGCTTCGGCGAATTCTGCGCCCTCCATGGGCGCGCTGGTGGATCCCGTCACGGGATACCCCTCTCTCGCGTGAGACGACTGCGAGGCGCGAGCTCAGGGATGCCGGTCTTCGATCGAGGCCCGCGGGCGGCAACCTCAAGGGGTTGTCCCGAAAGCCACTACCGAGGACCGGTCGTACTCCCAACACGCAGACGCGTCGTCTCGTTGTCGTTGATTATTCAGTTGTTCCCTGGTCACCCGAAAAGGGTCAACCGTGGATGTACCGTGATGTGAGTGGAGCGGCCACCCAGACTCGGGGGGCCGCTCCTCACGGGGCTATCGGCGAAGGCCGAGCCGCTCGATCAGGGACCGGTAGCGGCTGATGTCCTTCTTGGCGAGGTAGTTCAGCAGCCGGCGACGCTGGCCGACCAGCAGGAGCAGGCCACGACGGCTGTGGTGGTCGTGCTTGTGCTCCTTCAGATGCTCGGTCAGATCAGCGATACGGTGCGTCAGCAGCGCGACCTGGACCTCGGGGGAACCGGTGTCACCCTCGGTCAGGGCGTACTCACCGATGACCTTCTTCTTAGCTTCAGCATTGATCGACGACACGCTGATTCCTCTCGATTTCCGTTGCGCGGCGCACCGGGGCTTGGGTCACCCGGGCACTCTGGATCCGCGGCCGTTCAGACGGCATCGTCAAGAGTATCAGTGGGTGGACACGCGGCACTAATCCTGCGCCTTGTGAGTGAGCAGCGCCCGGGCGGCGTCGACGTCGGCCTTCATCTGGACCAGCAGATCGTCGATCGTGTCGAACCGGATCTGACTGCCCCGCAGCCGGGCGACGAAGTCCACCGCGATCCGGGCTCCGTACAGCTCCAGATCGTCGCGATCCAGCACATACGACTCCACCCGCCGATCCACCCCGTCGAAGGTCGGGTTGCTGCCGACACTGATAGCGGCCGGCAACGATTCGTCGTACGCCGGTGCGCCGGACGCGGGCTCGAGCACCGTCAGCCAGCCGGCGTACACACCGTCGAGCGGCACCGCGGCGCCTGCCTCAGCAGGGATGTTGGCGGTCGGGTACCCCAGCTCATGACCACGTTTGTCGCCCTCGACAACGACCCCGGTCACCTGCACCGGCCGGCCGAGCACCTCTGCCGCGCGTTCCACATCGCCCTCGGCGATCAGTTCCCGGATGTACGTCGACGACCAGGGCTGACGGTCGCCCGACAGGGTCAGACCCTCGACTTGGAACCCGGCCAGCGCACCCGCGGTGACGAGTGTGTCGACGTGCCCCGCGGCCTTGTGGCCGAAGCGGAAATTCTCCCCCACCACCACAGCCTTGGCATGCAGGGTGCCGATCAGGACGCGGTCGATGAACTCCTGCGGCGACCACGATGCGACGTCCCGGTCGAACGGCAGGATCAGCACCGCATCCGCGCCGGCGGCGCCAAGCAGCGCGGCTCGCTCGGGCGGCGCGCTGATCGTGGCCGGCGCGTGCCCGGGCCGCAGCACTGAGATCGGGTGCGGGTCGAAGGTGAGGGCGACGACCGGTAAGCCGCCCAGCTCCGCGGCCCGGGCGCGGGCGTGCGCCAGCACCTCCTGGTGACCGCGGTGCACGCCGTCGAAGTTGCCGATGGTGACGACCGACGGGCCGTAGTCGGGGTCCACCTCGTCCACTCCGTGCCAGACACGCATGGAAGCAGGATTCCATGCCACCGACGGCGCCACCGCAGAGGGACCCGGAATCAGGGCAGATGGTGACCCTTTGTCATCGTGTCCCCCAGGTCCCGAGAAGGTGTCCCGCGGTCCCAGAGGCCGGCATCGCGTTCTGCCCGCAGCGCACACCTTGCAGTTCAGGCGGACGTGAGGTTGAGGCGGGCGGCGAGATCGGTCAGGGCTAGGCCGAGTGGGAGGTTGACCCGTACGGCGGCGTAGGGGTCGCCACGGGTCTCGCCCAGGTTGACGATGAGTACCGGCTTGCCCGCCTTCGCGGCGTACCGGACGAAGCGGAAGCCCGACATGACGGTCAGGGAAGAACCGAGGACCAGCAGGGCGCGAGCATCGTCGATCAACCGGTAGCAGCGCTCCACCCGCGGGCGGGGCACGTTCTCACCGAAGAACACCACGTCCGGCTTCAGCAGCGGCGAGGCACAACGGGTGCAGCCGACCAGCTGGAACTCCGCCGCCGCGTCCTCGGCAAGGTCGACATCGCCGTCGGGGTTGATCCGGATCGCCTGGCCGCCGAAGACTGGATTGGCTTCGCGCAGGCGGCGGTCGAGGTCCTCGCGAGCGCTGGTGCCGCGGCAGTCCAGGCAGACAACCCGGTCGAGGTTGCCGTGTAGCTCGATCACCTCCCGAGCACCCGCGGCCTGGTGCAGACCATCCACGTTCTGGGTGATCACGCCGTCCAGGTAACCGCGTGCCTGCAGTGCTGCGACGGCTCGGTGACCGTCGTTCGGGGCGGACCGGGCGATGGTCCGCCAACCGAGGTGGCTGCGCGCCCAGTATCGCTGCCGGCCGGACGCGCTGCCGACGAAGTCGCCGTACGTCATCGGGGTGTGCCGGCGCAGGCTGCCACTCTCGCCGCGATAGTCCGGGATTCCTGACTCGGTCGAGATCCCGGCGCCGCTGAGTACGACTACCCCGCCGCCGGCCACCAGTTCGGCGACGCCGCCCATGTCAGTACTGCTGGGGGCGAGGGTGGCTGCACCGGGACCTGGGGTCCAGCTCAACGTCGGACGAGAACGCACCGCACCAGGGTACGTGCGATCCCTGGGCTCGACTCGCCGACGACAAGCGGGGTATCAGCTGACGAAGACGGCCGTGGGTTTGGCGACAGGACCGTGGGGTTCGTAGAGAGCGAGGAAGGCGCCGGTCGGGTCGAACATCGCGGTCTGGCCACGGCCGAGCTTGAGACCGGGCAGCGGTCGCCCCGTGCGGATCGCCGCGGCTTGGTCGGCATCCGCGTCGTACCGCGGGAAGGTGTCCGCTGCCACCTCGGCGATCGGCTTGAGCGCGAACACCTGGGCCAATTCCTCCAACGTGCGCGCCGAGGACAGGTCGAAAGCACCGACTCGTGTCCGGCGCAACATGGTGAGGTGGCCGCCGACACCGAGGTCGGCGCCGAGGTCCCGGGCCAGCGCACGGATGTAGGTCCCGCTCGAACAGTCGACGGAGATGTCGACCTCGATACCCGACGGCCCGGGCCGCACGTCGACCACGTCGTACCGGCTGACGGTGACGAGGCGCGCCTTGAGCGCGACCTCCTCGCCGGCCCGGACGCGCTCGTAGGCCCGCCGGCCGCCCACCTTGATCGCGGACACCTTCGACGGGACCTGCGAGAGCTCCCCGCGGAACCCCGCCAAGGCCGCCTCGATCGCCTCCGCCGTCACGGCGTCCAGGTCCGAAGCGGAAGCGGTGCTCACGACCTCACCGTCGGCGTCGTCGGTGGTTGTCGAGGCACCGAGCAGGACCGTCGCGTCGTACGACTTGTCCGCCAATTGCAGGTGACCGAGGAGCCGGGTGGCGCGGTTGAGGCCGATCACCAGGACCCCGGTGGCCAACGGGTCCAGGGTGCCGGCGTGCCCGACCTTGCGGGTGCCGGCCAGCTTGCGGATCCTGGCCACCACCGCGTGCGAAGTCAGCCCCGCCGGTTTGTCGACAACGACGATGCCGTCGCTCGTTGACGGGTCGGTGCCGGTCTCGTCACTCGTCGTCGGAGTCATCGTCCTCGCGGCGCTTGTACGGATCGGCATCACCAGCCGGCTTGGCACCGGCGGCGGCCTTCGCCACCTCGGCGTCAGCCTGCCGCGCCTTCGCCAGCAGCTCCTCGATCTGACCCGCCGTCTCCGGTATGGCGTCCAGGAAGAACGCCATGCTCGGGGTGTGCCGCAGGCCCAGCGCCCGGCCGACCTCGGTCCGGATCAGCCCACGGGCCGACTCCAGCGCCGCGGCGGTGGACGCCCGGTCCTGCTCGTCGCCGTAGACCGTGTAGAAGACGCTCGCCTCCCGCAGGTCGCCGGTCAGCTTGGCATCCGTCACTGTGACGAATCCGAGCCGCGGGTCCTTCACCCGGCGCTCCAGCAATTCGGCGACAAGCACCTGGATCCGGTCCCCCAGCTGCTTAGCCCTTGCTTCACCCATCAGGGCTCACTCCTCTATTCATGCGTGACGTCCGGAGCGGCAGGCTTTCCCGCCGCTCCGGACGTTACCCGGTAGGCCTTACCGGTCCGTCAGGACCGGGGCTTCTCGCGAAGCTCGAACGCCTCGACGACATCGCCGAGCTTGATGTCGTTGTAGTTGGCCACGGTCAGACCACACTCGAAGCCCTCGCGGACCTCGCTCGCATCGTCCTTGAACCGCTTGAGCGACGACAGGTCGCCGTTCTCGACCACGACCGCACCGTCACGGATGAGTCGCACCTTGGCGTTGCGCTTGATGACTCCGCTGGTGACCCAGCAACCGGCGATGTTTCCGACCTTCGACGAGCGGAAGATCTCCCGGATCTCCGCCGTACCCAGCTTGAACTCCTCGTAGATCGGCTTGAGCATGCCCTTCAGAGCAGCCTCGATGTCGTCGATCGCCGAGTAGATGACCGAGTAGTACCGGACATCCACGCCCTCGCGCTCGGCCAGGTCCCCGGCCTTGCCCGCCGGCCGCACGTTGAAGCCGATGATGACGGCGTTCGACGCGATGGCCAGGTTGACGTCGTTCTCGTTGATCGCACCGACACCGCGGTCGATGACGCGGAGGTTGACCTCGTCGCCGACCTCGATCCGCACCAGGGCGTCCTCGAGAGCTTCCACCGAACCGGACACGTCGCCCTTGAGGATGAGCAGCAACTCCTGGCTCTCGCCCTTCTCCATGCTCGCCATGAAGTCCTCGAGGGTACGGCGCGCACGACGCTTGGCATTCGAGGCCGCGCGGGCCCTCGCCTCGCGCTTCTCGGCGATCTGCCGAGCCATCCGGTCGTCGTCGACAACGAGGAAGTTGTCGCCGGCGCCCGGCACCGCGGTCAGGCCCTGGACCAGGACCGGACGCGACGGCAGCGCCTCCTTGACGTTATTGCCGTGCTCGTCGAGCATCGCCCGGACCCGGCCGTACGCCGGACCCGCGACCATCGAGTCGCCGACCCGAAGCGTGCCGCGCTGGACCAGCACGGTGGCGACGGGGCCACGGCCCTTGTCCAGGTGCGCCTCGATCGCCAGACCCTGCGCCGGCTGGTCCGGGTTGGCCCGGAGATCCAGCGAAGCGTCGGCGGTGAGGATGACGCCTTCGAGCAGGCCGTCGATGTTCAGCCGGGCCTTCGCGGAGACGTCGATGAACATCGTGTCGCCGCCGTACTCCTCGGGCACCAGGCCGTACTCGGTCAGCTGACCGCGCACCTTGACCGGGTCGGCGTTCGGCACGTCGATCTTGTTCACCGCGACCACGATCGGGACGTTCGCCGCCCGGGCGTGGTTCAGTGCCTCGATCGTCTGCGGCATCACGCCGTCGTCGGCCGCGACCACCAGGATGACGATGTCGGTGGCCTGCGCACCACGAGCACGCATGGCGGTGAATGCCTCGTGACCTGGGGTGTCGACGAAGGTGATGGCGCGTTCCTTGCCGTCCACCTCGGTGGTCACCTGGTAGGCACCGATGTGCTGGGTGATGCCACCGGCCTCCTTGGCGACGACGTTCGCATGCCGGATCGCATCCAGCAGCTTCGTCTTACCGTGGTCGACGTGACCCATCACGGTCACAACCGGCGGACGTGCCTCGAGGTCCTCGTCGCCACCGTCGTCGGCACCGAAGTCGATGCTGAACGACTCGAGCAGCTCGCGGTCCTCGTCCTCCGGGGACACCACCTGGACGTCGTACTCCAACTCGGCGCCGAGCACCTGCAGCGTCTCTTCGTTGACGGACTCGGTCGCGGTCACCATCTCACCGAGGTGGAACAGCACCTGGACCAGCGCCGCCGGATCGATACCGGTCTTCTCGCCGAAGTCCGTCAGTGACGAGCCACGAGCGAGCTTGACGACCTCGCCGCCACCGTGCTTGACCCGCACGCCGCCGACGGCCGGGGCCTGCATGTTGTCGAATTCCTGGCGCTTCGCGCGCTTCGACTTGCGACCACGACGGGCCGGACCGCCCGGACGCCCGAAGGCGCCCTGCGTCCCGCCACGGCCACGGTTGCCCGGGCCGGGACGACCGCCGCCACCGCCACCGGGAGGACCGCTCGGGGCACCACCAGGACGGAAACCGCCACCGCCACCGCCGCCACCGCCACCGCTGCGCGGACCGGCACCCGGTCCGCTCGGACCGCCACCACCAGGCCTGCCACGACCACCGGCGCCGCCGCCAGGACCGCCACCGGGGCCGGACGGGCGGCCGGTGAAGGTACCGGCCGAGGACTTCGGCATCATCGCCGGGTTCGGACGCGGGGCGCCCGGCACACCACCAGACGGACGGGGCCGGTCGGACGAGCCACCGCGAGCCGCGGCAGGCCGGGGCGGCATCGCGCCGGGACCGCCGGCGGGAGCACCGGC
>JAWWPC010000205.1:0-15839 GCA_033851055.1 Kribbellaceae bacterium | reverse complement strand
CGAGGCGCTTCCAGCTCGAGGCGCCGAGGGTGTAGTCCTGGGTCTCGTAGAAGCCGTTGTAGGTGTCCCCCGAGCGCCAGCCGATGGCCGCGATCACGTGCTTGGGGTTCTTCGGGTCGATCGCGATGTCGTTGACGATATTCTTGTACGCCGCATTGGTGTTGCCGGCGGTCTGCGAGCCGGCCGGCACGAGCACGTTGCCCGCGTCGTCCTTGATCTCCGGCATGAAGTCCGGGTTCGGGTAGAACGCGATCTTCCAGGCGCCGGCGGTGGTGGACGCGTCGTGGTACCAGACACCTCGGTCGGTGGCCGCGAAGACCTTGCCACCGCCCCAGCGCAGCCGGCCGATCGTGGTGGACTCGAGCTCCTTGCCGCCCACCCGGTCGGAGGTCGAGAACACGCCGGTCGTCGGGTTCGCCAGCCGGTACACACCCGCGCCGACGTACGACGTACCACCGGTGTTGGCCTCACCCGTGGCGTACCACAGCGATCCATCACCGGCCAACTGCAGATCGCCGCCGCTGAGCGACGGAAGCGCGTCCGCCAACGGCGTCCAGTTGCCGCCGCCAGTGCTGGACCGCCAGACGCCGCCGTTGGCGCCGGCGGCGTACACGTGGTTCGAGCCGTCCGCGGCCAGGCCGGTTATCCGGCCGGTGACGTATCCCGCACCGCCGCTGGAGTTGGAGAACCAGTCGCGGTACCGGCTGTCATCGGCGTTGTAGGGCACCTTGGTGACCTCACGCCAGACGCCCACGGTGTGCTGCATGGAGGTGAGCTGGCTGAAGGCGGCCGAGTAGGCGCCCGGGGCAACGACGCCGGGCGCGGTGCGCGCCTGCTGGAACTCCTCCGCGATGTTGGCGGCTTCTTTGGATTCGCTCTGCGCCTCCGACGGGTTGCCGCCGGCGATCATCAGAGACTTCTCCATCACGGACGCGTTGTAATGCTTGTCGGCCCACTGGTTCTTGAGCCATTGCTCCTTAAGGTCGTACCGGCCGACGTAACCGCCGATTCCGGCGACGACGAGTCCGGTTCCGAGAACGCCTGCCAGGATCTTCTGACTGCGTCTGGGCAGCGGGAATCGCATGACTGTCTCCCGACATCTCACTTGGCGGGGTGCGGATGTCCTCGCACTCCCGTAGCACAAAGCCGCCGTGACGGTACGCCCCGCGATCGTCAAACGAAAGCTTGTTTCCGAACTCGTCGGGAAATCCTTCGCGCTGCGGCCAGTCACCACCCGATCACAGTCTGCAGGAACTTTATTGCAGATCGTTATCTGCGTGGAACCTGGGATCCGTGCGGCTCAACCCCCGGTCGCGCTAGGTTGCCTGCCATGAGCGATTCCCCTGCCGTCGATACCGTGACGACAACCGGTCTCGTCGCCCTGTCGAATGTGAACAAACACTTCGGCGACCTGCACGTGCTGAAGGACATCAACCTGTCCATCGGCAAGGGCGAAGTGGTCGTCGTGATCGGCCCGTCCGGGTCCGGCAAGTCGACCCTGTGCCGCGCGATCAACCGGCTCGAGCCGATCGACTCTGGCACCATCACGCTGGACGGCGAGCCGCTGCCGAACGAGGGCCGGGCGCTCGCAAAGCTGCGCGCGGATGTCGGCATGGTGTTCCAGTCGTTCAACCTGTTCGCGCACAAGACGATCCTGCAGAACGTCACCCTCGGCCCGACGAAGGTCCGCAAGACGGACCCGAAGGTTGCCGAGAGGAAGGCGATGGAACTGCTCGAACGGGTCGGCGTCGCCAACCAGGCGTCCAAATACCCGGCTCAACTGTCCGGTGGCCAGCAGCAGCGGGTCGCGATCGCGCGAGCGCTGGCTATGGATCCGAAGGTCCTCCTCTTCGACGAGCCCACCTCGGCGCTCGACCCGGAGATGATCCAGGAGGTCCTCGAGGTGATGATCGGCCTCGCCGAGCAAAGCATGACGATGGTTGTCGTCACCCACGAGATGGGCTTCGCGCGGAGCGCTGCGAACCGCGTCGTCTTCATGGCGGACGGGGAGATCGTCGAGGAGAGCACTCCGGAGACCTTCTTCACCAATCCGTCGTCCAAGCGTGCCCAGGACTTCCTCGGGAAGATCCTCAAGCACTGACGATCCGCGTCGGGCCTCGCGGCCGGTCGTAACTAGCACCAAAACACACGAAGGGGACCCCAAATGAAGATGCGCAACCTCGTCGCCACAGTCGGCGTCGCAGCGCTCGCGCTGACCGTCGGTGCCTGTGGCAAGGACCAACCTGTCGCCAGCGGTGGCGGCGGCAGCTCGACCGGAAACTGCGGCGATCTCCACAAGTTCGACGTCGCCGGCGGCGCGGACGTGGCGGGCAGCCCGACGTTCACCAAGATCAAGGGTCGCGGCCACGCGATCGTGGGCGTGAAGGCCGACCAGCCGAACCTCGGCTACAAGGACGCCAACGGCAAGCGTTGTGGCTTCGACATCGAGGTCGCCCGGATGGTCTCCGCCCAGCTCGGCTTCGACCCGGACAAGATCGAGTACAAGGAGATCCCGTCCGCGAACCGTGAGACGGCGATCGGCGGCGGCGAGATCGACTACTACGTCGGCACCTACTCCATCACCGACAAGCGCAAGAAGCTGGTCTCCTTCGCCGGTCCCTACTTCGTCGCCGGCCAGGACCTGCTGGTCAACAAGGCCGACACTTCGATGGACGCCGGCAAAGACGCCCTGAAGGGCAAGAAGGTCTGCTCGGTGACGGGCTCCACGCCGATCCAGAAGGTGAAGGACGAGAGCCTCACCGAGGCGAGCAACATCAGCGAGTTCAAGACCTACTCCGAATGCGTCTCGCAACTGCTCGACAAGAAGGTCGACGCCGTCACCACTGACGATGCCATCCTCAAGGGCTACGCGGCCAACGCACCCGACGAGCTCAAGGTCGTGGGCAAGCCGTTCAGCACGGAGAAGTACGGCATCGGCCTGCCGCTGACCGACAAGGCGCTGCGGGACAAGGTGAACGCCGGCCTCGAGGCCGGCTTCGCCGACGGGACCTGGAAGAGCCTGTACGACGAGACGCTCGGCAAGTCCGGCGCCGCGGCCACCCCGCCGCCGCTTGAGAAGTACTGATCCAAGCCCGGCTACGGCGACCTGGGACTCCCTGGTCGCCGTAGCCGGACTGCTTCTCCCCTGACGAACTCGGAAAGCATGGAGTCGCGATGCTCTCGGTCCTCACCGACAACTGGGACCTCTTCGGCCAAGGATTCTTGACCACGATCAAGCTGTTCTTGATCTCCGGGGTCCTGAGCCTGATCCTCGGTACTGTGCTGGCCGCATTCCGCGTCTCCCCGGTGCCGGCACTGCGCGCGATCGGAACCGGCTATGTCAATACCCTGCGGAACACCCCGCTCACCTTGGTGTTCGCCTTCCTGGTCTTCGGTGCACCGAAGATGGACATCCAGTTGCCATCCTTCTTCTGGTCCGCGATCACCGCATTGACCATCTACACCGCCGCGTTCATCTGCGAGGTCGTCCGCGCCGGCATCAACACCATCCCGGCGGGTCAGGCCGAGGCGGCCAGGTCGATCGGCATGACCTTCACCCAGGTCCTCGGTATCGTGATCCTGCCGCAGTCATTCCGCGCGATCATCCCGCCGCTGGCGAGTGTCCTCATCGCACTGCTGAAGAACACCACGATCGCGGCCGGCTTCTCAGTCGTCGAGGCGGGCGCGATCCCGGCGGCCATGGCGGAACGAGGCCAGAACCAGATGCTCACCCTGGTCTGGATCGCCATCGGCTTCCTCATCCTGATAGCACCCTTGGTGCTCCTACAGCGGTGGGCCGAGCGACGGATGGCGGTGGCCGCATGAGTGCCGTGCTGTATGACGTTCCAGGTCCCCGGGCGATCGCTCGGAACCGGCTTCTCAATGGTGTCGTCGCCCTCGTGTTCATCGGGGTCGTCGCCTGGGTGATCTACCGCCTGAACAGCAGCGGCCAGTTCCAGAGCCGGCGCTGGGCACAGTTCCAGTACACGGCGATCCAGCAGCAGTTGCTCGACGGGCTTTTGAACACGTTGAAGGCAGCAGGCATCGCTGCCGTGTTCGCCCTCGTCTTCGGCGCGGTATTCGCGGCCGCCCGGATCAGCGATCACAAGGTGATCAGAGCCCCCGCAACCGTTGTGGTCGAACTGTTCCGGGCGATCCCGTTGCTGATCCTGATGTTCTTCTTCTACTACGGATCTCTGCAGTACCACCTGGGGCTGTCCCCGATGTGGGCGGTAGTCCTGGGCCTGACGCTCTACAACGGGTCCGTTCTGGCCGAGATCTTCCGCGCGGGTATTACGGCGGTACCGCGGGGCCAGCGGGAGGCCGCCTACGCCACCGGCCTGCGCAAGAACCAGGTGGTCAGACTCATCCTGCTGCCGCAGGCGATCCGGGCGATGCTGCCGGCGATCGTCAGTCAACTCGTCGTACTGCTGAAGGACACCGCCCTCGGGTTCATCATCACCTACAACGAACTCCTGTACGTCGGCAAGCAGATGGGCGGGCGGTTGGAGTTCGGCTTCCCGTACATCCCGACGTACATCGTCATCGCGGTGATCTACATTGGCCTTTGCTCACTGCTCTCGATCCTGGCCCGCTGGCTGGAAGGGCGTTCGCGTCGGCAGCTCAAGGTCACCGGCGGCCCGCCGCCGTCGGCCGCCGAGTCCGCTCTGCCTCCGGAAGCAACCCTGTAAGCACCTCTGCACCGAAAGCTGGGTATGCCGATCACGGCGTGCCTAGCTTTCGGCGACTGCGGATCGCCACCAGCGCATACCTAAGTCCGGTTCGGGTGTCGGGCAAGCGATTGCTGGCGAGTCGTGTATGCGTGGCGGGCGCGATGAGGTCGGAGGTGGGAGACCTATGCCAGAACATCCGGGAACGCACAGGCCGTCGGACGTGGTCATTCGGGACCGATGAATGCCGACACGCCGGGGAACTACGGACCGATGAACGGGATGGGGGGATTGCCGCCCCCGGGGTGAGGACCGGGGGCGGCCGCCAGGTGGACCTGCGTTCAGTAGATGTTCGAGGGGCGGACCATGCCTTCGGCCAGGTCGCCGAAGCCTGGTGCGACGATGGCGCCCGGGTTGCCGAGCACCTCTTCCACGATCGCCGTCTCTGTGGTCAGCAGCAGCGCGGCGATCGAGGCCGCACTCTCCAGCGCTGACCGGGTGATCTTCACCGGGTCCATCACGCCGAAGTCGAACATGTCGCCGTACTCGCCGGTGAGCGCGTTGAACCCGTGCCCGACCGGCAGTTCGGTCACCGTCTTGACCACCTCGTCACCGTCGTAGCCGGCGTTGATCGCGATCCACCGCAACGGTTCGGCGAGTGATTGCCGCACGATCTCGCGGCCGACCAGCGCGTCGCCTGTCAGTTCGATCCGGTCGAGCACGTCCCGGGCCTGGGCCAGCGCCGATCCACCGCCGGCGATGACGCCTTCCTCCAAAGCAGCCCGGGTCGCGGAGAGCGAGTCCTCCACCCGGTGCTGCTTCTCCTTGAGCTCCACCCCTGTGGCGGCACCGACACGGATCACGGCGACCCGACCTGCCAGCCGGGCGATCCGGAGCCGGAGGTTGTCCTGGTCGTGCTCGTTCTCGGTCCGCTCCAGCTCCTTCTCCAGCTGGTGCAGCCGGGCTTCCACCGCCGACGAGTCACCCGCGCCGCCGACCATCGTCGTACCGGCTTCGGTGATCGTGATGCGGTGACAGGTTCCCAGGTCGGCCAGCTTGATCGAGTGCAGGTCGACGCCCGAGTCCTCGCTGACCACGCGGCCGCCGAGCACCGCGGCGAGGTCCTCCAGTTCCGCGACCCGCCGGTGGCCGAAGCCCGGGGCGCGGACGACGACGGAGCGGAAGGTGTCGTGGACGTTGTTGCTGACCAGCATCTGCAGGGCCGGGCCTTCCACGTTCTCGGCCAGGATCACCAGCGGCCTGCCCGCTCTGGTCACCGTCTCAAGCGTCGGCATCAGATCCTGCAGTTGGCTGATCTTGTGGTTGGTGAGCAGGATGTAGGGGTCGTCGAAGACCGCTTCCATCCGGTCCTTGTCCGTCACCATGTACGGCGAGATGAAGCCGTGGTCGAACTCGATGCCGTCGACAACGGTCAGGCTCAGTCCGTACGCCGGCGATTCCTCGACGGTGACCACGCCGGACTTGCCGACCCGGCTCATCGCCTCGGAGATGACCGAGCCGATCTCCGGGTCGTCGTTGGCCGACAGGGTGGCGACGTACATCAGGTCGCCCTGGCCGCTGACCTCGGAGGTCCGTTCCTGCAGCGTCTTCACGACCGCCGCGACGGACTCCTCGATCCCCCGGCGTACCTGCATCGGGTTGGCACCGGCGTCGACGGCTGCCAGGCCCTCGCGGACCAGCGCCTGAGCCAGTACGGTCGCGGTGGTGGTGCCGTCGCCGGCAACACCGTTGGTCTTCATCGCGACCTCCTTGACCAACTGCGCACCCATGTTGGCGAACGGGTTCCGCAGCTGGATCTCGCGGGCGATGGTGACGCCGTCGTTGGTGATGGTGGGCGGTCCGGTGAGCTTCTCCAGTACGGCGTTGCGCCCCTTGGGGCCGAGCGTCACTCTGACGGCGTCGGCAAGTGCGTTCACGCCCTGTTCGAGCAGTTGCCTCGCGTCGGTGCTGAAGCGAAGATCTTTGGCCATGGTCGGGATCCCTTCTCCTCAAGCCACCGGAACCGGCGACGAGCCGACCGGTTTGTCGCTGATGTCCTTGAGCCGCAGCTCCTCTGGTACCTCGATGCCGTAGAGCTTCGCCGCGTTCAGCCCGAGGATCTTCCGCTTGATGTCGGGCGTCAGAACGCCGTACTCGGACTGCAGGTCCTCGGGAATCTGGAAGTCGACGAACTTCTCTACCAGCCACTTCGGCTGCCAGATGGCGTAGTCGCTGGCGAAAGTGATCCGGTCCTCGCCGATCCAGTAGAGCAGCTCGCCGATGATCTCCGCGAAGTACCGCGGCCGGCTGTGCATGAACGGCATCGCGACCGCCAACCCGCCGTACACGTTGGGTTCCTGCGTCGCGATCCAGCAGAAATCCTCCAGCCGCGGCAGCCCCACGTGCTCGATAATGAACTTGAGCCCTGGGAATGCCGACGCCACGTCATCCACGTCGGCGACGTCGAAGGCATCCCGGTTCAGCGGGTAGATCGTCGGGCCCTTGTGGACGTGGACGTTCTTGATGCCGAGCTCCTCGCACTTCTCCAAGTAGCGGTAGGACCACGGATCCGACAGCTTCCAGCCCTTCGAGTCGCCCTTCCACTCGGCCGTGTAGAGCTTGACGCCCTGCAGGTTCCAGCGCTCGTGGAGTTCCTCGAGCTTCTTCAGGCCCTCCTCGCCGTCGCGCGGATCCCATGCGCCGTTGGTGATGAACTTGCCCGGGTTGTTCTCCATCACGGCACCGTCGCGCTCGGTGGTGTTGAACCCGTCCACGTAGAAGTCGGTCAGGTACGTCGGCTGGAAGATTGCCTTGTCCACATAACCGATCTCGAACAGGTCGTGGATCAGGTCCTCTTCGCTGTAGGCGCCGAACTTCTCCGCCGTCCAGATGTACTCCTCCGGTGACAGGTTGCGGTGGTAGTCGTAGAAACAGTTGGTGAATCCGGCCCCGTAGCGGTTCTTGTTGTTTTCCGGACGGCCGTTCCAGAAATGGATATGGCTGTCGACGATGTAGTACTTCTCGCCGTTCTTCTCGTACACGTATTGCCTCCCTGGCAGGCAGCTATGGCAGCCCGGGCCCCCTCGAAGCCCGGGCCGCCGGATCAGTTGTCGATCTCGATGAGGTCGAAGTCGATGTATTCGGCGGCCTCCTCCGGGCTGGAGAAGAGCATCGTCTTGTCGTCGAAATGCACCATCCGCCCGTAGTGGGTGGACATGATCTCCTCGAAGTCCGACTGGTCGAACTCCGAACCGAGCGCGTCGGAGATCTCGTCGAAGTCGAAAGTGAGGTTGCCGATGCCGTCGACCCGGATCATCGAGGGGTACTCGGTGATCTCCACGTTGGGCTTCTTGCCCATGATGTCGGCAACGACATAGCCGTTCTGGTTGTTCATCAGCGTCACGCCGCACTTGTTGGAGAAACTGCGGTCGGCCGCGCCGAACTTCTTCATAGTCACTGGTCCAGCTCCTTCGGGGCTTCGAGGTCGAGGTCGGCGAGCACGCCGCGGAAGGTGTCCTTGGCCGCTTCCAGCGAGCCGGCGAAGGTGACGACCTTCTCGTTCGGCTGCGACCAGATCGGTTGCAGTTCGCGGGCCGCGCGCAGGCTCTGCGGGATCCAGGTGGACAGCCACTCGCCGAACAGGGCCTTGTTCTCCTCGCCGTACTTCTCGTCGCGGGCGAGCATCGAGAACAGCGCCCGGGTGTAGCCGAGGTCCCGGCTGTAGTCGTTCTCGCCGGCCCCGACGATCGTCGGGGTGATGTAGTCGCCGTTGCGGGCCGAGATCTGCATCAGCAGATCGCTGCGGAACAGCACGCCGACCAGCGACTCGAACACGATGTTGGTCGCGAACAGCGCCTCGCCCCAATCCCCGATCGCCGTCAGCCGCTCGGCATTCTCCCGAACGCCCTGCCAGGCCGGGTCGCTCTGCCAGACCTCCTTGTGCACCTTGCCGTCGAAGTCGATCTCGGACTCGGCCAGGTCGAGGTTGAACAGCGCCAGGTCCTGGGCGAACCGCAGTTTGTGCGCCGCGTTGACCGCCATCGCGTTATTGATCATGTTCGTCGGCGCGGACCGCTGGGCGGCGGTGAACACGTGCATGCCGAGACCGTTCTCCGCATGCATCCAGGCCCCGAGGTTGCGCTCGATGAAGTGCACCCAGGCCGGATTCCAGTGCGAGTACGCCTTGGCCCGCTTGGCGTTCTCGAGGCTCAGGCTGATCTGACGGACCACCGCGGAGTTGTTGCGGTAGATCGTCTTCTCCCACTCCTCGTTCGGGTCGCGGAACTGGTGCCAGTCCGACGACAGCGCCCGGGTCCAGTCCTGCGGATAGCCACCGGGGCTGTCCGCGAAGCCGTAGATCCAGCCCTGTGACAGGTGCCGCTCGGGGTCGGGCTGGACATCGAAGGTGACGTCCTCGTACGTCGTGGCGCGCGCCTTGGCCGGCTTGAAGTAGTTGTAACTGCGGCTGGTGGAGCTGGGGAACGTCAGCGCGCCGGCTTCGGAGTCGGTGAACTCCGGATGCGGGAAGCTGCGTTCCCTGGTGACAGGTGTTTGTGCCATGTCGGTCGACTCTCTTCTCTCGAAGTGACGATTTACTCGGCCACCGAGGTGGTGAACTTGTCGTAGTGGACCTGCTCGCGCGGTACGCCGTTCATCTCCAGCAGGTCGATCGCCGCATCGACCATCGGAGGTGGACCGCACAGGTATGCGTCGCACTCGGCCAAACCGGTCTCGCGCCGGTTCACCACATCGGTGACCAGGCCGTTGTCCCCCGGTACGCCGATCTCGGACCAGTCCTCCGGCCACGTCTCGGACAAGCAGGGCACGAACTCGAAGTCCGTCAGCTCCTGGCCGAGCTTCTGAATCTGGTCCAGGTAGAAGAGGTCCGTGGGGTTGCGTGCGCCGTAGTAGAACGTGACGGGCCGATCGATGCCGTCCTCGACCATGTGCCGCAGCAGGGACAGGATCGGCGCCATGCCGGCCCCGCCTCCGATGCAGACGATCGGCCGGTCGGAAGACTTCCGCAGCGTGAAGGCGCCGTACGGGCCGTCGAGCTCCAGCTCTTGACCCACCCGCAAAACACCGTCGAGCAGACCGGAGAAGTGCCCACCCGGGTACTTCTTGATCAGGAACTCGACGGACCCCTCCGTCCGGGGTGTGGTCGCCATCGAGAATGACCGGTGACCGTCGTGGTCCGGGATCTGGATGTCGGCGTACTGTCCTGGCTTGAAGGTGAAGGTCCGCGGCTCGATGAGGTCCAGCCGCAGCGACACGATGTCGTGCGTGACCGGCTCGATCGCGGCGATCGTGGTGCGCAGGTGCTGCAACGGAACGGCGTTGCGCAACTCTTCCTCGTCATAGTTGATGAGTTCCACCGTCAGGTCGCTGTAGGCGCGTGACTTGCACAGCAGGATGTAACCCTCGTCGCTCTCGTAGTCGGCGAGTGCGAAGGTCGAGTACCGGTCCATCTGCACGTCACCGTCGATCAGGAACGACTTGCAGGCGGAGCACTGGCCCTCCTTGCAGCCATGCATCAGCGCGATGCCCTGGCGGAAGGCGGCGTCGAGGACCGTCTCGTCCTCGGTGACCTCCATCTCGAGATCGACAGGCTCGAACTTGACGACGTGCTTGTCGCTCATGACAGTGCTGCTCCTCTGTTCGGGGTGACGGTTCGTTGGAGACGATCGGGGCGGCCGGTGATGACGGAGCTCCAGGGTCGCCACCACCGGCCCGCCTCGGGATGAGCGTCGGCCGGTCCCGATGAGCCATCCCCTGCCGGGGACCGGCCGACGCCCGGATCAGCCCGCGGCCTTGGCCGGCCGGCCGGCCGGCCCGCCCGCCTTGTACGCCGCGACGTGGGCCTCGCGGTCCGCGTCGGACATCTCGTTCAGCAAAATGTTCGGGCTGGCGAAGTTGATGCCCCGGACGTCGTCGAGCGTCCACAGCAACTTCTCGTCATCGAGGTCCAGGTGCGGCTGCGGGATCAGCGTCTTGCCGTCGTCTCGCACGTAGCCGAGGTCGGAGATGATGTCGGCGAGATCCCGGTTGTGGTGCAGGGTCTCCCACTCGCGGTGCCCGGTCAGCCGGCCCATGTTGGGCGTCGGGCGGCCCTCGTACTCCGGCCGGAACGCCTTGATGTCGGTCCAGGCGCAGGTCTCGGAGCAGTAGGTACGCCACTGACCGTCGACCTTCTCGGTCACCATGTCCTCGCGGATCAGGGCCGGCACCATGCAGGTCCAGCACCGGTGCGGGTACTGGTAGTCGACGTCCTCGAACGCGATCGGCTTGTTCTTGCCGGGGTAGCGCAGCCGGTTGTAGTTCTCCCACCACTTGCCGTACTTGTTGTACCAGCCGGGGTACTTCTCCTCGAACCACTCGAAGTCGGTGTCCGTCATCGGGTCGATCCGCCAGTAGTTCACCGGCCAGCCGGTAGCGAAGAACTGTGCCACCTCGTGCACGTAGCCCTTGTTGTAGATCCGGTTCCACGCCTCCTCGACGAGGTCGTGCGGGATCTTCAGGCCGTACTTCTCCAGCGGGATCAGGTAGCTGCGGTAGTAGTCGTCGTAGATCCAGCGACGCCACATCTCGGCGTAGCTGTCCCGGTCCTTGCGGCGGTCCTTCGTGCCGTATTCGATGAAGGTGCCGATCGCCGCGTCGACGACACAGTGGTTGTTCCACCACGCGTAACGCAGGTCCCGCTCGAGCAGTTGCCGGTTGTCCTCGTCAGCCAAAGCCATCAGCAGGATCGAGTACCCGTTGCTGATGTGGCGCGACTCGTCGGACTGCACCGAGTGGAAGACGGTCGGCAGCAGGTAGTCACCGTTAGCCGCGGCTTCGTCGGGCATCGCGACGAACAGCGTGTTGGTGAACGCGGTCTCGGCCACCACCGTGAGGTAGATGTTGGCTGCGGTGATCGCGTCGCCGGTGATGAAGCCCTCACCGAACTGCCGGCCGATGGTGCCCGCGTAGTTGTTCGCGAACGCCTTCTCGGTCATGTCGAACCCGGCCGGGTCGATGTAGTGGTTCATGTACAGCTTCTTCAGGTTCATCTGGATCGTCGAGTGCCGGACCTCGTCGATCATCTGCACGGCCAGGCCGTTGTGGATCTCCGGGTTCGGCACCGCGTCGATCGCCATCGGCATCGCGCGGGCGGCGGAGATCTCGGGGAACGGAATGATGGACAGGAAGAGCTTCTGCCACTCCATCCAGCGCTGCTGCACCTGCCGGAACATGTTGCCGCGGATGGCACCGTCCATGGCGCCGAAGACGCGGTTGTCCTTCTCCTCCTCCATCGGGAAGTAGGACCGCATGATCTGCTTCAGTGGGTCCTTCTTCGGTGCCTTGTCGAAGGTGTAGTCGGTCCCGAAGCGGGTCGCGGGGGTCGCGAACGTGGGCTCCCAGGACAGTTCGGTGATCTTGGCGTGCGCCTTGCTCAGACTCTGCCTGCTCACGGTCTGCCTCCTCGGTCAGGGATCAGTCATGGTCCGGGCGAGTTCTTCTCGATCCGGGCGCCATCGGCGACCGCTGCCGCCGTGCAATAGATCACACCCCGGACACGCGCTTGTAGTTGTCTCAATCTGAGACACGGTGGTATTGCGAGGGTGGCCTAGGCTGGATCAAGTCAGGTAACTCGACGAGAGGTGCGTCGATGGGACGGACAACAGGTCGTGGGGCTGGGAGCACTGCTCGGCGTTTGGTCCGGCAACTTCAGGAGGCGCGGGACTCGTTCCTGTCCTCCGGCGATCTGAATCCCCAGGTGGTCCGCGAGACTATCCGTGCGTCCTGGTTGCGGTCGTCGCAGCTACGGATCGACACCGACCACCTTGATCCCAGCTACATCCAGCCCGTCGATGTCCCGACGCCCCTGGCAATGACTGCCGCGCCCGTGCTCAGCCAGTTGGCTGACGAACTGGCGAACGAGTCCGTCAGCATCATCCTGACCGACCAGCACGGCCTGGTGCTGCAACGCACCTGCCCGGACCCGACACTGGTGAGGCAGCTCGACCGCGCCTACCTGGCGCCCGGCTTCAGCTACGCCGAGGAGCAGGTCGGCACCAACGGCATCGGTACGGCGCTCGAGGCAGGGATGCCGACCATGGTCACCGGCAGCGAACACTTCACCGGCCGGCTCGGCGAGTTCGCCTGCGCCGGTGCGCCGATCCATCACCCCGTCACCGGCGCGCTGCTCGGCGTACTGGATCTGACTTCGTCGGTGGCGCACTCGAACGCGCTGCTGATGTTCTGTGCCCGGTCGACGGCGCTGCAGATCGAGCAGGCGCTCCTGACGCGGTCCGGCGCTCGTGAGCTAGCCCTGTTCCGGGACTACCTCGCCGCTTGTCAGCATCCGGGTAGCGGCGTGATGGCGCTCAGCAATGACCTGGTGATGATGAACAACCAGGCACAGCAGCGCTTCGAGCCGGCGGACCAGGCCGCCCTGCTCGCGCGGTCGGCAGATGCCGCAGGCGCAGCCAACCCGGTGACGCTCGTCGCCGACCTGCCCAGCGGCCTGGTTGCGCGGCTGGACTACCGACCGGCGTTCAGCGGTCACGAGCTGGCCGGCGGGGTGCTGCGGATCCAGGTCCAGTCCTGTCCCGACGCAGCTACTGGCACCGGCCGCAGCAACGCCGTACAGGCGCTGCCTGGCCTGGCCGGTACCAGCGCAACTTGGCAGCGGGTGTGCCAGGCAGTCGACAACAGCAGGCGCGACGGATCATGGCTCGTGCTCGAGGGCGAGGCCGGCGTCGGCAAGCTCGCACTGCTCCGGGCCGCCAGCTCCACTGATCACTTCCGCGTCATGGACGCCGCTGAAGCAGGCACCAACCCGAGCGTGTGGTTGGACACGATCGCGGAGGAACTCACCTCCGGCACGGGTTCACTAGTCGTACGTCGTGCGCACCTGCTCGACAGCGACGCAGTCGTCGGCCTGTCGCAGCTACTACTCGAACATTCAGACAAGGGAAGTTCACACCGCGGCGTGTGGGTCGCTCTCACCACTCAGGGCGAGCCGCGAAACGCGAACGTGGACACGCAACTGCTGCCGCACTTCGCGCATACCGTCGAGGTCCCGCCGCTGCGCCACCACATCGAGGACATGCACAAGCTGGTCCCGAACCTGCTCGCCCGGGTCAGCCGAGGCAACAACCTGAGCATCTCCCCTGCCGCGCTTGCTCAGCTGATGCGCCTCCCCTGGCTCGGGAACGTGGAGCAACTCCGGCGGGTCCTGCACCGGATCTCCCAGCGACGCCGCACCGGCATGATCGAACTGGACGACCTTCCCGGCGAGTGCCTCGCCACCAGCCGCCGCCGGCTGACCCAGCTCGAGTCGCTCGAGCGCGACGCCGTGGTCAAGGCGCTGGTGGTCCACCGGGGCAACAAGGACAAGGCCGCCAGTGACCTGGGCGTGTCCCGAGCGACCATCTACCGCAAGGTCCGCGACTACGGCATCGTCCTCGACATCGATCGCTAGCGCAGGGTGTTGAAGGAGTCGCGGATGATCTCCAGCGCCTCGGTGGTCTCGTCCTCGGTGAGCGTCATCGGGGGCGCCATCCGGAGCACGTTGCCGTAGAGGCCGCCCTTGCCGATCAGCAGGCCGCGGTTCTTTGTCTCCTGCTGCAACTTCGCCGTAGTCGCCGCATCCGGCTTGTCGCCGTCCTTCACGATCTCTGCCGCCAGCATCAACCCCCTGCCGCGCACATCGCCCAGCTCCGGGAACTCATCGGAGATCGCTCGCAACCCGTCGACCAACTGGGCGCCCCGCTTGGCCGCATTGGCCTGGAGGTCGTGATCAAGCAGATAGTCGATCGTCGCCTTGGCCGCGCTGGTGGCGATCGGGTTGCCCCCGAACGTGGACAGCGAGTTCGCGCTGAGGCTGTCCATCAACTCCGCCTTCGCGACCACACCGCCGATGGCGAAGCCGTTGCCGAGTCCTTTGGCGAACGTCATCGCAGCCGGTACGACGTTATGGGCCTGGATGCCCCAGAAGTGATCACCCGTCCGGCCCCAACCGGTCTGTACCTCGTCGGAGATGAGCAGGATGCCGTACTCGTCCAGCACCTCCTTGAACGCGGCGTACAGGCCGTCAGGCGGGAACGAGAAGCCCCCGACCCCCTGGATCGGCTCCACGATCATGCAGGCCACATCACCGGCCGTGGTCGTCTCGATCACGTCGCGCAGGTCCTCGGTGCAGACCTTGATGTACTCCGCGTCGGGCAGGTCCTTGAACGGGCTGCGGTAACGGTAGGCGCCCTGCACGTACTGCACGTTCACCGGCGACAGGCTGCTCGCGGACCAGCCGCGGTTGCCGGTTATGGCGACGGTGCCGAAGGCGCGGCCGTGGTAGGAGTTGCGCAGCGCGAGCACCTGGTTGGAGCGGCGGTACTGGGTGGCGAGCAACAGCGCCGCCTCGTTCGCCTCGGTGCCCGAGTTCGCGAAGAACACCTTGGCGTCCGGGATGCCGGACAGCTCCGCGATCTTCTCGGCCAGCTCGATCTGCCGCCGGATCAGGTAGACCGTCGAGGTGTGCGCAATGCCGGTGGACAGCTGCTCGCGGACCGCGTCGGAGATCTCGGCGATGTCGTACCCGATCGCGTTGGTCAGGATGCCGGCGAAGAAGTCCAGGTACTCCTTGCCCTCACCGTCCGTCACCCGCCGGCCGGAGCCGCTGACGATCTCGATCGGCTCCTCGTAGTACAACGCGAGCCAGTCCGGCATGACGGCCTTGTGACGCTTCCACAGCTCCGCATGTGTCCCGTGTGTCCCGTGTGTCATGGCCAACCAATACCTCATCTTGGTCCTGGAGGTACAGGCACCCCCAAGTCCAAGTGTTCTGCTCGTGACGACCACCGGCATCCCCAATCTGGACATCGAATCCCTGGATCAGTTCGACCGGATCACCGCGGCTGGTGCCACCTCGATGGCCGACTGGCGAGTCCAGTCGGTCGACCTGACCGCGCGCCCGACTCCGGTTCGTCTCCAACACGGCCGCGGTGATCAGCCGCGGTGATGAGCCGGCCCACCCACGCAGGCCACGCCCGCCCGGCACTGACGTTGCGGCTGAGGTCCGGCACCTGGCCAGGGCACGCGCTGCCCCGCCGGGACGTGACCGACTGGAGACCGTCGGACGGGACTGCTCGCCGCTGCCGTCTGCCTGGGCGGCTTCACGACCTACGA
>JAWWPC010000145.1:0-15198 GCA_033851055.1 Kribbellaceae bacterium | reverse complement strand
CCGCTTCGCCGAGGCCCCAGCAGTCGGCCGTTCCATCCTCAGTACGTCGACCCGCTCCGCCGGCGCCAACGCCTACCGCCAACTAGCCACCACCCTGCTTTAGCATCCCGAGTCAGGGGCAGGACCGGACGAACCTCAACAACGGTTCGTAGTCGTGCGCATCAGCTCTGATCGCGCCACAGGCCAGGTTGTTCTGCGACCTCAAGCGCATAGGACTCGATTCGCTCCTGCTAGTGGCTGTCGTCGACGCGCTGGGCCTCTAGCGTCATTGTGTGATCGACGCGGGCGAGTTCGTCCTGGGAGACATCGCGGGCGCGCCCGGCGACGATCTGCTCCAGGGGTTGCCGAGGCACCAGCGCATAGACGAGATCGCAACCGAGAGCATCGGCGGCACGCTGCAATGTGTCCAGCCGTTGTCCATGGCCGTGCGCGGTTGCCCCGCTCCGACTGGTCGAGCCGCAGCTCCGAAGTATCGGTCACGTGCATCACGCGACACTAGCTCGCGCCAATGATCAAGCCGGCGATCGAGCGAGCGCCGAGCGATGCGTCGTCGGTTCACCGCCGATCCCCTTGTGCCTCCCTACTGCAGTGCAATGCAGTTTCGATGACGATGGCACTGCATTGCACTGCAGCGACCGAGGTGGGATTCACAGCATCGGAGCGCAGCCTCCGGCCTTGGTCAGGACTGGCCGGGGTGGTCCGGGTGCTGGGGGAGGGGTGGGCCGGCCGTGGCTGGGACCGGTGTGGGGGTGCGGCGGAAGCGGTGGCGGAGAAGCCACAGCGGTACGCCGATCAGGGCGAGGGCGATCAGGAACGGGAGCACCGTGCCGATCACGGTCAACAGGGTGGACATCGTGGTGGTGAAGGCGTCCCAGCCGTTCGACAGGCCGGCCAGGAAACCGCGGTTGTCGGACTTCTGCACCGGCGCTTTGCCAGGCTCGACCAGCGACAGGTTGAGGGTGGCCATCTCAGTCTGGCCGGCCAGGGCCTTCTGCTTTGCCAGCAGGGATTCCAGGTCGGCCTCGCGCCGGGTCAGTTCGGTCTCCACCGTGACGATCTCACCGATGGTGGTGGCCTTCTCGAGCAGTACCCGCATCCGGGTAAGGCTGGCCCGCTGGGTGGTGATCCTGCTGTTCACGTCGACGACCTGCTCGGTGACATCGCTGGACTCTTGGTGGATCTGAGTCCGCTTGCCGAGGCTGGACAGACGCTGGATCGCTGTCTCGAAGGAGGCAGTCGGCACCATCAAGACCAGGTCGGCCCGACTGATCCCGCCATCGGTCGAGCTACCGGTGTCCTCGGACGAGACCTGGCCGCGCAGGCCGGTCGCGACTGCGATCGCCGCCTGCCGCTCCTTGTCGACGTCGGCCGCCTCGACCGTGAGCGAGCCGGTCTTGATGATGGACCGGGTCACCGAAGGTTGGGCTGAAGCGTCCGGCGCTGCCTTGCCGCTAGAGCCTGCGCCGGTGTCGCTCTTGGCCTTGCCGCTGCCTGCCTGCGGTGCGTTGGGCGCGCCCGCACCAGCGGTCGAAGTCTTGGCGTTGTCGCCGCTCGCCCCGCAGCCGGACAGCAGTACGGCCGCGGTCAGGATCGCTCCTGCTGCCGCGGCCGTGATTCGTAGCTTCGTCATCGCCACACCTCCGGGGTCCTCCCACACGGATGAATACCGTCTGAGCTAGGACGAGCCGGGTGAGGCGGGTGTTGCAGTCTGTGGTCACCGTTCAGGCACGGACGGGCGACGAACTGGTCTCGCCCATCCGTGGTCCGGCACGACGGTCACCCGTCGTACGTCTCCGGTTACTCGGAGGCGCTGAAGCTGGGTGCCGTCACGCCCGACCGGCTGGCCGACTCGGCGCCCGGTCCGGTGGCCTGATCGGTGTCGGCCGCAGTCTCGGTGCCTGCAGTCTCGGTGCCTGCGGTCTCGGCGCCTGCAGTCTCGGTGGTGCGGCGACGCCGGGTGCGCTGGCGGGCCTTGGGCTCTGCCTTGCTTTCCGACTCGGTATCCGGCTTGGAGTCCGGGGCCGTTTCGGGCTGGGCAGCAACGCCGCTGTCGCCCTCGACCGCCCGGCCGCTGCGGGTACGGCGCCGACTGCGGGTCGGTCGCTTGCGCGCCGGTCGCTCGGTGCTGGTTGCCTCGTCCTCGGTGCCGGCCGCGACGTCCTTCTCCCGACCGCGGTCCTTGTCCCGGTCTTTGTCCCGGTCTTTGTCGCGATCGGTACGGCGGGCCGGACGCTCGCGCTCGGGCTTCTCCGCACGGGCATGAGCAGGTTTGATCCGGCCCTTGGTGCCAGTGGGGATGCCAAGGTCGTGGTAGAGCTCTGGGGAGGTCGAGTAGATCTCCTGAGGCTCGTCGTACGGCAGGTCGAGCGCCTTGTTGATCGTCTTCCACCGAACCAGGTCAGCCCAGTCCACGAAGGTGACGGCGATACCCGAGGCGCCGGCGCGGCCGGTGCGGCCGATCCTGTGCACGTAGGCCTTCTCGTCCTCCGGACAGGTGTTGTTGATGACGTGCGTGACGCCTTCGACGTCGATGCCGCGGGCCGCGACGTCGGTCGCGATCAGCACGTCCACCTTGTCGCCTCGGAACCGGGACAGTGCCCTCTCGCGGGCCTGCTGGTTCAGGTCACCGTGGATCGCGGCGGCCGCGAAGCCCCGGTCGATGAGGTCGTCGGTGAGCCTGGACGCCTCGCGTTTGGTCCGGCAGAAGATCATCACCCGGCCGCGGTCCTCGGCCTGCAGGATGCGGGCGACCACCTCGGGCTTGTCCAGATCGTGCGCCCGGTAGACGAACTGGGCCGTGGCCGGCACCATCTGGGTCTCTTCGTGCGACTCGGCCCGGATGTTCAGCGGGTGCCGCATGTGGGTGCGGGCCAGCGTGATCACCGCGGACGGCATCGTTGCCGAGAACAACATTGTCTGGCGCAGTTCCGGCGTCTTGCGCAGGAGCCGCTCCACGTCGGGTAGGAAGCCGAGATCCAGCATCTCGTCGGCCTCGTCGAGCACCAGCACCTTGATGTGGCTCAGGTCGAGCACGCCCCGGTTGGCCAGGTCGAGCAGCCGGCCCGGCGTACCGACGACGACATCGACGCCGGCCTTCAGGGCGTCGAGCTGCGGGTCGTAGGCGACACCGCCGTAGATGGTGAGGATGCGCACGGACCGGACGGTGGAGGCGGTCTCGAGGTCCTTGGCGACCTGGATCGTCAGCTCGCGGGTCGGGGTGACGACCAATGCCTGCGGCTTGCCGGGAGCCGCCAACTCCTCGTAATCGGCTTCGCCAGGTGAGATGGTGCGCTGCAGCAGCGGGATACCGAACCCGAGGGTCTTACCGGTACCGGTGCGTGCCTGGCCGATCAGGTCGGTCCCCATCAATGCGACGGGGAGCGTCATCTCTTGGATCGGGAAGGGCTCTACGATATTGACGCGATCGAGCGCGTCGCAGATCTCGGGTAGAACCCCGAGCTCTCGGAAGGTGGTCAGGCTAATCGCCTCTCACATGCTTGTACGGACGGGTTGGACAGAGGCCGGGCGCCTGAAATCGTCAGCGCGGGACACTGTGCAAGCGGCTCGCACCAGCTGCCCTCGTGGGCGCGTCACCGGCGAATCACCGTCCAGTGTACTCAGAACCGGACTGAGTACCTCCCGCCGCTCCGGCGCAGCGCACCGGTGGCCGGATAGTGTTCGAGCATGACCGAGCGACGCGAGGGAATCTTCCAATGAGGCGAGGGAATCGTCCAGCACAGTCCGGCTCGTGCATCGCAGCCGCCGGAGAGCGAAGCGACGATGGCTGTGAGTGAACTTACGGCCTTCGACGACCCCGCCTACCGGGCCGCGGCGGTGGATCTGCTCGGCGTTCTCGCGTACGGCGAACTGACCGCCTTCGAGCGGATCGCCGAGGACGCGAAGCTGGCCCCGACCCTGAACGACAAGGCCCAGTTGGCTGCGCTGGCGACCACCGAGTTCGGCCATTTCGTACAGCTGCGAGACCGGCTGGTGGCGCTCGGGGTGGACCCGATGGACGCGATGCAGCCGTTCGTCACCCCGCTGGATGCCTTCCACGACCACACCGCGCCGTCGGACTGGCTCGAGGGCCTGGTGAAGGCGTACGTCGGCGACGGTCTGGCGAACGACTTCTACCGCGAGGTCGCGGCGTACGTGGATGCGGAGACGCGGGCACTGGTGCTGGAGGTGTTCGCCGACTCCGGCCAGGCCGAGTTCGTGGTGGACCGGGTCCGGGCCGCGATCGAGGAAGATCCGAAGCTGGGTGGCCGGCTCGCCCTGTGGGGCCGCCGGCTGGTCGGCGAGGCGCTCAGCCAGGCGCAGCGGATCGCCGCCGACCGGGACCCGCTGGCCGCGCTGCTCGCCGGCAGCGTCGACCGCCCGGGTCTCGACCTGGCCGCGATCGGGCGGATGTTCACCCGCCTCACCGAGGCCCACACCGCCCGCATGAACGCCCTCGGCCTCCAGGCCTAAACCCCATCATCGGTCCCTTGTTCCCCGGCGTGTCGGCCTTCATCGGTCCCTTCTGACCAGATCGCGGATGACCAGATCGCGTCTGACCAGGTCGCGTCTGACCAGGTCGCCGGTCGCGAGCCCGAGTCCGGGCCGGGATTCAGCAGGTTGAGCACCTGCCAGGCACAAGACGTGGCTACGCGTGAGCGGTGGTGCCCCCAGGTCGAGCGAGCCCTTTGGCCACAACGGACCGACGAAAGCCGACACACCGGGGCACAAGGGACCGATGAGTGAAAGGGAAAGCGGCCGCTACCGTGAGGGGTAGCGGCCGGTCGGAGTGTGCAGGGTCAGATGGGCCTGGCTTTCCCCTTGCCGGTGACCATCGCCGCGATGACGACCAGTACTGCCGCAACCACGATGCTGATGATCCAGCGGGTCCAGTCGATGCCGGGGGTGGCCGCCACGCCGAGCGCCGCGGCAACGTAGTAGCCGATCAGCACCCCGCCGATACCGCAGAGCACAGTCAGCCACAGGGGGATGTTGTCCCTGTCTCCAGGTGCCACGAACTTGCCGAGCAGCCCGATGATGATGCCGGCGATAATGACTCCGATGATTTCCATGACGCTGGTTCCTCCTTGTGACAACCGCGTCGGCGCCGCGCGACAACTGTCGCGCCGCATCGAACCGGTTACCGGTCGCCGACCCACCTAAACGTGGATCGGGCCGACCTGTCGGAGATGGTGACCTACCACAACTAGATGGCGCCGAAGCCGACCTTGCGGATCGAGACCTCGCCGATCTCCACGTAGGCGAGCCGGTCGGCCGGGACGAGCACCTTGCGACCCTTCTCGTCCGTGAGTTCCAGCAGGGTGGACTTCCCGCTGAGCGCGTCCGCGACGGCCTGCTCGACCTCTTCCGGGCTCTGCTCGCTCTCCAGCACCAACTCGCGATTGGCGTGCTGGACGCCGATCTTGACCTCCACGAAACCCTCCCGGGCCGTTCCGACCGGCGGCTCTCGCCGGTACCAGATTCGAGCCTAGCCGCTACCGGTCCGCAGCCCTCATCCGTCCGCCGACAGCAGAAGTCGGCGCGCCCTCCCAACCTCAGGACGCCGCGCCCAACCTGAGTACGGCATACCTCCCAACCTGAGTACGGCGTGCGTCCCAGCCTCAGGACTCGGTGCGCGGGAAACCGCGGATGCCCCGCCAGGCGAGGCTGGCGACCAGGTCGGCCGCCTGTTCCTGGGACAATGACGGGTTGTCCGCGGCCAGCCAGTATCGGGCGCTCACCTGGGCCATACCGACCAGGCTGACCGCGAGCACCATCGACTGGTCCTTGCTCAGCCCGGCGTCCGCACTGATCACCTCGGAACAGGCCTCGGCGCAGGCGTGGGTGACACGGTCGACCCGCTCCCGGACGGCCGGCTCGTTCGTCAGGTCCGACTCGAAGACCAGCCTGAACGCGCCCTGTGCGTTCGCGACGTACTCGTAGAAGGCGTGGATCGTCGCGGCGACGCGTTGCTTGTTGTCCTCGGTGGAGCGCAGCGCCGTCCGGACCGAGGCCAAGATCGCGTCGCACGAGGTGTCCAGCAGCGCCAGATAGAGTTCCAGCTTGCCGGGGAAATGCTGGTAGAGCACCGGCTTCGAGACGCCGGCACGGTCAGCGATGTCATCCATCGCGGCGGCGTGGTAGCCGTTCGCGACAAAGACCTCCTGAGCCGCCTCGAGCAATTGCGCGCGGCGGGCCAGACGCGGCAAGCGGCTGCCACGCTTCGGCGCAGTCTCCGGTGTCGTCGACACGTCGGCTCCTTCGGTGGTGCGGCACCGGGGACGAAGCGTCACCGGGTCGTTCCAGCGAATCCTACCTACCGGTAGTCATCCTCCTCTGTTTCCCCGACGGGTCGGTGCTGTTCATCGACGTCGGCGGGATCGGCCTCGATCGGTACTTCGAACGGCTCCTCGGTCTCCGAGTCGTAGCCGGTCGGGGCCAGGTGCTGCTCCAGGACGTCCGCCTCGGGGGCCTCTCCGGGCAGTTCGTCCCCCAGATCCAGCAGGTCGAGCGGGTCCTCGCGCGGCTCCTCGGAGTCGCTGGTCATCGCAGCCACCTCCTTCTCGCAGTCGGTGTCCCCGCAGTTCAGTTTTCCGCGGTCGGCGTCCCGTAGTCATGACGGAAGCGGCTTCGGGGCGTCGTACAAGCCCTGCAGTATATCGCCGTACTCGTCGATCCGGGCCAGAACATCGCCGGGCAGGAAGACCAGTTCGGCCGGATCGGTGGCGGCGGCGACCTCGTCCCAGCCGATCGGCGTGGATACCCGCGGCTCGTCAGCGCCCCGCAGCGAGTACGGCGCCAGGGTGGTCTTGGCGCTGGCGTTCTGGCTCCAGTCGATGAAGACCTTGCCCGGCCGCAGGGCCTTGGTCATCGTCGCGGTGACGTTCTCCGGCAAGGCCTCGGCCAGTTGCTCCGCGATCTTCTTGGCGAACGCGCTGGAGGCCCGGGACCTGGCCGGCTCTATCGGTGCGTACAGGTGCAGCCCCTTGTTGCCCGAGGTCTTCGCCCAGCACTCGAGGCCGTGATGTCCCAGCAACTCCCGCAGCGCCAGCGCCACGTCACAACAGTCCACTACGGTGGCAGGCGGCCCAGGGTCGAGATCGAACACGACCAGATCGGCATGCGGATTCTTGCCGTTGTCGGAGAGCCCGATCCGCCACTGCGGTACGTGCAGTTCCAACGCGGCCAGGTTGGCCAGCCAGACGATGGTGGGGACGTTGTCGGCGACCACGAAGTCGGCCTCGTCGCGCCCTGTGGAGCTACCCGGCGTGGGCAGAGTCACCGTGCGGACCCAGTCGGGCGTACCGCGGGGGGCGTTCTTCTCGAAGAAGTAGGCGGCGCCGGTGCCGTCCGGCCAGCGCTTCCGGGTCAGTGGCCGGTCAGAGAGGTGTGGCAGCAGCAGGGGCGCGGCCTGCAGATAGTAGTCAATCACCTCGGCTTTGGTGAACCCTGTCTTGGGATAGAGCACCTTGCCGAGGTTGGTGAGCTTGAGGGTCTGCCCATCCACCTCAGTGATCAACTGCTGCGGTCCAACTGCCATAGGCCTAGTCTTGCTTAGTGGAGAGCTACGGGGCGGTAACCGACGCTTCGGCGTCGTTGGGGGCGCAGGAATGGCCAGCACGCACAGTGCCGGTCGCAGGCGTGGATCTCAACGTCCGGGACGTGCCGGGAGCATCTAAGGACTCCCCGCCGGCCTTGTTCATTCATGGGCTCAGCGGCTCGTCGCTGAACTGGACAGCTCTCGGGCTGCTGCTGAACGACACAGTGCGCGGTGTGGCGCCGGACTTGCCCGGGTTCGGCCGTACACCACCTCTGGCGGGTGCGACCGGGATCAGCGAGCAGGCGGACGTAATGATCGAACTGATGGACCGGGAGTTCGATCAGCCGGTCCATGTGTTCGGGAACTCGATGGGCGGGGCGGTGGCTGTAGTGCTGGCTGCACGACGTCCGGAACAGGTGGCGTCCCTCACCTTGGTTTCGCCGGCCCTGCCGGATCCACGAGCATCTAGGGTTGCTCTCTGGTTTGCCGCACTCTCTACACCCCGGCTAGGCAAGGCCGTACTGCGCCGTACTGCCCGGGTGCCGTTCGAGCGGCGACTCACGTTCTCGCTCTCGATGATCTTCGGCGACCATCGTTTGCTGCCGCCGGAAGTGCTCGCTGCGTACGAGGCCGAGTTCCGGCGCCGGGAGACACAGCCGTGGGGCCAGGACGCCACTCTGGCCGGAGCCCGCAGCATCCTGCTCTCGCAGTTGGCACCACCACGGCGTTCGCTCTGGGCCGATGTGGCGAAGGTCCGCTGCCCGACCCTGCTCGTGTACGGCGGCCGCGACCGGCTGGTCAACGCGGGGGTCCGCAACCGGGCGCAGCGGGCCTTCGCAGATGCGCGGCTGCTGTATCTCCCCGAGTCCGGGCACGTTGCACAGATGGAACACCCGGCTGAGGTCGAAAGGGCCTTCCGCCAGCTCATTCGTTGACCAGCGCAACTTTCCACCCCCTCAGGGCATCAGACGCGTTGTAGCGATACGAGGCACAAGTCGTTCGACGAGGGGAACCCCTGTGCGGGTAATCGGAAAGCTGGGGCTGGTGATGCTGCTCGGAGTGGCGCTGCTCTGCCCGGCCAGTCAGGCCCAGGCCGCAACCGCTCCCGAACCACTTGCGCGGGAGAACGACTGGCGGGTGGATCCAGTAGCCGGTGGGTACCGGGTGACGCTGAAGCTCGCGGATCCCGTGCCGTTGCGGAGCGCGCTGCCGCTGCTGGCGATCGACGGGAAGCCTGCTGGAGTGGCCAAGCAGTCGGCCGACCGGCGCACGCTGACGTTGGTCAGCCAGGACCCGACGGTGCTCGGCGCAAAGGACGTCAAGCTGGTCTGGTCGACCGATACCCCGAACACCGATAAGGCGCGAGGCGCAGTCGGGCCGGGGACGGACGCGGACTGGCTGAAGGCACCGCGCGGCCCGCTGCTCGGAGTGGACCCAGGTGCCGCTGGCGAGTACAAGGTGGACACCACGGAGTACGACCTCGGTGACCAGGCGATCTACCTGCCTGACCTGATGGAGCGCTCCGAGCTCCGCGGCAAGGTCTACTCGCCGCGTGGCGCGGTAGGTATGCGACCCCTGGTGATCTTCCTGCACGGCCGGCACGAGTACTGCTACGGCCAGCAGGCGGGCCCTGACCCGATCAAACCGTGGCCGTGCCCAAGCGGCATGAAGCCGTTGCCGAGCTACCGCGGCTACGACGCCCCGGCCACGGCACTGGCCAGTCATGGCTACCAGGTCGTGTCGATCAGCGCCGACGCGATCAACGCGTACGACGGCAGCGTGTACGACGCCGGAGCGATGGCCCGCGGTGAGCTCGTGCTGGCCCACCTCGATCTGTGGAAGCGTTGGTCCACCATCGGCGGCGGGCCGTTCGGCCGCAAGTTCATCGGCAAGGTGAACCTGCGCAATGTCGGTCTGATGGGCCACTCGCGCGGCGGCGAAGGCGTTGCCCGTGCCGCGGTGCTGAACTCGCAGCGCGGCGGTAAGTACGGCATCCGCGCGGTGCTGCCGTTGGCGCCGACCGACTTCGCCCGGTTCACCGTGCCCGGGGTCGCGATGAGCGTGCTGCTGCCGTACTGCGACGGTGACGTGTCCGATCTGCAGGGCCAGAAGTTCTACGACGACACGCGGTACGCCGTGAGCGGCGACCGGGCCACCCGGTCGACTGTGCTGGTGATGGGGGCCAACCACAACTTTTTCAACACCGAGTGGACGCCGGGTCAGTCGGTTGCCGACTCGTTCGATGACTGGGGCGGCGATGAGAATGAGTCGCCGTGTGGTGCGAAGAATGCGGCTCGGCTCACAGCGAAGGAGCAGCAGGCCGTCGGTGCGGCGTACGTGACCGGCTTCTTCCGGCTCCAGCTGGGCGGCGAGAAGTCCCTGCTGCCGCTGTTCGACGGGTCGAACAGCCGGGCCCTTTCGGCCGGGCGGGCCGTCGTACGGGTGGTGTCTCAGGCACCGGCCAGCCAGCGTCGGGATCTGGCGCGGTTCGACCGAGCCTTGCCGAAGGGGGCGGTGACTGGCGCCGCCACGGCGCAGGTCTGTGCCGGGGTCGAGGTGCCTCCTTCCTCGGCCGCCACCTTCGCCAGCACCGCCACCCGGCTGAACCAGACCGTGCCGACCTGTGCGACGTCGGACGACTCGAGTGGGCTGCCGCATTGGGTGCAGGCGGCTTTCGCCCAGACGGCGCCGACGACTGCTGTCACCAAGCTGCGATGGACCGGCAAGTCGGGCGTGGTGAGGGTGAACCTGGCGCCGAGACAGCGGGACGTGCACGAGTTCTCCGCGCTCACTTTCCGTGCCTCTCCAGATCCGGCCGCGGCTGCCCGGACGGACCTCACCGTACGAGTGGTGGACGGGCACGGCCGAGCGGTCGCCGTACCGGTGTCGTCGCTCGGGGACGCGTTGGTGCGGCTGCCCGGCTCGAACTCGTCGGGGTTGCCGAAGACGCTGCTGCGGACAGTCCGGATCCCGATCGCGTCGCTACGCAAGCTCGATCTGCGGGACATCCGCGCGGTGGAGTTGCGGACCGACCGGGTTGCGAGCGGATCCGTCTTCCTCTCCGACCTCTCGTTCGCGGAGTCGGGCGTCGGCAGGTCTGCGCCGGTCTGGTTGCCGAGTGTGTCGGCGTCGAGCGTCAAGGTGACGGAGGGCAACTCGGGCACCCGGAACCTCGACTTCTGGGTGACGATGTCGCGACCCAGCGCGTTCCCGGTCACGGTCTACGCCGAGACCATCGGCGACCTCGGCTCCGGTGACGTGCTCGGTCAGGTGCACCGGAGCCTGGTTTTCGCCCCCGGCCGGACCCGGATCAACGTCAAGTTGCCGCTCAAGGCGAACACCCGCGACGGGTACGACTTGGCGTTCTCCTTGCTGCTCTCGGTGCCGCATCAGGCGATCGTCGGCGATTCGTTCGGCGACGGGCTGGTGCTGGACGACGACCCGACGCCGACTCTGACGGTCGGCAATGCGGTAGCAGTCGAGGGAACGAAGGTGCTCAAGTTCCCGGTCAAGCTGTCCGCTGCCAGCGACAAGTGGGTCGGTGTCAGCGGCCAACTGCACAGCGGGACAGCGAAGTTGGGCACGGACTTCTTGAGCGAGGTGGACGACGGCCAGCCGCCGTTCGAGCTCGACGCCTTCGGCTACCCCGACCCCGGACAGGCCACGGGCTGGATCACCGTGAACCTGGTGAACGACAAGGTGAAAGAGCCGACGGAGAAGTTCACCGTCAAGCTCGGTCCGGTCCAAGATGCTGTCCTGACCGGGCCGACCACGGTCACCGGAACCATCACCGACGACGACTGACAGAGTCATCCCGGGATGCCGGTGACGAGACCGGCGTCCGGGATGCGGACTCTGCCGACCGGCCTTGGAACGGTGCGGGAACATGGACAAGGGATTTGTGGTTGAACCTTGCGATCCCGCAAGTTTTCCCGCGTACGACGAGGAGCCGAGACGTGTCATTGCCCCCACTGGTAGAGCCGGCTGACGAGCTGACCATTGACGAGGTCCGCCGCTACTCGCGTCACCTGATCATCCCTGAGGTCGGGATGGTCGGCCAGAAGCGGCTGAAGAATGCCAAGGTGCTGGTGATCGGCGCCGGTGGCCTCGGCAGCCCCGCACTGCTCTACCTGGCCGCGGCCGGCGTCGGTACGCTCGGCGTCGTCGAGTTCGACACCGTCGACGAGTCGAACCTCCAGCGCCAGATCATCCACGGCCAATCCGACATCGGTAAGTCCAAGGCGCAGTCGGCCAAGGAGTCGATCCTCGAGACCAACCCGAACACCAACGTCGTACTGCACGAGGTCCGCCTCGACAACGACAACGTGTTCGAGATCTTCGAGCAGTACGATCTGATCGTCGACGGTACCGACAACTTCGCCACCCGGTATCTGGTGAACGACGCCGCGGTGCTGCTCGGCAAGCCATACGTGTGGGGCTCGATCTTCCGCTTCGACGGCCAGATCAGCGTGTTCTGGGCCGAACACGGCCCTTGTTACCGCTGCCTCTACCCGGAGCCGCCGCCACCGGGCATGGTCCCGTCCTGCGCCGAGGGCGGCGTACTGGGTGTGCTGTGCGCGTCGATCGGCGCGGCTCAGGTCACTGAGGCGATCAAGCTGCTCACCGGTATCGGCGACCCGTCGCTGGGTCGGCTGAACATCTACGAGGCGCTCGACCTCAACTGGCGTGCGCTGAAGGTCCGCAAGGACCCGAACTGCGCCATCTGCGGCGAGAACCCGACCGTCACCGAGCTGATCGACTACGAGGACTTCTGTGGCGCGATCACCGAGGAGGCGGCCGACGCGGCCGTCGGTTCCACCATCTCGGTGAAGCAGCTGAACGACTGGATCAAGCTGAAGGACAACGGCGAGAAGGACTTCATGCTGATCGACGTCCGCGAGCCGAACGAGTACGAGATCAACCGGATCCCGGGCTCGGTGCTGATCCCCAAGGCCGACTTCCAGACCGGAGTGGCGCTGGAGAAGCTGCCGCAGGACAAGCAGTTGGTCTTCCACTGCAAGTCCGGCGTCCGGTCGGCCGAGGTGCTCGCGATCGCCAAGGGCGCGGGCTTCTCCGACGCCGTGCACGTCGGCGGTGGCGTGGTGGCCTGGGTCGACCAGATCGACCCGTCGCAGCCTTCTTACTGAGCTGAACCGCTTACTGAGCAAACTCGCGGCGTACTGGATTTCCCGGTACGCCGCGAGTTTGCGTAAACCTGTTGCCACCCATGCCTACGATCCTCGGCATGGACTTCGATTCCTTTACCATCGCGCTACTGATCCTGCGCCCGGACGCGCCCCAGCTCGACGAGTTGGCTTCCGCAGCCTTGCAGGATGCGCACATGGTCCATCTCGCAGAGCTTCACGAAGCTGGACATCTGTTGGCCGCAGGTCCACTTCTCGATCCGGGTGAACCCTTCCGGGGTCTGTCGATCCTCAACGTGGACGTCGATCGGGCGCGGCAACTGAAGGAAGCGGATCCGGCTGTCCAAGCCGGACGGTTCTCCGTGACGCTCCTGCCATGGATGGTGCCCGCTGGAGCCATGGCCTTCTCCCCCGCACACTTCCCGCGCTCGATGGCGGAGGCGCAGGGGTCTTGATCAGAACGGCATTCGGGTGGTTTCGACGCACCCGGCACCGGCGGGATCGCCGTCGAGTAGCTTGACCACCGGATGGTCGTCGCGGCCGGAGATCGTGCGCATCCAGGAGACCGCGTCGACCTGCACGGTCGCGACGGGTTCACCGTTGCCACGTTCCACCTGCGGGCCCAGTCAGCACCACGGTGGTCGGCGGACCGGTCCAGACCTCACCCACTTCGAGGTCCAGCAACACCTGCGCGACGAGTTCCGCGCCGTACTGGCCGGGGTCGAACGTGCGTCCCAGCGCTTGGCAGACGTCGTCCCTGTGCATCCACAGGTCGCGGGGGAGCAGCACGTCCTGGATGTAGCCCAGGCTCAGCCGCTGGAACGCGGGGATCGGGATGCTGTCCACCTTCACCTTGAAACCGCGGATCAGAGCGGGCAGACGCAGCATCGTCCGGTTCGCCTTCTTCCAGAGCCGGTCGAAGTCGGCGATCAGCTCGGCGGGCGGCGTACCCCGGTGCTCGTCGGCGTCAGGGTAGCGGCGGAGCGCCCGGCGGTCCCGGACCGGGAACGACCAGGGCGTCAGCGCGTCCTCGCCCCCTGGCCGCAGAGGTGGCCGGCGATGTCAGCGACATTCCACTCGGGGCACACCGTCGGGCGTTGCCAGTCCGCCGCGTCGAGTGAGACGAGCAGATCGTGCCATGCCGCGCTCTCGGCAGTGCGATGGTCGAAGGCTCGGCGCTGGTCGACGCGAGGCACCTCGTTGGCTCTTACGGACTTGATGGTTGGCGTGTTTGCCCCCTGGGTTCGTACCGCGCGGCGAACATGTCCAGCACGGTGGGCAGTAATCGGGTGAATCGGCCCTCCTCGAACGACGCCCCCGGTTCGATGGCAAGTTGTTGCGACAACAGGCCGGCGACCAGTGAGCTGTAGAGCGTGAGGCCCTCGTCGCTCGCCGCGGCCGGGTCCAGTAGACCGGCAGCTGCCATCTCTTGCAGGTGCGCACGCAGGTTTTCCATGCCTTCCCGCGACGGCGCGAGGGCCTCCTCCGACGGTACGAAGCCAGGCACGGTCCGCCAGAACATCAGCTGGCTGTACACCTGGTTCTCCATCAACCACCGGCAGAGTGCGGTGATAGCCGCTCGCCCCTGAGCCCGTACCTCGGAAGGCGCGGCGAGAGCTTCTCGCTGGGCGGCGAGGAGTTGCTCCGAGCCGCGCCGGAAGAGCGCGTCGTAGATCGCCATCTTGGACGGGAAGTACTGGTACAGCGAAGGCGGCTGCATCCCCACCCGGCGAGCGACCGCCGACAGGCTCAACGCTGCGACTCCCTCGGTCCCCATCAGCTCGAGGGACACGTCCAGGATCTCGTCGATGGTGTCCTGCCGCCTGCGGCTACGGCGATCCGTCTGCATATCCGCAACGTAAACCTAATGCCATTAGCTAAGTCAATATCCTTTAGGCAAAACTCGCTCTCAATTGCCAGCCGTTGCCTGCGGTTCGGCCCGCTCGATGGTTGGCCCGCTCTGAGTTCGGCGCGCTGGGCCGCCAGCCACCGACCTGCCAGCCCGCCGGCCCCGACCGTGGCCTCACCCGTCCACCGGCCCACCGCTACGCCGGTACGCCGGTACGCCGCGGCTCGGGTCGCCGACCCGCCGCTTCGCATAGTGCTCAGCCAGCCATCAATCGGCCTGCGCCGAGCGGCTGTCCTCGTACGCCGGCTAACGGCCCGGCGGCATTCCACTCGGACGCAGTCGCAGGCGTCGGATTCCCCGGGCTTGTCCCCGGACGCACGTAGGGTCGGGGCATGTGCAGAAACATCACTGTCCTGCGAGGACTCGAGCCGGCGGCGACTCCGGAAGAGATTCAGGCCGCCGCGTTGCAGTACGTGCGCAAGGTCACTGGGGTGGGTGCGCTGAGCGCGACCACCCGCGATCCGATCGAGCGGGCGGCCGCTGAGGTCGCTCGGATCACCACTGCGCTACTTGCGGAGATGCCCGAGCGCCGGGTGCCCCCGCAGACCGTGCCGCCGCTACGCCGCCCAGAGGTCCGCGCCCGGCTCGGCCTGGACTGACGCGATCCC
>JAWWPC010000094.1:0-22964 GCA_033851055.1 Kribbellaceae bacterium | reverse complement strand
TCGTGGTCGGCGGGTTCGGTACGGCCGGCTATGCCATCGCGGACTCCCTGCTGCAGGCGGGCGCCGAGCACGTGATCGTTGTGGATGACCGCGACACCGAGGCTTTGCGTGCGAAGGCGCAGATCCTGGAGACGCTCGGTGCCACGATCCATCTAGGCCCAGGCAGTACGGCGAAGCTGCCGGCCGAGGTCGATGTCGTCGTTACCTCGCCCGGCTGGCCGCCGCATGCACCGTTGCTCGCCCAGGCCGCTGAGCGCGGGGTGCCGATCTGGAGCGAGATCGAGCTCGCCTGGCGCCTCCGCGATCCCGCCAACGCAGCGCCCTGGCTCTGTGTCACCGGGACCAACGGCAAGACCACGACCGTGCAGATGCTGACCTCGATCCTGACCGCGGCCGGGCACCGAGCGGTTGCCGCGGGCAACGTCGGGCTGCCGCTGCTGGAGGCCGTGATGGACCCCGAGCCATACGACGTGATCGCGGTCGAGCTGTCCAGCTACCAGCTCCACTTCACGCACTCGATGTCCGCTCACTCGGCTGCGGTGCTCAACGTCGCGCCCGACCACGTCGACTGGCACGGTTCGCTGGAGGCCTACGCGGATGACAAGGGCCGCATCTTCGAGAACTGCCAGATCGCTTGCGTCTACAACGTCGCAGACCCGGCGACCGAGCAGATGGTGCTGGAGGCCGAGGTGATCGAGGGCTGCCGCGCCATCGGCTTCACCCTCGGTACGCCGGACATCTCCATGCTCGGGTTGGTCGACGAACTCCTGGTCGACCGGGCTTTCGTGCCACAGCGGGCGTCCTCAGCGCTGGAGCTGGCCACACTCGCCGACATCACCCCGGCGGCACCGCACAACGTGGCCAACGCCCTGGCTGCCGCAGCACTGGCCCGCGCCTTCGGCGTACCGGCGGCTGCTGTGCGGGACGGTCTGCGGGCATTCCGGCCGGATGCGCATCGCATCGCGCACGTCGCGGACGTGGCCGGGGTCAACTATGTGGACGACTCGAAGGCGACCAATCCGCACGCCGCGCAGGCCTCGTTGCTGGCGTACGAGCATGTGGTCTGGATCGCCGGTGGACAAGCGAAGGGCGCGTCGTTCGACGACCTGGTGGTGGCGGTAAGGGATCGGCTGCGCGGGGTGGTCCTGCTCGGTCAGGACCGGCAGGTGATCGCGGAAGCACTTGCCCGACACGCACCGGATGTCCCGACGATCATCGTTGAGAGCACAGACACTGGAACTGTGAGTGTTATGGAGAGCGTGGTGGGGGAGGCGGCGACGCTCGCGCAGGCGGGCGACACAGTGCTGCTGGCCCCGGGCTGCGCCTCCTGGGACATGTTCGCCAACTATGGAGCCCGTGGGGACGCCTTCGCCGAAGCCGTACGTCGGCTGGGCGTCAGCTGACCGGGTGATCGCTTGACGACGATCACGGACCGGCCGAAGGACAAGTCCGGCCAGAACAGGCTTGGCGCCGCCGGTACCAGCACTGGCACCGGCTGGCTCGCCTCGGTGAAGAACGTGCTCGACCGGCCGCTCACGTCGTACCACGTGCTGCTCGGCGCGACCGGGTTGTTGCTGGTGCTGGGCCTGCTGATGGTGCTGTCGGCCTCCAGCGTGCTGTCGTACAACCTGAACCACGGCGACCAGTACGCCATCTTCTACCGGCAGCTGATCTGGGTCGCCGTCGGCCTGCCGATGGCGTACGTCGCCTCCCGGATGACGCCGCGGCATTTCCGGATGCTCGCGTACGTAGCGCTGCTCGGGTCGGTCTTCCTGTTGATGCTGACCTACACCCCCCTGGGCAAGAGCGTCAACGGCAACACCAACTGGCTGAACCTCGGTGGTCCGCTGCAGATCCAGCCGAGTGAGTTCGCCAAGCTCGCGCTGGTGATGTGGTGCGCGGACCTGTACGCCCGCAAGCAGAAGCTGCTCACCCAGTGGAAGCACCTGCTGGTGCCGATGGTGCCGGTCTGCGGTCTGGTGATCGCGCTGATCGTCGGCCAGCACGACCTGGGCACCTCGCTGGTGCTGATGGCCGTGCTGATCGGGATGATCTGGGTGGTCGGCGCGCCCACCCGGCTCTTCGTCGCGCTGATCGGCGGCATGGGTGCAATCGCGGCCTTCTTCGTCAACCAGGAGAGCTACCGGATGAAGCGGGTGGTGAACTTCACCGACCCGTTCGCCGATCCGACCGCCGCCGGCTGGCAGGCGTACCACGCGTTCTACGCACTCTCCACCGGTGGCTGGTGGGGGGTCGGGATCGGCAACAGCCGGCAGAAGTGGGGCAACCTGCCCGAAGCGCATACCGACTTCATCTTCGCGGTGATCGGCGAGGAACTCGGGCTGATCGGGTCACTCACCGTGCTCGCGCTGTTCCTCACCCTGGCCTACGCCGGGGTCCGGATCGCGACCCGCGCCACCGAGCCGTTCGTCCGCTACGCCGCGGCCGGGATCACCGTGTGGATCATGGCCCAGACGCTGGTCAATCTGGGTGCGGTGATCGGACTGCTACCCATCGTGGGTATCCCGCTCCCGCTTTTGTCGTACGGTGGGTCCGCACTGCTGCCGACGCTGATCGCGATTGGCATGCTGCTGTCCTTCGCGAAGGCCGAGCCCGGCGCGCAGGCCGCCCTGAAGGAGACCCGGCGGCCTCTGCTCGGGTTGATGTCGTCGTGGCGTACACCTGGCCGAACCGGCCGTGAGAACACGCGGGAGCGTTGAAAGCTGTGCCGAGCATCGTCCTGGCCGGCGGCGGTAGCGCCGGCCACACCTCACCCCTGATCGCCACCGCCGACGCCCTGCGCCGGATCGACCCGACCGTCGAGATCGTCGCACTCGGCACCGAGCGCGGGCTCGAGACCAAGGTGGTACCCGAGGCCGGCTACCGGCTGGAGCTGATCCCGCCGGTGCCACTGCCGAGGAAGCCGACGCCCGCGCTGCTCGCCGTACCGGGCAAGATGTGGGCCTCCGTGTCAGCCGCGCGGCGCGCGCTGGACGAGACCAAGGCGGATGTCCTGGTCGGCTTCGGCGGCTACGTGTCGACCCCTGCCTACATCGCGGCCTGGCGACGGAGGACGCCGATCGTGGTGCACGAGGGCAACGCGGTGCCGGGTATCGCGAACAAGTTCGCCGCCCGCTACTGCACAGAGCATGTCGCAGTCTCGTTCCCGGGCACCGAACTGCCGCACGCCTCGTACGTCGGACTGCCGATCCGCCGGGCCATCTCCACGCTGGACCGGGCCGCCCTGCGCACCGAGGCACGGGAGTTCTTCGGGCTCGACCCGGAGGCGCCGACGCTTCTGGTCACGGGCGGTTCGCAGGGCGCCCAGCGGCTGAACGAAGCCTTCTCCGGTGCCGCCGCCGACCTGCAGGCGGCCGGCGTCCAGGTCCTGCACGCGATCGGCCCGAAGAACGCGCTGGACGTGTCGTCCACTGGGCCCCTGCCCTACGTCGTGCTGTCGTACGTAGACCGGATGGAGCTCGCCTACGCGGCCGCGGACCTGGTGGTCTGCCGTTCGGGGGCGAACACGGTCACGGAAGTGTCCGGTGTCGGGCTGCCGGCCATCTACGTTCCGCTCCCGCACGGCAACGGTGAGCAAGCATTGAATGCCAAGCCTGTCGTGGATGCCGGCGGTGGCCTTCTGGTCGACAACGCCGCAGTGACGGCGGACTGGGTTCGCGCTACCGTGCCTGAATTACTGCACGACCGCGAGCGTCTCGCTCGTATGTCGACCGCAGCGCAGGGCTTGATCCGGACGGATGCCGACGATCGGCTGGCGCGGCTGATCCTGGATGTGGTGAGGTCGGCCAAGTGATTTCCCAATGATCATCAGCGGACCTGACACGATCGTCCAGGCGGAGAAGCTCGGCCGCGTGCATTTCGTCGGCATCGGCGGCGCCGGCATGTCCGGCATCGCCCGGATCATGGCCGCCCGCGGCATCACCGTGTCCGGTTCCGACGCCAAGGACTCGACGGTGCTCGCCGCGCTCCGCGCTCTCGGCGCCACCTGCTGGGTGGGGCACGAGGCCGAACACGTGGCCCAGGTGGACACCGTCGTCGTGTCGACCGCGATCCGCGAGACCAATCCCGAGGTGGTTGCCGCGACTGCGGCCGGCATCCCGATCCTGCCGCGTGCCGCTGCGCTGGCCTCGGTGATGGTCGGCCGGCGCACGATCGCCGTGGCCGGCACGCACGGCAAGACCACCACCACGTCGATGCTGACGGTGGCGCTGCAGCACTGCGGCGCCGACCCGTCGTACGCGATCGGTGGGAACCTGAACGAGTCCGGCTCGAATGCCCACGACGGCACCGGTGACCTGTTCGTCGCCGAGGCGGACGAGTCCGACAAGTCCTTCCTGACGTACACCCCGGAGGTGTCGATCGTCACGTCGGTGGAGCCGGACCATCTGGACAACTACGGCGACGAGGCCAGCTACGCAGCGGCCTTCGACGCCTTCTGCGACCGGCTCATCCCGGGCGGCTTCATGGTGATCTGCGTGGACGACGCCGGTGCCCGCCGGCTGGCCGGGTTCGCCCGTGACCGCGGCCTCGACGTACACACGTACGGCGAGTCGGATGATGCGGACACCCGGGTCACCGAGATCACCGCGACCGGCGCCACCCAGTCGTTCGTGCCGGTTGTCCGGGGCCGCAAACTGCCGGCGGTCGGGTTGCAGCAGGCAGGCAAGCACAACGCGCTGAACGCTTCGGCGGCTCTGACCGTCGGGCTCGGCCTGGGGTTCTCGGCCTCCGATCTGGCCGAGGGGCTGGCCGCGTTCACGGGCACCGGGCGCCGATTCGAGTTCAAGGGGATGGAGGACGGCGTCCGGGTCTTCGACTCGTACGCGCATCACCCGACCGAGCTTGCCGTCGACCTGACCGCGGCCCGCCAGGTGGCGGGGGAGGGGCGCGTGATCGCCTGCTTCCAGCCGCACCTGTTCAGCCGGACCAGGATCTTCGCGAACCAGTTCTCCCAGTCGCTGGCGCTGGCGGACGAGGTCGTCGTGATGGACGTGTTCGCGGCCCGCGAGGACCCGGAGCCCGGGATCACCGGAGCACTTATCGCGAACCACGTGCCGCTGAAGCCGGAGCAGGTCCGGTTCGAGCCTTCCTGGTCGGCAGTGCCGCGGACGGTCGCCGATCTCGCCGTACCGGGTGATCTTGTCGTCACGCTCGGCGCGGGCGACGTCACCCTGATCGGCCCCGAGGTGATCGGCCTGCTGGCCGAACGGGCTGCCGCATCATCGGCTGTGGATGCCGAGGTTGTGGATCTCGAGGATGTGGATCCGGCGACCGTCCCGTCGTCGGAGGCGGAATGAGCCGGTGGCGAACTGAATGGCGACCAGCGGATGAACCAAAGCACTGACCTGGCCCGGGCACAGGAGCGGTTCGCGCGCCGGCAGCGGTTGGTGCGCTGGCGCGGCTGGCTGCCCTGGGCGGTCGGCGGCCTGGTCGTGGTGCTGGGCGGCACCACGGTCTGGCTTTTCTACTTCTCCTCGGCGCTGTCGGTCGCCGGCGTCCGGGTGAACGGTCTCGACACGATGCCGTCGGCAACGATCATCCAGGCGGCTGGGGTGCCGCTGGGCGAGCCGCTGGCGAAGATCGACCTGAAAGGTATCGCCGATCGCGTCCGGACCGTGCCCGCGGTGGCCGACGCACAGGTGACCCGGGCCTGGCCGGACCAGTTGGTGATTCTGGTGACCGAGCGGGTGCCGGTGGTCGTGGTGACGGACGGCAGCCGGTTCGAGTTGGTCGACGCGACCGGGGTCTCCTTCCGCAGCGTGCCGGCCCGGCCGGCCGGGCTGCCCGAGGCGCTCGTGGTGGGTCCCCGGCGGTCCGTGACGATCCGCTCGGTGGTGACCGCGTCAGCGGCGCTGCCGGTGGCGCTGCGGTCCGAGGTCAGGTCGATCTCGGCCACCTCGCCGGACTCGATCACCCTGAACCTGACGTCCGGGGTCAAGGTTGTCTGGGGTAGCGCCGACGACAGTGGGCGTAAGGCCGAGGTCCTCACCGTGCTGATGCAGCGCAAGGCCCAGGTGTACGACGTGTCCGCACCCGATCTCCCTGTCACCAAAGGCGAAAAGAAGTGACGCGTTACATCGCGGCCACACTGCGGCGAGGCGCGTGGACTTTGCCGGAGCAGGTCCCGTAGCGTGCGACGTAATCCAAAGTTGACATAACTCTAATCATCCACTTGAGGTTCAGACTTCCACGTCTGAGTCTCTCGGGGGGCTCCTGGTCCGGCTGTGAGGCTGATCCAGACCGTGGGCACGACCGGACGGGGAACCGGTCCTCGCAGGGGTTCGGGAGCAGACGCAGCTCGACGGCCAACCGGCCACAACGGGAACAGAATCAAGGCGAGAGGCGCGGACGTGGCGGCACCGCAGAACTACCTGGCACTCATCAAGGTCGTGGGCATCGGCGGCGGCGGCGTGAACGCCGTCAACCGGATGATCGAGCACGGTCTGAAGGGCGTTGAGTTCATCGCCATCAATACCGACGCTCAGGCGCTGCTGATGAGCGACGCCGACGTCAAGCTCGACATCGGCCGCGAGGAGACCCGCGGCCTGGGTGCGGGAGCCAACCCGGCCATCGGCCAGAAGGCCGCCGAGGACCACGCGGAGGAGATCGAGGAGGCGCTCAAGGGCGCCGACATGGTCTTCGTCACAGCCGGCGAAGGCGGTGGTACCGGCACCGGTGGCGCACCAGTGGTGTCCCGGATCGCCCGCTCCCTCGGGGCGCTGACGATCGGTGTGGTGACCCGGCCGTTCTCGTTCGAGGGAAAGCGCCGGGCGACCCAGGCGGAGGATGGCATCGCCACCCTTCGCGAAGAAGTCGACACCCTGATAGTGATTCCGAATGACCGCCTCCTCACCATTTCCGACCGTGCGGTGTCCGTGCTGGACGCCTTCAAGCAGGCCGACCAGGTGCTGCTGCAGGGTGTTTCCGGCATCACCGACCTGATCACCACCCCCGGCCTGATCAACGTGGACTTCGCCGACGTCAAGGCGGTCATGTCCAACGCGGGTTCCGCGCTGATGGGCATCGGCTCTTCCCGCGGCGAGGACCGGGCCGTCGCCGCCGCCGAGGCCGCGATCTCGTCACCGTTGCTTGAGGCAAGCATCGAGGGCGCGCACGGCGTCCTGCTGTCGATCGCTGGTGGCTCCGACCTCGGCCTGTTCGAGATCAACGAGGCCGCCCAGCTGGTCTCGGAGTCGGCCCACACCGACGCCAACATCATCTTCGGCGCGGTCATCGACGACGCCCTCGGCGACGAGGTCCGCGTCACCGTGATCGCGGCCGGCTTCGACGGCGGCATGCCGAAGCGCCGCGAGCAGGCGATGAACAGCGCCCGCCCGCAGTCCCGCCCCACCGCCGGAGCCACTACGGGTGAGGTGGCTGCGTCCGTAGCCACCCAGGGCCAGCGGCGCCCGCCCGCGCCCCCCCAGGACGGTTCAACCCAGCCCCCGTACGGCGCTCCCCAGGGCGGTACGGGCCAACCCGGCGCCAACCAGTACAGCGCAGGCCAGTCCGGCGCAGGCCAGTCCGGCGCAGGCCATACGGGTGCTGGCCAGTCCGGCGCTGGCCAAGGCGCTGCTGGCCAGTCCGGTGCAGGCCAAGGCGGTGTGGGTCAGTCCGGTGCGGGTCAGTCCGGTGGTGGCCAGGCCGGTCAAACCGGCCAGGGAACGCCAGTCACCGACGACACTGTCCCGGTACCGAACACAGGGGAAGGCCGCCCGGGCGCCGGAACCACCCACTCGGCCCGTCCGCAGTCGGGCGACTCGGTCCGCACCGCGCACCAGCCGTCTAACCAGCCGCCGGCACCCCACAGCCCGGCGCCGTCCCAGTCACCGACGCACAGCTGGCCGTCGCACGGCCCGTCCAACGCACCCTCCGCCCAGCCGCCCGCGCAACAGCGGCAGCCCCGCAAGCCCGAGTACGACGAAGAGGAACTGGACATCCCCGACTTCCTCAAGTAACCGCCGGGCCTCTGGACGACCAGCAGATGCCCGATAGCGGGTTGCCTGGCCGATAGCGTGTGAGATCCAGCCATCGGTGCAACAAGCCGCTTATCGGTTGCCACCAGTTGAGCCGGTCCGGGCTCCGGAGTACGGACTGGGTAACCTTTTGGATGTGTTCGGTTATCACGAGGTCATCGATGGTGTGAGGTTCGCGTTCACCGACCGGTTCGGCGGAGTCAGCGAACCCCCGTACGCCGAACTGAACCTGGGCAGCGCGAGCGGTGACGAAGCCGGGGCGATCGCGGAGAACTTCCGCCGGGTCGCGTCGGCGTTCGAGGTGGAGCCGGACGCGGTGATCCGGATCAGCCAGGTGCACGGTCGGGACGTGCACGTGGTCCGGCCCGGCGCGGAGTTGCCTGCGTCGCCGATACCGTCCGCCGACGCGATCGTCACCACGCGGACCGATGTGGTGCTGTGTGTCCGCGCGGCCGACTGCCTGCCGGTGCTGCTCGCGGATCCTGCCAACGGCGTCGCCGGCGCGGTGCATTCAGGACGGCGCGGCCTGTTCGCCGGCGTCGTACCGGCTGCGGTGGAAGCGATGCGCGAGCTGGGAGCGGAGTCGATCACCGCGGTATTGGGGCCGTATGCGTGCGGCAAGTGCTACGAGGTGCCCGAGGAGATGCGGGACGAGGTGGCCGGGCGGGCGCCGGCGGCGTACGCGGAGACGAGCTGGGGGACACCGTCGCTCGATGTCGCAGCCGGTGTGACCGCTCAACTGGCTGAGCTCGACTGCCAGGTGGTCGACGCGTCGAGTTGCACGATCGAGTCGGGGGATCTGTACTCCTACCGGCGCGAGGGCCAGGTCAGCGGCCGCCTCGCCGGGCTCGTCAGGCTGGCCGCGTGAGCCGGCAGGCTGAGCTGAAGGACAACCTGGAACGAGTTCGTGACCGCATCCAGACGGCTTGTGCGGCCGCCGGACGCTCGCCGGACGCTGTGACTTTGATCGCGATCACCAAAACGTTCCCGGTCAGCGATGTGCGGATCCTGGCCGAGTTGGGCCTCGAGCACGTCGGGGAGAACCGCGAGCAGGAGCTCAAGGTGAAGGCTCCCGAGTGCGCCGACCTGGACCTCACCTGGCACTTCGTCGGCCAACTGCAGTCGAACAAGGCCGGTTCGGTGGCGCGGAACGCCGCCGTCGTGCACTCGGTCGACCGTTCGTCGCTGGTCACTGCGTTATCGCGTGCCGCGGTAGACGAGGAGCGCACGCTGCGCTGCCTTCTGCAGGTGAGCCTGGCCGCGTACGGTCCGGAGGACGCTGCGACCGGCCAGAGCCGCGGAGGCGTGCTGCCGGCCGACGTACCGGCGCTGGCTGCTGAGATTGCGCAGGCGGATGGCCTCGAGCTCGGCGGGGTGATGGCAGTTGCGCCGCTCGGCGCGGACCCGGAGCGCGCCTTCGAAGGACTATTCAGAGTAGCTGCCCGATTACGTTCCGAACATGCCGGTGCGGACTGGATCTCTGCTGGCATGACAGGCGACCTTGAAGCGGCGATCCGGTATGGAGCGACACACGTTCGGCTCGGGCGTGCATTACTCGGTACGCGCTCCTCCCTGCGTTAGTGTCGACACGAGCGGTGTTCGAACTGCTCGATGGTCGGCGTTGAGGACTGGACCGAAGGCTGGAGGGCCATGAGCGGCGCGTTGCGCAAGATGGGTGTGTACCTCGGCTTGGTCGAGGACGGCGAGCGCTACAACGCGCGCTACGACGAAGAGTACGAAGACGGCTATGACGAGTACGAAGAGGACGAGGCCGTCGACGCGGAGTCCCACGAGGCCGGGACTGTAGCTGCTCACGACGAGCAGGTCGGCACGGTCAGCAAGTTCCCAGATCGGCGTGGTGTCTCAGCTGCCCCGGAGGTAACCGAGTTGTCCCGCATCACCACCCTGCACCCGCGCACCTACAACGAGGCTCGCGTGATCGGGGAGCACTTCCGCGATGGCGTGCCCGTCATCATGAACCTGACCGAGATGGACGACGCGGATGCGAAGCGGCTGGTGGACTTCGCGGCCGGCCTGATCTTCGGCTGCCGCGGCACCATCGAACGCGTCACCTCCAAGGTGTTCCTGCTCTCGCCGCCCAACGTCACGGTGGCTGCGGAGGACAAAGAGCGGATCGCTCAGGGCGGGTTCTTCAACCAGAGTTGACGGCCCGTTTTCACCCGTCTTCTACACTCTTCTCTGACATGGTTGCTATCGTGCTCGTTCTCAGTGTTCTCAGCTGGGTACTGCTCGCCTTCTTCCTGATGCTGGTGGCGCGCTTCGTGCTCAGTCTGATCGTGATGTTCGCACCGCAGTGGCACCCGAAAGGGCCGCTGCTGCTGGCGTTCGAGCTGATCTACTCGGTCACCGATCCTTTCTTGCGACCGCTACGGCGGATCCTGCCTCCGATCGGGGCCGGTGGCATCCGGATCGACCTGTCCATGCTGATGTTGTTCGTACTCGTCTCGCTGGCGATGGCGATCAACTCCACTGCGATCAGTTCGTTGTGATGACTATGACTCCTGCCCACGGAACCGGACAGAGATCGGACCAGTCGGAGTGTGAGACCAGGGCCATACCTGGGTAAGAGCACTCAAGGAGAAGCTGTCCGTTATCGCCCGCCCAGATTCCGCCGGGACACAACGAAGCGATAACGTGATCTACTGAGTCGCCGCGGTCTTGACCACGGGGACCCGCCAAGACACAAACAAACGAGGTGAAAGATGCCGCTGACGCCGGATGACGTCCGCTCGAAGCAGTTCACGCCCGTCAGATTGCGGGAGGGCTACGACGTCACTGAGGTCGACTCCTTCCTTGACGAGGTCGAGGCAGAGCTCGAGCGACTGCTCGCCGAGAACGAGGAGCTGCGCGCGAAGCTTGCGGCGGCTCAACGTGCCGGTGGCGGGCTGGACCGTCCAGTGGTCGACCAAACCGCCGCGCTGCCCCCGATTGTGCAGCAGCCCAAGCCTGCACCGGTCGTGGTCGAGAAGCCGGAAGAAAAGCCAGCACCACCACCTGTCGTCGCTCCCGCTGTAGCGGTCGCGGGGGCTGCTGCGGTGGCCGGGACCGTCGGCGACGCGTCCAGCTCCGCCGTGCGGCTGCTGGAGATGGCCACCAAGCACTCCGACGACCTGGTCCAGGAGGCGAAGGACACCGCCGACAAGATCATCGGTGAGGCCCGCGCCAAGGCCGAGCGACTGGAGAACGAGGCCCGCGGCAAGGCCGACCGGATGACCGGCGAGGCCCGTGCCCGTGCCGAGAAGCTGGACGGCGAGATCGCGGAGCGCAGGGCGCAGATGCTCGGCACCCTGGAGAAGCAGAAGGGTCAGCTCGAGCGCACCATCGACGACCTGCACGCCTACGAGCGCGAGTACCGCAGCCGGCTGAAGACGTACTTCACCGAGCAGCTCAAGGCACTCGGCAACGGCGACGACACGCTCAGCCCGCGCAACGGCTTCCGCCCGGAGGCCCGCGCCCAGGCTCACGGCCACGGCGTCTGATCGACAGCTGCGGCTGATTGCCGCATGACGAAGAGGCGGTGCCGATCCGGCGGCACCGCCTCTTCGTCATCCGTGAACCGCAACGTCCGAAGGACCTCGCGCCTATAGCGCGAGGTCCTTCGGACGTAACAGGTGTGTCAGGATTTGGTGAGCCAGAAGGTCAGGTTGAGGTCGGGGTCGGTGCCGGTGGTGAGTCCGTCGTCTGCCGGAGGGGGCGTCTGGTTGACGGTGACGGCGAGGACCTCGCGGCCGATCTCGTCCGCGTGCTTGGCGAGGGCGTCGGCGAGGTCTCCGGTGGCGGTCAGCCAGACGGTGATGCGGTCCGACACCTCCAGGCCGGCGTTCTTGCGGGCCTCCTGCAGAGTTCGGACCACTTCGCGGGCCAGGCCGGCCCGCTTCAGCTCCGGCGTGACCTCCAGGTCGAGCGCGACGGTCTCGCCCTGCTCGTTCACCACTGACCAGCCCTCGCGCGGCCGCTCCGACAGCAACACCTCGTCGGCGCTGACATCGATGTCCTCGCCGTCGACCACCACGGTGGCCGTACCGGACGCCTTCAGGGAGGCGGCCAGTGCGGCTGCGTCGGCGGCAGCTACCGCGGCGGCGACCACCGGGGTCTGCTTTGCGAACCGCTTGCCGAGCTCGCGGAAATTGCCCTTCGCCGAGTAGTCGACCAGGTCCGCCCCTGCGGCGGAGAGCGGCTCGACTGAACCCACGTTCAGCTCTTCGGCGATCTCGCGCAGCAGTTCCGGCGCCAGGTCGGCGATCGCGGCGGAGCCGACCAAGGCCCGGCTGAGCGGCTGCCGGGTCCGGACCTTCGCTTCGGCCCGCGCGGCCCGGCCTAGTTCGACGACCCGCCGGGCCATCCCCATCTGCAGCGAAAGCGTGTCGTCGATCAGTTCCGGGTCGTACGCCGGGAACTGGGCGAGGTGGACCGACTCGGGGAGGCCGGGCGTCACCGGCCGGAACACGTCCTGCCAGACCCGCTCGGTGACGAAGGGGGTGAGCGGCGCCAGCAACCGGGTGAGGACCTCCAGCGTCTCGTGCAGCGTCGCCAGCGCACCGGCGTCACCGGCCCAGAACCGCCGGCGGGAGCGGCGGACGTACCAGTTCGACAGCACGTCGATGAACTGCCCGAGGACGGCGCCGAGCTTCTGCGTGTCGTAGATGTCGAAGGCCTCGTCGGCGTCGCGGACCAGCCGGTGCGTCTCGCTGACCAGCCAGCGGTCCAGCACCGAGCGCTCTGCGACCGGTGGCGCGGCGTCCGAGGGTGACCAGTCGGCGAGCCGGGCGTAGAGCGCGTGGAAGGCGACGGTGTTCCAGTAGGTCAGGAGCACCTTGCGGACGATCTCGTTCAGCACGTTCGGCCCGATGCCGCGGGCCTTCCACGGTGAACCCGAGCACGTCATGAACCAGCGCACCGCGTCCGCGCTGTGTGCCTCCATCAGAGGCATCGGCTCGAGGATGTTGCCCAGGTGCTTGGACATCTTCCGGCCGTCCTCGGCCATGATGTGCCCGAGGCAGACGACGTTGCGGTACGACGACTCGTCGAACACCAGCGTGCCGATCGCCATCAGTGTGTAGAACCAGCCACGGGTCTGGTCGATCGCCTCGGAGATGAAGTCCGCGGGGTAGGCCTTGGCGAACTTCTCCTTCGAGCCTTCGGCCCATGGGTAGCCCCATTGCGCGAACGGCATCGAGCCGGAGTCGTACCACGCGTCGATGACCTCGGGCACCCGGCGCGACTCCTCGCCGCAGGTCGGGCAGGCGAAGGTGATGTCGTCCACGAACGGCCGGTGCGGGTCGGTCGCGCTGAGATCGCGCCCGGCCAGCTCGCCGAGCTCCGCCAGTGAGCCGACGCAGACCTGATGGTCCTCGGCGCAGCGCCAGATCGGCAGCGGCGTACCCCAGTAGCGGGACCTGGACACGGCCCAGTCGATGTTGTTCCGCAGCCAGTCGCCGTACCGGCCCCACTTGATCGAGTCGGGGTACCAGGTGGTCTTCTCGTTCTCGCGGAGCAGCGCGTCCTTGATCTGGGTGGTGCGGATGTACCAGGACGGGAGGGCGTAGTACATCACCGGCGTGTGGCAGCGCCAGCAGTGCGGGTAGGAGTGCTCGTAGGCCACATGCCGGAACAGCACACCCCGCGCGTCGAGATCCTTCACCAGCAGGGCGTCGGCCTTCTTGAAGAACTCCCCGCCCACCAGCGGTACGTCGGCCGCGAACGTGCCGTCCGGCTCCACCGGGTTCACCACCGGCAAGCCGTACGCCCGGGCGACCATGAGGTCGTCCGCGCCGAATGCCGGGGACTGGTGGACCAGACCGGTCCCGTCCTCCGTTGTCACGTACTCAGCCAGTACGACGTAGTGCGCCGGCTCGGGGAACTCGACCAGGTCGAGCGGACGCTGGTAGTTCCACCGCTCCATGTCGCGGCCGACGTACCGGTCGACCACCTCCCAGCCCTCGCCCAGCGTGCCGAGCAGCGGCTCCGCCACGACGAGGGTCTCGCTGCCATCGGTCGCAACCACGTAGGTGACGTCGGGGTGGACAGCGACGGCGGTGTTGGAGACCAGCGTCCACGGGGTCGTCGTCCAGACCAGCAGGGCTGCCTTACCGGCCAGTGGGCCCGAGGTCAGCGGAAACCGGACGTAGACAGACGCGTCGACGACTGTCTCGTAGCCCTGGGCGAGCTCGTGGTCGGACAATCCGGTGCCACAGCGCGGGCAGTAGGGCGTGATCCGGTAGTCCTCGACCAGGAGGCCCTTGTCGTGGATCTGCTTCAGCGACCACCAGACGGACTGGATGTAGTCCGGGTCCATCGTCTTGTAAGGGTGCTCCATGTCGACCCAGTAGCCCATGCGCTCAGTCATCTGCTCGAACTGGCTCATGTTCTTGAAGACCGACTCGCGGCACTTCGCGTTGAACTCGGCGATGCCGTAGGCCTCGATGTCGGGCTTGCCGGTGAAGCCGAGCTCCTTCTCGACCGCGACCTCGACCGGCAGGCCGTGGCAGTCCCAGCCGGCCTTGCGCTCGACCGAGTAGCCCTTCATGGTCCGGTAGCGCGGGAACACGTCCTTGAAGACACGTGCCTCGATGTGGTGGGTGCCCGGCAGGCCGTTGGTGGTCGGGGGGCCTTCATAGAACGTCCAAGGAGTGCCCCCGGCCGACTCCTCGAGGCTCTTGGCGAAGGTGTCCCGCTCCGCCCAGTAGACGAGCACTTCCCGTTCCAGAGCAGGCAGATCGACCTGGGCCGGGACCTGCTTCCATGGGGTGCTGGGGTTGTCCGCCATCGCTGTATCTTTCCTCCGTCGCAAGCCTGCTGACGAAGGGACGACGCGCCGACGGTGTTGCCGGGCCCCGCGGTACCACCCTTCTTGATGACCACACCCGGCCACCCACTCGAAATCGCTCCGCTGCCGGTTCTAATAGGCCCACAGGGACCGTTCTTCCGGCGGCTCCGGGGTGATCGCCCCATCACTGCCTTGCGGTGACGGGAATAGTATACGGCGCAGCACCAGAACACTGCGAATCGTTAATGACTGGCCAAGGGGGAATTCTGTTGGTGAGAATTCTTGTGCGGGTGAAACCGGGCAGTTCCCGGACCCAGGTCGGCGGCCGGTACGACGGTCCGTCCGGCCCGGCGCTGGTGGTCGCGGTGGCGGCTCGAGCGGTTGAGGGACAGGCGACAAAGGCTGTCCTGCAGGCGATTGCGGACGCGTTCGGGGTGAGACGGTCCGCGGTCACGCTGGTGCGCGGTGCGACCAGTCGGGACAAATTGCTGAAGGTGGCGGGGGATGAGGCAGAGACAGCGGCGAAATTGAAGAAATTGCTTGACTGAATACCGGTCGACACACCGCTGTGACGCACGAAACATCGAGTGTGGTTCAAGAACCGACTACGGTATATCTTCACGGTGTGCGCGTCGGGCTGGCACGTACACCGGTCGCGTGACCTACCGCCCTGCGACCAGTCCGCTCCAGTCTCCGACGAAGGCAGGGGGTAGTCGCTCAATGACTACATCGGCTACAAAGAAGTCCGCCCCCACGTGTAACGCAGCGGCTAAGAAATCAGCCGCCAAGTCCCCTGATGCCGTCGCCAAGAAGGCGCCGGCGAAGAAGACCCCTGCGAACAAGACTCCGACGAAGAGGGTGGCAATGAAGACCAACGAGAACAGGACGCCGGCGACAGCGCCGGCGAAGACGCCCGCGAAGAAGGCCGAGTCCCTCACTGTTGGGGCCGGAGACTCGCCATGGACTGCCGCGGAGATGGACGAGTTGCGTGGTGAGCTCGAGGCCGACGCGGTTCATCTGAAGGAGGAGATCCACGGTGCCGAGCTGGAGATCGTCGGGCTGCTCCGTGACGGTGGCGACGGGGCCGGTAACGACCAGGCCGACGTCGGGTCGACAACTCTCGAGCGTGACCACGAGCTGCAACTGGCCAACAACGCCCGGAACATGCTGAACCAGATCGAGCGGGCGCTGTCCCGGATCGACGGCGGCACGTACGGCGCCTGCGAGAGCTGCGGCAAGGCGATCGGCAAGGGTCGGTTGCAGGCGTTCCCGCGTGCGACACTGTGCGTGTCATGCAAAGAACGCGAAGAACGCCACTGAACCACTCTTCAGGTTCGGAGCCGTCCCCTCAGGTGGGGGCCGGGCCTACCGAAGATCTGACGGAACCGGCCGACCTCGAGTCGGCCGGTTCTCCGTCATCTGCTGACAAGCCAGAAGCTCCCGACGCTAAGCCTGAGGCTCCCGACGCGGCCGAGCCTCCCGGTGGCGGTGCGAAGGCGCCGCGGTCGTGGCGGCTGTCGCTGCTGTTCGGCGCCGTCGGCTTGCTCGTCCTCGGCCTGGACCAGTTGACCAAGGCCCTGGCCCTGCGCTACCTGGAACCAGGCGAGCCGGTGAACGTGATCGGCTCGCTGCTGAAGTTCGATCTGATCCGGAACCCGGGAGCAGCGTTCAGCCTGGGCGCCGGCTACACCCCGGTGATCAGCGTCATACAGATCACCGTTGCCGTGGTCGTCGTCTGGTATTCCCGTCGGCTCGGCTCGACCGGCTGGGCGCTGGCCTTCGGCTTCCTGTTCGGCGGCGCGGTCGGCAACATCGTGGATCGGATCTTCCGGGAGCCGTCGCCGTTCCACGGACATGTCGTCGACTTCCTGCAGACGCCGCACTGGGCGATCTTCAACGTCGCGGACATGGCCGTGACCTCTGCCGCGATCCTGCTGGTGATCCAGACCCTGCGAGGGATCCGCCTGGACGGCTCGCGGGACAAGGGTCGAGACGGTCAGCAGGCCGGGAAGTGAGTGGCGACTCGCGCACGGTGATCGTGCCCGATGGCTTGGCCGGAGAGCGCCTGGACGCCGCCTTGTCGCGCCTCTTCGGCGTCTCCCGGACGAAGGCCGTCGAGCTGATCGAGTCGGGGCTGGTCCAGGTCGACGGATCCCCGGCGCCCAAGTCCGCCCGCGTCACAGCCGGCGTGATGCTGGACGTTGAGCTGCCCCCTCCGCCCGGCGAGGTCACCGTCGTACCGGAGACTGTGGAGAACCTTCGGATCGTGTACGACGACGACGAGATCGTGGTGGTCGACAAGCCGGTCGGGGTCGCGGCGCACCCGTCGCCGGGCTGGACCGGACCGACCGTGATCGGGCATCTGGCCGGAGCCGGCTTCAGCATCTCCACCAGTGGCGCAGCCGAGCGCAAGGGCATTGTGCATCGGCTCGATGTCGGCACCTCCGGCCTGATGGTGGTGGCGAAGACGGAGTACAGCTACACCGTGCTCAAGCGGGCGTTCAAGGAGCGCACGGTCAAGAAGATCTACCACGCGCTGGTGCAGGGTCACCCGGACCCGTTCACCGGGACCGTGGACGCGCCGATCGACCGGCATCCGCAGCACGACTACAAGTTCGGCGTGGTGGCCGGTGGCAAGCCGAGCGTGACGCACTACGAGACGCTCGAGGCGTTCCGGTTCGCGACCTTGCTGGAGATCGTGCTGGAGACCGGCCGGACGCATCAGATCCGTGTCCACATGTCGGCGATCGGGCACCCCTGCTGCGGCGACCTCACGTACGGCGCGGACCCGGTGCTGGCCGAGCGGCTGCAGTTGACGCGGCAGTGGCTGCACGCGATGCGGCTCGGGTTCACCCACCCGGGCACCGGCGAGTACGTTGAGTTCACCTCGGAGTACCCGACGGACCTGGACCACGCCCTCGACCTCCTGGCCAACGCCCAGTAACAGTGCGGCGGCTGGCCACATCGGCCCCGGTGTGCTTGACACCCCAGTCAGGACCTCGGACACGTGTCCGAGGTCCTGCGACTGTCCGGGGCACCCAGAACTGACCGGATATCGGGCGGGCGGATGGTCCGTCGGAGAGCCGATGAGGAACTGTCGGCGGGGCGGATTAGGCTTGCGCAGTCCCGCTCGCTCACGCCCCTGGAGGTCTGCGCAGACATGCCGTCCGCCGACAGCTTCGTGCACCTGCACAACCACACCGAGTACTCGATGCTGGACGGCGCGGCGCGGATCGACGAGTTGTTCAAAACAGCCGAGCAGATGGGTATGTCGGCGCTGGCGACCACCGACCACGGGTTCGTCTTCGGCGCCTACGAGTTCTGGCGCACCGCGAAGAAGTACAACGTCAAGCCGATCATCGGCGTCGAGGCGTACTTGACCCCGCACACGCACCGGACCGAGCGGCGCCGGGTCAAGTGGGGCGACGCCAACAGCGGCCGGGACGACGTCTCGGGTAGTGGTGCATACACCCACATGACGCTGCTCGCGAAGAACACCGGCGGCATGCACAACCTGTTCCGGATGTCGTCACTGGCCAGTATCGAGGGCTACTACTTCAAGCCGCGGATGGACCGCGAACTGCTGCAGACCTACGGCCAGGGCCTGATCGCGACCACGGGCTGTCCGTCCGGTGAGGTGCAGACCCGGCTCCGGCTGGGGCAGTACAAGGAGGCCGTCGAGGCGGCCGCGGAGTTCCGCGACATCTTCGGTGCGGAGAACTTCTACTGCGAGCTGATGGACCACGGGCTCGGCATCGAGCGCGACATCCGACAGGACCTGCTCAAGCTCGCCCGGGAACTGCAGTTGCCGCTCCTCGCGACCAACGACTTGCACTACACCAAGCCCGAGGACGCGGTCGCCCACGCGGCGCTGCTGTGCGTGCAGTCCGGCTCGACGCTGTCCGACCCGAAGCGGTTCAAGTTGGATTCCAACGAGTTCTACCTCAAGACTGCCGCCGAGATGCGTGAGGTCTGGAAGGAGCTGCCGGAGGCTTGTGACAACACGCTGCTGATCGCCGAGCAGTGCGAGGTCTCCTTCACGGAGGGGGAGGGCCGGTTCATGCCGCGCTTCCCCTGCCCCGACGGCCACAACGAGGAGTCCTGGTTCGTCTCCGAGGTGGAGACAGGCCTGCACAAGCGCTACCCCGCGGGCATCCCTGACAACGTCCGCAAGCAAGCGGAGTACGAGATCGAGGTCATCGTCTCGAAGGGGTACGCCGGCTACTTCCTCGTGGTCGCCGACTTCATCAACTGGGCCAAGGGCAACGGCATCCGGGTCGGCCCGGGCCGAGGTTCCGGCGCCGGTTCGATTTGCGCGTATGCGATGCGCATCACCGATCTGGACCCGCTGCGGCACGGCCTGATCTTCGAGCGGTTCCTGAACCCGGAACGCATGTCGATGCCCGACTTCGACATCGACTTCGACGACCGCCGCCGGCCCGAGGTGATCCGCTACGTCACCGAGAAGTATGGCGATGACCGGGTCGCGATGATCGTCACCTACGGCACGATCAAGGCCAAGCAGGCGATCAAGGACGCCGGCCGGGTGCTCGACTACCCGTTCGCGATGGGCGACCGGATCACCAAGGCGATGCCGCCGGCGGTGATGGGCAAGGACGTGCCGCTGTCGGGCATCTTCGACCCCGAGCACAAGCGGTACTCCGAGGCCGGCGAGTTCCGCCAGCTGTACGAGTCGGACGCCGACGTGCGCAAGATCGTCGACACCGCGCGCGGCCTGGAGAACCTGAAACGCCAGTGGGGCGTGCACGCGGCCGGCGTGATCATGTCCAGCGAGCCGCTGATCGACCTGATCCCGATCATGCGCCGCGACCAGGACGGCCAGATCATCACCCAGTTCGACTACCCGAGCTGCGAGACGCTCGGCCTGGTCAAGATGGACTTCCTGGGCCTACGCAACCTGACGATCATGGACGACGCGGTCAAGAACATCGAGGCCACACACGGCTTCACGGTGGATCTGGACGCGCTGGGTGACACGCTGGACGACGGTCCGACGTTCGAGTTGCTGGGGCGTGGCGACACCCTCGGCGTCTTCCAGTTCGACGGTGGACCGATGCGGGCGCTGCTGCGGCTGATGAAGCCGGACAGTTTCGAGGACATCTCCGCTGTCGGCGCGCTCTACCGGCCCGGCCCGATGGGTGCCAACTCGCACACCAACTACGCGCTGCGGAAGAACGGTCAGCAGGAGATCAGCTACCTGCACCCCGAGCTGGAGCAGGCGCTGGAGCCAATCCTCGGTCCGACCTACGGGTTGATTGTCTACCAGGAGCAGGTGCTCCAGATCGCCCAGCAGTTGGCCGGCTACAGCCTGGGCAAGGCCGATCTGCTCCGCAAGGCGATGGGCAAGAAGAAGAAGGAGGTCCTCGACGCCGAGTACGTGGGCTTCGAGGCCGGCATGCAGGAACACGGCTTCAGCGCCGCGTCGATCAAGGCGTTGTGGGACGTCCTGGTCCCGTTCTCCGACTATGCGTTCAACAAGGCCCACTCGGCGGCGTACGGGCTGGTCTCTTACTGGACCGCGTACCTGAAGGCGAACTTCCCGGCCGAGTACATGGCGGCCGTCCTGACGTCTGTGAAGGACGACAAGGACAAGATGGCCATCTACCTGAACGAGTGCCGCCGGATGGGCATCAAGGTGCTGCCGCCGGACGTCAACGAGTCCGACTCGAACTTCACCCCGATCGGCACCGACATCCGGTTCGGGCTGTCCGCGATCCGCAACGTCGGCGTCAACGTGGTGGCCGAGATCGTCAGCGCACGCGAGTCCGAGGGCCGGTTCACCGACTTCGTCGACTTCATCGACAAGGTGCCGCTGCCGGTCTGCAACAAGCGGGTGATCGAGTCGCTGGCGAAGGCCGGCTCGTTCGACTCGATGAACCACGCTCGCCGAGCGATCGTCGCCGTGCACGAGCAGGCGGTGGACGAGGCGATCGACCTCAAGCGGAACGAAGCGCACGGCCAGTTCGACCTGTTCAGCATGGGCGACGACGACGGAGGTGACGGCAGCAGTCGGCTGACCGTGACGGTTCCAGAGATCCAGGAGTGGGACAAGGCCACCAAGCTCGCGCACGAGCGGGACATGCTGGGTCTGTACGTCTCCGACCACCCGCTGTTCGGCGTCGAGCACGTGCTGACCAACGGTACCGACTGCACGATCGGCCAACTGCTGTCCGACGAAGAACGCCCGGACGGCACCCAGGTGACGATCGGCGGCCTGGTGACCGCGGTGCAGCGCAAGGTGAACAAGCGTGGCGACATCTACGCCATCGTCACGGTCGAGGACCTCGAGGGTTCGATCGAGGTGATGATGTTCTCCTCGGCGTACCAGTTGGCCGCGCACCTGCTGGTGAACGACGCGATCATCCTGATGAAGGGCCGGTTGCGTCGCCGCGACGACCGGGTCGAGCTGAGCGGATCCGACGTCACCGTGCCCGACCTGACCGAGGGCCCGACCGGCCCGGTGGTGATCTCGATGCCGGTGAACCGCTGTACGCCGCCAGTGGTCGACCAGCTCCGCGAGGTGCTGAAGTCCCACCCGGGCATGACCGAGGTCCAGCTCCGGCTGCAGGCCCGGCAGAAGACGACGGTGATGCGGATCGGCGATCGGTTCCGGGTCACCCCGACGCCGTCGCTGATGGCGGACCTGAAGGCGTTGCTCGGCCCGTCCTGCCTGGCCGGCTGAGGCCAGGATGAGCGAGCCTCCAACAGCGTTCACTGGCGTGGTGCGTCACACTGGCGACGTGAGTCAGCCAGGACAGCCGCAGCCCTACACCGCTCCCGCACACTCCGGCGCCCAGCCCTGGGGCACCCCGCCTGCGCCGCCGATCCAGCTTCCGTGGCGGCGGGCGATCCTGATCACCGTTGCGGTGTTCCTGGTCGCTGGGACCGTGGCCGGCTGGGCCTGGCAGCAGTTCTCGCCACTCGCGCAGTACACGGTGGACAAGAGCGGTGCGGCACTGGGCGAGGAGCAGATGACGAAGATCTTCGGTCCGGACGCCACCTTCGTCTCGATCGGGTTCCTCGCCGCCCTGGTGCTGGGCGGTCTACTGTTCTGGTGGCTGCACACCTACGGTCCGTGGGCGGTAGGCGTGGTGGTGCTCGGTTCCGCGCTGGGCTCCAGCGTCGCCTGGGGAGTCGGCATGGTGCTGGGCCACAACCCGCTGCAGCCGCGCCTGGAAGCGGCGAAGCCAGGTGACTTGCTGGCTGCACCGCTCGAACTACACACCTGGACCCCGCTGGTCGCCTGGGTGATCGGGGCTGCCCTCGCGGCCGCCGTCATCGCCGCCTCGACCTGGCGCAGCGAACCGGCGGACGGGCCTTCGCCCGCCGCGGCAGAGCTGCCGCCGCACTGATCACGATCAGCCGCCGGTCACGTCTTTCGAGCGGGCGTCAGGATCTGGCGGTGTCGCGCTCGAGAGCGGTGGTAGTCGCTTCAGCTAGTGCCGGACGGGCGAGGTAAGCGCCCTGGCCGTGGGGCAGTCCAGCGCCCGCAGATGCGCCAGCTGCGCCTCGGTCTCGGAGCCCTCGCTCGAAGCCTCGGCAAACCCTTGTCGCTCTCGCAGGACTACCTACGGCATCAGGCGGACGTGCGCGCCGGTTGCGAACAGCGAGCGCTACGAAGGTCGCTCCGTCGACTAGATGGCTTCGATGCGCAAGTAGATCGCCTCGATGCGACCCGCGCAGGGCCTTCTCCGACCTCAATGGCTGCTGTCCAGGCAAGCCGCGGTCGGCAAGTGGCAGAAGGAGCACGGGATTTTTGCTGGCGGGGTTGTTCGGGCGAGTGCCTGGTGAGTCATGCTCCGGGCGTTCAAGCCAGTCGCCTGACAGTTCAAGCCAGTCGCCTGACAGATCGTCCCCCAGCTTCCACAACGGCTCTTTCTCCGACCCCAGGGGGAGAGCCGTTGATGGATTAGCCTGACGTCGCCCGGTGGTAGGTCACCGGCGGACTTCAAGGGGACACACTGTCAGATTTCACCCATCCGCCAACTGGTGAGCACCACCCAGGTGCACCTGGGGGCCCACAGGGTCGGCCGCCGCAGCCGAACCCGCAGGGCGGGCAACCGCCACAGCCGCACCCGCAGGGCGGGCAACCGCCGCAGCCAAACCCGCACGGCGGACCGCCGCCACAGCCGCACCCGGCCGGAGGCCAGCCGCAGGGG
>JAWWPC010000057.1:0-11850 GCA_033851055.1 Kribbellaceae bacterium | reverse complement strand
CGACCCGATACCCAGCTTCGACGCGATCGACTTGATCGCCTCGAACTCCGACTCATACTCGGCCTTGGACTCAGCGACCATCCGGACCGCGCGCTCACGGATCTCGGGCGAATAAGACGACGGACCTGACATGGACTTCATCCTTCCAACGAATGAAGTCTCCAGACACTCCGGGGCGGCTCAGAGCGTTGCATGGTCTTGTCCAGGATTCTCGCGGGTCACGAGAACTTTCGCGGATCAATGGCACGCCACGAAGGATCTCGTCTGCAAATGAGCGGTTACGGGGTTCGGCTGACGGGGTCCGAGTCGAGCTCGAAGCGTGTGGTTAAGGTGCGTGTCCCTCCTCGGACACAGATCTTCTCCACACGGTCGGCCAACGGATCGACCTCAATCTCCACGATCGCCGGATGATCGTCGCTCTCCTGCCGATCGGCGAGCTTCTCACGGCCTGAGCGGACGTAGAACGTCAGCAACTGCTCCTACGATTGCGGGTCCTCACGATCGCGAGGATGTTCGGTCTGCTCGCCGGGCGTGCATGCGGTCATCGCCCCGCATCCCTGCGGACTGGGTCATGAGAGCACCCAGCCGGCAAGGCGCCTCACGCAATCGGGAGGGGAGCGACGTGCGACCGGAGGATCAGGTGCAGGGAACTGTGGATGGCCAGCCCTCCGAGTGCTCCGAGGGCACGGAACGTCAGTGTGACGTCCACGATCGTAGGTACGTCGAAGCGGACCCGGAAGCCACCCTCCTGGCGCGGTTCGCCGGTCAGCTCGTGCACCGGAAGGTCCAGCTCGACGTCCGGCACCGGGTCGCCCTCGATCACCAGCAGACCTGTCACGTAACCGGTGTTGACGATCGGGAACTCGATCGTGTGCCATTCACCGATGGTCAAGCTCTCCACCCGGCTCTCGGTCCGGGCGACATTCACCCGTGCCTCCGGATTGATCGTGACCGAGATCGGTGCCGTGGTGTCGACCGGCCCGCAACAGCCCGCCGGTTCGCCGTGAACCATCAGTCCACCTCACATTCGTCGCTCCGGACCAGATAGGTGGCTTGCGCGGCGTCGTACGCTTCCCGCGCCGCCGATCGTTCGGTCTCGCGAATGAACCCGGACTTCGCCTTCCACAGCGCGTCGACCGAGTCGTGCAACCACCGCGCGCTGCGACGCGACGCCCGGATCGGCAGCCCAGCGATCTCGACGAAGATCGGTTGGGTGTGGACACTGCGCAGGACCCGCAGCGCGATCCAGGACGAACGCTCCAGGTCCACGTCGAACTCGATTGCCTGCTCGTTGCCGTCCGCAAGTAATTCCTGCGCCCCGGCCGGAACGCCGTTCACCAGGACCTCGACGAGCACATTGCGGGATTGGCCGATCCGCGACCGCTCGAGATGCCAGCCGACAGGTGCGGAGTACACCGGCCGGCCCGCCGCTGATGGCGCGGGTGGCTGTTCGAGTAACCAGGCCGCGACCGTCGCGGTCACCCGGACCGGTCCCGGAGCGTCGAGTGCGTGCTCCCGGCCGGTGTCGCCGTCGACGGCGAAATCGTAGACGTGACTGCGGCCGTCGCCGAAGTACGACGGGCCCTCCTTCAGCCCACCGAGCCACGCCTCCAAGGCTTGCTCACCTTGCGGCGGCTCAGGCAGCCGGACGTAGGTGCGCCCGACTCCCGGGCCGTCGTCGTAGATGCAGGGATAGTCGGTCTCGCCGAGCATCAGGGTGCGGTAGCCGACGTTCAGCAGGTGGTACCAGATGTTGAGCTCGGCGGCGGGAGCGAACTCGGCACCGCACTGGAAGTCGGCGGCGCCGAGCGGCACATCGACGATGATCTCGTTGGAACCGATCGACTGGAACCCCGGGATGAGGTAGTTCGGCAACTCGTCGGTTCCGACCGAGAGGCCGAGACCGCAGTGCGCGTACCCGACCAGCGCGCTCTGCGCGTGACCCCAGCGCATGACCGGCAGGTTCCACGACGGCCAGTCCTCGATCAGCTGGGTGCCGGGGTAGTCCTGGTCGGTGAGCCCGAGCAGAATGACGTGACCGGAATGGCTGGACGGGAAACCCGACACCTCGAGGTCGTACCGGAGCAGGCTCTGGCTGTCGCGGTCGGTGTCCTGCGGATCCCACGTCATGCCTTGGGCCTGCTGCATGGCGGGGTACTCCAGCTCGGCGCGCGGGCTGATGGACAAGCCGCTGAAGAACTGCTTCTGGTGGTAGTAGCACGGTCCCCAGGTGAGCACGCTGCCCATCCAGAGCCCTTCGCCGCGAACGTGCCGGATCATCGTCTCCGGAGTGACGCCCTCCGACGGCACGCTGTAGTGCGAGCAGCCGCCGGCGTGGATGTGCGGGTCACCCGAGTAGTAGCCACGGGCGGCCGGATCGGCCCAGCGATCGAGCTCGATCGTGACCGCCTCGATGTCGGCCGACAGGTCGACCTCGACGCGGACCTCGCGATACTCCGGTCCGCGGCGGGCGGAGACCTCGTACTGACCGGCCGGGAGCGTGATCACCTCGCCGGTCGCCCGGTAGACGTGTTCGTGGAAGAACATGTCCGGCGCCAGTCGCATCGCCTTCGACGGGTACGCCCGCCGCTGGGAATCCCGGACGGTCAGCGCCGCCACCGTACTGTTGCCGTCAGGCTCCCGGACGTCGAACCGGATGTCACGGGCGGGCAGGCAGTCGAAGTCGAACATCGCGGCGTACTGACGGCTCTCGAATCCCATCCGCTGGCCGGCCTTCGCGAACGGCGGCCGGGTCAGGCTCTCCGTCGCCTCCTCCACCGCCAGGACGAACGTCAGCTCGCCGCTGCGGCTGCCGCCATCGCGGCTGTACATGCTGATGACCTTGTACTCAACGTCCAGGCCGGACACGTCGGTCGGACCGGCAAGCTTCACCTGCAGCCAGCTGCCCTCGATCCGCGGTACGACGGTCAACGTGTCGTGCAGCGTGATCCGCGATGCGTGGCTGTGGTGGTCGACCAGCCCGAGCACATGATTCGACGGCGCGGACAGATCGCCCAGCAGCCGATGCGGGTTCGCAACACGGACCAGGAAGCTTCGCCACCCGTGCTGAACAAGTCGTGGTGGCGCAGCACCCGGCGTAGTCGCAGTCAGGCCCTGCTCGTCGACCTGGACGTCGGCGAGGACGTAGGGGCGCAGGAGTTCTTCGACTTTGGCGGACCTGACGGCGTCGGCCTGGGCGTCGTCGGCCAGCTTTGCCAGCTGGCTGGTCAGGTCGTCGGGTAGGGGTTCACCGATGTCACGGAGTTTTTCAACGGCTCTAGTCGCGGACGCCAGTAGTGGCTGGAACACGGGGCCTCCTCGTCGTGGACCATCTTCGAGCTTAGTTGCCCCGGCTACGCCTGGCTCGCGGTTTTCGTCCGTGGGCACAGAGGTGCGGCGGCCGGCCATCAAGCTGGTATCGACGTCACGTGGCATGCTGCGTCGGTGACCCTGTACTTGCACCGCGCCGAGCGCACAGACGTGCTGGCCGACGGGCTGGGGCACCTGCTCGCCGTGCCCCTTGCCGACCCGTTCGCCGAGGAACTCGTAGTGGTGCCGGCCAAGGGCGTCGAGCGCTGGCTGTCTCAGCGTCTCGCACACCGGCTGGGTGCCGCCGCGGGGCGGGGTGACGGTGTGTGTGCCGGAGTCCGGTTCACAACTCCGCGCTCGCTGGTGTCCGCGTTGCTTGACCTCGCCCACGACGACCCCTGGGCCGCGGACGCGATGGCTTGGCCGTTGCTGGCCGTGCTCGACGACTCTGTCGACGACGCCTGGTGCGAGCCTGTTGCCCGGCACCTCGGCCATTTCGACACCGGCGCCGAGGCCGAGTTGCGTCAGGGCCGCCGGTACGCCGTCGCAGCGCGACTGGCGCAGCTCTTCGCGTCGTACGCCGTACAGAGGCCCGCCCTCCTCGCGGACTGGAGCAAAGGTCGCGACACCGACGGCCGCGGCGAGGCTATTGACGACGATCTGACCTGGCAGCCCGAGCTCTGGCGGCGACTGGTCGATCGAATAGACGCTCCACCGCCAAACACCCGCCACTCCGACACTCTCACCCAACTTCGCGATCGGCCAGAGTCTCTCGACCTACCGATGCGACTCTCGCTGTTCGGACACACCCGGCTCCCGGTCACCGAGGTCGAGTTGCTCTCCGCGCTGGCCGAGCACCGCGACGTACACCTCTGGCTCCCCCACCCCAGCAATGCGCTCTGGGAACGCTTGAAAGCAGTTCGTACTACCGCAGGCGACCGCGCCTCCGACACCAGCCACCAAGAGGCCGATCACCCGCTCCTGGCAACACTTGGGCGGGACAGCCGTGAGCTGCAGTTGGCCCTCGCCGTCGCACCGGCCACCGATCGCCACCTTCCATCGCCAACAGGACCCGACACACTTCTCGGCTGGCTGCAGGACGATCTTCGCAGCAACACCCTCGCCTCCGATGGCCGCCGCCTGGCCACCGACGACCGCAGCGTTCAGGTCCACGCCTGCCACGGCACCGCCCGGCAGGTCGATGTACTGCGCGAGGTCCTGCTGGGGATGCTGCAAGCAGACCAGACGTTGGAACCCCGCGACATTCTGGTCATGTGCCCCGACATTGAGACGTATGCGCCGTTGATCAGCGCTCGCTTCGGCCTCGGAGACCTCCGCAATGACGGCCACCCGGCGCATCGGTTGCGGGTGCAGCTGGCCGACCGGTCGCTCACCCAGACCAATCCCCTGCTCGGGGTCGCATCCCAGCTGCTCGGGGTCGCGGGCAGCAGAGCGACCGCCAGCCAGCTGCTCGACCTCGCCCAGACCGAGCCGGTACGCCGCCGCTTCCGGTTCACCGATGACGACCTGGACACCATCACGGCCTGGGTCCGCGAGTCGGGCGTCCGGTGGGCGTTCGACCAGGACCACCGCGAACCGTACGGCCTGGCCGACTACCCTCAGAACACCTGGCGCTTCGGCCTCGACCGGATCCTCGCCGGCGTGACGATGTCGGCCGACGCACACGCCTGGATCAACACGACCCTGCCACTCGACGACGTCGGCAGTACTCGGATCGAGCTGGCCGGCCGGTTCGCGGAGTACGTCGATCGGTTGCAGGCGGCAACCAAGCGACTCGAGGGCACGCGTCCGCTCGCGGACTGGCTCGACGCGTTGCGCGCCGGCATCGATCAGCTGACCCGAGTAGTCCCTGACGACAACTGGCAGATCAGTCAGGTCCACCGTGAGTTCGCCGAGGTCGCCGCCGACGCCGGCCAACTGGCCCAGATATCGCTGAGGCTCCCCGATATCCGAGCCCTCTTGTCCAGTCATCTGGCCGGCCGCCCGAGCCGCGCCAGCTTCCGGACCGGCACGCTGACCGTCTGCACGATGGTGCCGATGCGATCGGTCCCCCACCGCGTGGTCTGTCTGCTAGGACTCGACGACGGCGTCTTCCCGCGGTTCGGCCTGGCCGACGGGGACGACGTACTGGCCAGGACTCCGATCACGGGCGAGCGCGACATCCGCAGCGAGGATCGCCAACTTCTGCTGGACGCGATCCTCGCCGCGACCGAGTCCTTGGTGATCACCTACACCGGCGCCAACGAGTACTCCGGACAACGTCGGCCGCCCGCAGTACCCCTCGGCGAACTCCTTGATGTCCTTGACCGCACCACCGAGTCGAACGTCCGGGAAGCTGTCCTGGTCAAGCACCCGCTCCAGCCCTTCGACCGCAAGAACCTCGAACCAGGTCGGCTCGGCACTCCAGGACCTTTCACGTTCGACCCGACCGCCCTGGTCGCAGCACGAGCCGCCGCGGGATCCCGGCCACCACGGCCGGAGTTTCTGGCCGGGCAGTTGGCAGCGGCGAGCGACGAGGACATCGCGTTGACTGACCTGCTGGCGTTTTTCCGTCATCCCGTGAAGGGGTATTTCCGGGCGCTCGACCTGACCCTGCCGTGGGAGGTCGACGGCCTCTCGGACGTGATGCCGGTGGAGATCGACAACCTCCAGAAGTGGTCGGTCGGCGACCGGCTGCTCCGCGACATGCTTGCGGGGGTCAATCCGAACGACGCCCTGCAAGCAGAGTGGCGACGAGGCACACTGCCACCGGGGAGACTCGGTTGGCGGACTGCAACCGACGTCCGCGACGAAGCCAAGCAGCTCGCGGTCAGTGCACATCAGCACCGGCAGACGAGTCCCAGGGCCTTCGATCTGGACGTCGATCTCGGCGGCGGCCGACGGCTCACCGGCACCGTGCCGAGCGTGCACGGCCACCGACTGGTCTCGGTCGGCTTCTCCCGGCTCGACGCCAAACAATTGTTGTCCTCATGGATTCAACTGCTCGCCCTATCCGCCCACGACGAGGACCACAAGTGGACAGCTCTGGCCATCGGCCGGGGACGGAACAGCCCGGCGAGCCGGCTCCTCGGTCCGGTCGGGCCGGAAGCCCGCGCCTTGCTTGGCGACCTGGCCGCGATCTACGACGCCGGTCGCCGGGAGCCACTTCCGCTTCCGCTCAAGACCTCGCTCGCCTGGTACGAGGCACGCCGCAGCGGCGACGACCCGGCAATAGCTGCCGCCCGACGCTGGCGCCCGACCGTGTACGACGGGGAAAACGCTGACCCCGCGCACGTTCGGGTCTGGGGCCCCTACACCCGGCTCGACGTACTGCTGGACCCGACGCGTCCCGATGAGGAACGCGTCGGCGAGCCGACCCGGCTCGGCGCGTACGCCGCCCGACTTTGGGAACCGATGCTTCGCTTCGAGCAGGCAGCGACGTGATGGAACCCTTCGATCTGCTCGGTGAACTACCGACCGGAACCATCGTGCTGGAGGCGAGTGCCGGCACGGGCAAGACCTATGCGCTGGCCGGGCTCGTCACCCGCTTCGTGGCGGAGGGTCGCGCCAGGCTCGACCAGATGCTGCTGATCACCTTCGGCCGCGCGGCCAGCCAGGAACTCCGCGAACGCGTGCGCACCCAACTGCTGGACGCCGAACTTGCACTGGCAGACCCCATTTGTTGGCGAGACGACCCGGGCCTGCTCGGCCATCTCGTCCACGGCAGCACAGACGACATCGCATTGCGGCGCTCACGCCTTCGCGACGCGCTGGCCAACTTCGACGCGGCCACCATCGCTACGACGCACCAGTTCTGCCAGCTCGTACTGCGGTCGCTCGGCGTCGCCGGTGACACCGATGCCGGTGTCACCCTGGTCGACGACTTGAGAGAACTCGTCACCGAGGTGGTCGATGACCTCTATCTCAGTCTCTTCGGGAGTTCCGCGGACCAGCCGCCCATCACGCGCGGCACCGCACTCGAGATCGCGCTGAAGGCGGTCAGCAACCCGCACACCCGACTGGTTCCGGACCAGTACGCCGTGGCCTCACCAGAGGGAGTCCGGGTCGAATTCGCGCACGCTGTACTGGCCGAGATGGAGCGCCGCAAACGCCGCCTCGGCATTCTCGGCTACGACGACCTCCTCACCCGCCTCGCCGCCGCGCTGGAGGATCCCGACGCTCCGGCCCGACGGCAAATGCAGCGTCGATGGTCGGTGGTGATGGTCGACGAGTTCCAGGACACCGATCCGGTGCAGTGGAAGGTGATCGACGCCGCGTTCAACGAGCACAGCACCCTGGTACTGATCGGCGACCCCAAACAGGCCATCTACGCGTTCCGCGGCGGAGACATCGCGACGTACCTCGCCGCCGCGGCAACCGCCGGGCAACGCCGCACCCTCGATACCAACTGGCGTAGTGACCAGCCGCTGGTCGACTGCCTCCAGGTTGTACTGGGCGGCACCCAACTCGGCGACCCGGGCATCGTCGTTCACCCGGTTGCCGCCCACCACCAGGGCAGCCGGCTCGCCGGAGCGCCGTCCGACGCGCCGTTCCGGCTCCGGGTCGCGCGCAGGGAGCAGTTCGGCTCCTCCAAGCGCAAGAGCATTCCGATGGATGACCTCCGCGGCTACATCGCTCGCGATCTAGCCGCCGATATCGGCCGCCTGCTGGCAGCCGACGCGACGTACGCCGGTCGACCGCTCCGCGCCGGTGACGTCGCGGTTGTCGTCGAGACGCACAAGGACGCGCGGGTCTGCCGGGAGGAACTGGCCGTCGCCGGCATCCCCGCCGTCTACTCCGGTGACCTCGACATCTTCGCGTCGCAGGCCGCCCAGGACTGGTTGTGCCTGCTTGAGGCGTTCGAGCAGCCGCATCGCTCCGGCCTGGTCCGGGCCGCGGCGACCACGATGTTCTTCGGCGAGACGGCGACGAGCCTGCGGGCCGGCGGTGAGGAGCTCACCGATCGGACCGGACAGACGCTACGGGCTTGGGCGGACCGGCTGCGAGCCAGTGGCGTAGCTGCTGTCTTCGAGGCCGCGCAGGTCAACGGGATGACCGAGCGAGTACTTGCCTGGCGCGGCGGCGAGCGCGACATGACCGACCTCGCGCATCTGGCCGAACTGCTCCACGAGACCGCGCATCGCGAAGGTTTCGGACTGCCCGCCCTGCTCGACTGGCTGCGCGAGGAGTGCAGCAGCATTGGACGCACGACCGAGCGGACCCGTCGGCTCGACAGCGACGCCGCCGCGGTGCAGATCATGACGGTGTGGGTCAGCAAGGGCCTGCAGTACCCCGTCGTCTACTTGCCGTTCGGTTTCACCCGCCACGTTGTGGAGGACACCGAACTGCTGGTCTTCCATCAGGACGGCGAACGGCGCCTCGACCTCGGCGGCAAGAGGCACCGTGGCCATCGAGCCAACCAGAAACTCTGGCGGGCCGAGGAGGCCGGTGACGACATCCGCCTTACCTACGTCGCGCTGACCCGGGCTCAGTCACAGGTCGTGGCCTGGTGGGCGCCGTCCTGGGACGAGATCAACGGCGGGATCTCGCGGCTGCTGCGCGGGCGCAAACAAGGCGACGCGGTCGTGCCCGACACGCTGGACAGGCCATCGTCCGACGACGAAGTACTGATTTGGCTCCGGCGCTGGCAGCAAGCCGGCGGTCCGGTGGTCGAGGACTCGGTCATAGCCGAGCGCGTCGAACCTGTCCACGAGGAGCTGCCCGGTGGGCTCGCGGTCGGAAGTTTCTCCCGCGAGGTCGACCTCGCCTGGCGCCGTACGTCGTACTCCGGACTGATCCGCGCGGCGGATCAGCAGATGGGTGGTGTCGGCAGCGAACACGAAGAGAGCCAACTCGAGGACGAGTCCGTGGATCCGGTACCGACGCCTGAGGCCGCGCCGGCAGATGCGCTTCCGTCTCCGATGGACGGGCTGCCGGCCGGAGCCACGTTCGGGTCGTTGGTCCACGCAGTGCTCGAAGACGCAGACCCACATGCGCCGGACCTGCACGCCGAGTTGGCCGGACGGATCCGCGAGCAGTTGCGATTCTGGCGGGTCGACGTGACACCCGATGCGCTGGCCACCGCGATGTTGCCGCTGCACAGCACGCCGCTCGGGCCGCTCGTTCCCGGGCTGACCCTCGGCGAGCTGGGCCGCGCCGACCGGCTCCGCGAACTCGATTTCGAGATCCCGCTGGCCGGCGGCGACCAGGCGGCGGCGACATACGTACGGCTGGCCCAGTTGGCGCCACTGCTGCGCACCTACTTGTCAGCAGACGATCCGCTCCATGCGTACGCCGACCGACTCGAACAGCCGCTGCTCGGTCGGCAGAGCCTGCGGGGCTACCTCTCCGGTTCGGTCGACGTGGTACTGCGTGTTCCCCACGGCGAGAGCCACCGGTTCGTCGTGGTCGATTACAAGACCAACCGACTCGGCGACCCGGAACAGCCCGCTACCTCCGCGGAGTACGGCCCGGATCAGCTAGGTGCCGCGATGCTGCACTCCGACTATCCGTTGCAGGCGATGCTCTACTCGGTGGTGCTGCACCGGTACCTCCGTTGGCGGCTGCCGGCCTACGACCCCGAAGTACATCTCGGTGGGGTGATCTACCTCTATCTGCGCGGGATGTGCGGACCGGAGACGCCTCTCGTGGACGGGCACCCGGCAGGGGTGTTCAGCTGGCCGATGCCGACGGCGCTCGTACTGGCGCTGTCCGAACTGCTGGACGGGAGCGCGACATGACCACAACCGTCGACGAGTTCGACTCGACCCTTGCGCTTGGCGCGACCGGGATCCTGCGCGACTTCAACAGAGCCGGCGTGATCCTGGCCGCCGACGTCCACGTGGCCTCGCGGCTCACGACGCTGCTTGCTGAAGGCAACCAATCGGTGGCACTCGCCTGTGCACTGGTGGCGCGGGCCGTCCGAGCCGGATCCATCTGTCTCGACCTGACCGAGGTCCGTCACGAGGTCGGCGAAGACGGCGCCGAGCTGGCCTGGCCCGCCCTGGACGAATGGCTCGCGGCACTCACGGCCAGTCCCCTGCTCGCCGCCCCGCACCCACTCCACCTCGAGGACACTCGCCTGTACTTCGATCGCTACTGGCGGGAGGAGGAACAAGTCGAGCAGGACCTTCGCCGCCGGGCCGGCCGAGCCGCATCGATGAACGCCAACGAAGCCGCTCTGCTAGCAGGACTGGACCGACTCTTCCCTGGTACTCCCTACGCCGAACAGCGGACCGCAGCAGAGACTGCGGCACGGCAATGGACCACGGTTCTGACGGGTGGCCCGGGTACCGGTAAGACCACCACCGTCGCCGGCCTGCTGGCCCTGCTTGCGGAGCAGGCAGAGCTCGCCGGGGATCGCCGCCCGTGGATCGCATTGACCGCGCCAACTGGCAAGGCCGCAGGCAACCTCGAAGAGGCAGTACTGCGCGAGATGAAGGAGCGCCTCAACGCGAAGGACAGGGACAGGCTTGGCGACGTCCACGCCCGAACCCTGCACATGTTGCTCGGCGGGCGTCCTGACTCGTCGACTCGATTCCGCCACGACCGGGAGAACCGCCTCCCGCACGACATCATCGTCGTCGACGAGACCTCGATGGTTTCGCTGACGATGATGGCGCGGCTCCTTGAGGCGGTCCGGCCCGAGGCCCGACTGATCCTGGTCGGCGACCCCGACCAACTGGCATCCGTCGAAGCAGGGGCTGTACTCGCCGACCTCGTCGAGGGACTGGTCGCCGGCGGGCACATCGAAGCAGCCGAGCTTCGTACCTCCCACCGGTTCGGAGGTGAGATCGGGAAGCTGGCATTGGCTGTCCGCGAAGACCAGCCGGAGGTCGTTCTCGACGTACTGCGCGACGGCGGTGACCGGGTGCATTTCGTCGAGGACGACGACCCCCGCGAAACTTTGCGGTCCACGCTACTGCCCGACGTGCTGGCAATCCGGGAAGCCGCTGAGGCGGGTGACGCCGACACCGCCCTGGCTGCACTGGACCGCCACCGCCTTCTCTGCGCCCACCGTGAAGGTCAATGGGGCGTCAGCCACTGGAATCGAACCGTCGAGCGCTGGATCACCGAAGAAACAGAAGACCCGCTCTGGGACACCTGGTATGTCGGCCGACCGGTCCTGGTGACCGCCAACGACTACGCCCTCGGCATCTACAACGGAGACGTCGGCGTAACGATCCGACGCCCCGACGGCTCCCTCCGAGTCTGCATCGACAGCTCCCGCGGCCGCCTCGACTTCGCCCCCACCAGACTCGGCAACATCGAGACCCTCCACGCAATGACCATCCACAAGGCCCAGGGCAGCCAAGCCGCCGAGGTCACCGTCCTGATGCCAGGCGAGGAATCCCGCCTCCTCACCCGCGAACTCTTCTACACAGCCGTCACCCGCGCCCAAGACCGAGTACGCATAGTGGGCACCGAGACCGCTGTCCGCCTGGCCCTCACCCGCAGAGCCCTGCGCGCCACCGGCCTCCGCCAACGCCTGACCAGCGAAAGCTGACCTAGTTTCCGTCGGGCGTGTGCTCGGAGGCGGCG
>JAWWPC010000035.1:0-10025 GCA_033851055.1 Kribbellaceae bacterium | reverse complement strand
AGAGATTCAGGGCAACAAAAGCAAGATTCCGCGCAACGAGCGGAAGGAGGCTGCATGACGACGCGGGTCGTGCGGTCCGGGCTGATCACGCCGGACGGCGTTCGGCTGTATGTGGAGACCACCGGTCCAGAGGACGCGCCGGTGACGGTCGTGCTGAGCCACGGCTGGACCTGCTCGACGCGTAGTTGGCACAACCAGTTCGAAGGGCTGCCGCGGCTGCTTGGTGAGTCGGCGGTGCGCGTTGTTGCCTACGACCATCGCGGTCACGGGCAGTCCGAGGCGGCCCCGGTCGGATCCACCAGGATCGAGCAGTTGGCCGAGGACCTGGTCGCGGTGCTGGACGCTGTCGTACCGTCCGGACCGGTCGTGTACGCCGGGCACTCGATGGGCGGGATGACCCTGATGGCGTTGGCGGACCAGCGACCGGAACTGTTCGGAGACCGGATCGCTGCTGTGGCCCTGGTGAGTACGTCGTCGGGGCAGATTGCGACGAGGCCGTTCGGACTGCCGGCGCGGTTCGACGCGACAGCCTTGCGAGTGGCGCCGAAAGCGCTGAACCTGGCCGGCCAACGCCTAGAACAACGTGCCCTTCGCCGGGCAGCGCGGGCTGAGCGGACGGCTGAGGCTGAGCGGATGGCTTGGGCCGAGCGGGTCGCGGCCAGGGCGGCATGGGTGGAGTTGGCTGGAGCGCGGTTGCGGCGGCCGGCGGCACGGCGGATGGCGTTCGGCAAGAACCCGGATCCGGCCGAGGTGGACATCCTGATGGCGGACTTTGCCGCCACGCCGGGGCGATCGCTGAGCGGCTTCTTCGAGGCACTCACCCAGCACGACCTCGGCCACGCCCTGAAGGTGCTCGACCGCATCCCGGTGGAGATCCTGCACGGCACCCACGACCGGCTGCTTCCCCCGCGCCATGGCAACCGGCTCGCGCAGTTGCTGCCGAGTGCCAGCCTTCGGATGTACCCGGGGGCCGGCCACATGCTGATGCAGGAACGCCCTCGCGACGTCACCCAGCGACTGGCAGCCCTGGCCCGCAGGGTCACCGGCTAGTCTCACATGGGTGCAGAACCTGCTATCGGACCTGGTGGTCGTTGATCTGACCCGCGCCCTTGCCGGACCACAGGCGGCGATGATGCTGGGGGACCTCGGTGCCCGAGTGATCAAGGTCGAGTCGCCCGATGGTGGTGACGACAGTCGCGGCTGGGGTCCGCCGTTCGTGGGGACCGGGGACAGCCGCGAGTCGACGTACTTCCTGTCAGCGAACCGGAACAAGGAATCCGTCACCGCGGACCTCAAGTCGCCCGAGGGCAAGGAGTTCCTGACGAAGCTGGTCCGACGCGCCGACGTACTGGTGGAGAACTTCCGGCCAGGTGTGCTGGACCGGCTCGGCTTCTCCGTCGAGCAGTTACATCAGCTCAACCCCGGCTTGGTGATCCTGTCGATCACCGGATTCGGGCACGACGGGCCGGAGGGCGGTCGCGCAGGGTATGACCAGATCGCCCAGGGTGAGGGAGGGCTGATGAGCATCACGGGTGCTGTCGAGCCGACCAAGATCGGCGTACCGATCGCTGATCTGTTGGCTGGCATGTACGGCGCTTACGGTGCGCTGGCGGCTCTGCATGAGCGAAGCATCACCGGTAAGGGCCGGGTGGTGCGGACCAGTTTGCTGGCGTCGGTGATCGGGGTTCACGCGTTCCACGGCACGAAGTGGACCGTGGCCGGCGAACTGCCCGAGCGGGTGGGGAACCACCACGCACAGATCGCGCCGTACGGCATGTATCGCACCAAGGACGACATGGTGCAGGTGGCGGTCGGCAGTGAGGGGCAATGGCGGACGTTCGCGCCACTGGTCGGGATCGACCCGGCCGACGAGCGGTTCGTCGCGAATGCCCAACGGGTCGCGCACAGAGACGACTTGACCGCGCTGATCGAGTTGTCGTTCTCCCAGCAGCCGGCCGACGTCTGGCTGAAACACCTGGCTGAGCACGGTATTCCGGCGGGCAAGGTGCGGGATTTCCAGCAGGTCTATGAGTGGGAGCAGACCCGGTCACAGGGTCTGCTGATCGACGTCGAACATCCGACGCTCGGCCGCGTGCAACTGCCCGGGCCGCCGCTCCGCTTCGACGATCAGCCGTACGCGGGTGCGCGCGGGGTCAACCTTCCGCCGCCGCGCCTCGGCGAGCACAACGAATCTGTCCGCGCCTGGCTGGACCACCCGGACGACTCCGACAGCTCAGCAGGTGCCTGACCGCCGTCGCGAACAGCTTTCCTCATGTTCGTGTGGGTGGGCCAGTTCCGGCGGCGGGCATCCCTGCTGACAGAAGCCGCAACACCCGTACGCCGCCGCGCAGTCAACCAAGGTTGTTTCCCCGTAAGGGCCTCGACGGTCCACGGATTCCGCGCGGGGCGGCCGACGGATTCCGCGCGGGGCGACCTCGACGATTGAGGGGCTCCGCGCGGCCTCGCTTTGTGCATGGCCCGGCCGTCTGGCTGGTTCGGATTCGGCTGAGCGGTGCACAGAGTGGGCGGCCGGGTTGACTTTGTGCACGGGCCAGCCAGGCTCTCGGTCGGAGGTCGGCTGGACTGTGCACAAAGGCGCGACCACCTGACCAAATCGGACGGAGGCCGCGGTTCGCGGGGTACCGCCACAGAGCGACCCCCGGGGCCTAGCCGGCGTACGGGATGAAGCCATCGACGAAAACAGCAAGCGAACCGAACGAACCGCCGGGCAGTTCCACCAAGGGAACACTGAAAGGCGTCAGGGGTTGACGGTCGGCGAGCGCGGGTCTAGCGTCCGGGAAATCGATTACTCACCCGATCGCGGAGGTGTCATGACCGAGGTCGCTGCCCTGGTCCGGATGTCCCAGATCGGCAAGCGGTACGGCGGTGTACAGGCCTGCCGGGAGGTCGACTTCGCCCTCGACGCAGGCGAGGTACATGCGCTGCTGGGCGAGAACGGCGCCGGCAAGAGCACGTTGATGAAGATCCTGTCCGGCGATGTTACCGACTACGACGGGCAGATCGAGATCGGCGGCGAGGCGGTCAGCTTCGCCAGTCCGACTGACGCGCAGAGTGCCGGGATCGCGATGATCCACCAGGAACTCGACTTGGTGCCTGGCCTGTCGGTGGCGGACAACATCTTCCTCGGCCGGGAGCTGCGGTCCCGCTGGGGCGGCGTTGACCGGCGCCGGATGGAGCGCGAGGCGAAGGCCCTGCTGGAGCGTAGCGGGGTGAAGCTGGACCCGCGCCGCCCGGTCGGCGAGCTGCGCGTCGGCGAGCAGCAACTCGTCACCATCGCGAAGGCGATCTCGCTGGACGCCCGGGTCCTGATCATGGACGAGCCCACCTCCGCGTTGACCACCTCGGAGGTGGAGCGGCTGTTCGTGGTGATCCGTGAACTGCGCCGCGCGGGTGTCGGGATCGTTTACATCTCGCACCGGATGGAGGAGATCGCCCAGGTCGCAGACCGTGCCACGGTGCTGCGCAACGGGCGGTTCGTGGCGAGCTTCGACCCCCGTTCGCTCACCACGGCCGAGGTGGTTGAGGCGATGGTCGGCCGCCCGGTGCAGACCATGTTCACCACCCCCGATGCCTCGACCGGCGATGAGTTGCTCCGGGTGGAGAACCTCGTGCTCCGGCCACGCCGCCCGCGCCCCGGCCGCCGTGATCCGAACGGGATCTCCCTGACAGTCCGGTCCGGCGAGATCGTCGGCCTGGCAGGGCTGCTCGGCGCCGGCCGCACCGAGCTCCTCGAGACCCTGTACGGCGTTGCGCCGGGCGGGGCCAGGTCCGGCGCAATCCTGTTGGATGGCCAGGAGATCCACCCGCGCAGCCCCCGGCATGCACTGCGCAACGGCATCGGCTTCGTGCCGGAGGACCGGCGCGCGTCCGGGTTGGTGCTGTTCCACTCGATTTTGGCCAACACCGTCGTCTCCAGCCTGCCGGCGTACGGGCGGCTCGGGGTGATCGCGCGCCGGATGGAGCGGGCGGCGTCGGTGCGGATGGCGGACCGGCTGCGGCTCAAGTTCGGCCGGCTGCAGGACGACGTGGGCACGCTGTCCGGGGGCAATCAGCAGAAGGTCGTGTTCGGCCGGATGCTCCTGACCGAGCCGCGGCTGCTCTTGCTCGACGAACCTACTCGTGGCGTAGACGTCGGCGCCAAGTCGGAGATCTACCGGCTGCTCGGGGAGCTGGCCGGGCAGGGCATCGGCGTCCTGCTGGCCTCGTCCGAACTGCCCGAGCTGGTCGGGGTGTGTGACCGCGTGGTGGTGCTTCGGGACGGGCGGGACGTGGCCTCGTTCAGCACCGCCGAGTCGAGTGAAGGCGATCTGCTCGCCGCAGCGATGGGAGAAAGCGCCGTGTTCGAAGAGGTCGGAGGCTTGGAGTGACCGACGTACAGTCCGAGGCGCCCGCAGAGGCCACACAGGTGGAGAAGCACGAGTCGGGCGGCGTGGTGGCGACGCTGTTCCGGTTCCAGAGTGTCTTCGGGCTGCTCGCGGTGTTCCTGGCGGCGATCATCTTCTCGCCGCGGCGCAACGGCGAGATTCTCTTCGTCAGTGCCGACAACCTGGCGAACGTCGTCCGCGCGGTGTCCGAGATCGGCATCATCGCGGTCGGCATGACCTTCGTGATCCTGATCGGCGGCATCGACCTGTCCGTCGGTGCCGTGCTCGGGCTGGCCGCTGTCGGCTCGGCGGTGCTGATGGTGGAGAGCGACTGGGGCTTCCTGCCGTCGGTTCTGGTGGTGCTGCTGATCGGCCTGGTCTTCGGCGCGCTGCAGGGCATGGCGACGGCGATGATCGGGATCCAGTCGTTCATCGTGACGTTGGCAGGTCTGCAGATAGCCAGAGGTCTGGCCCGGATCTGGTCCGGTGGGCAGGGCGTCGCCATTGCTTACGGCAACGGCCCGCACGAGGCGCCTGACTCCTTCGCGATCCTGGGCGAACGCACCTTCGGCGGCCTGGTACCGATCCCGGTGCTGATCTTCGCGGTGGTGGCCATCGCGGCTGTGGTGTTCCTTCGCGTCAGCGCCTTCTCCCGCCACCTGTACGCCGTCGGCGGTAACGAGAAGGCCGCCCGGCTGTCCGGCGTACTGGTGATCCGGGTAAAGATCGCGGTCTTCGCGATCTGCGGTCTGCTCGCCTCGTTGGCCGGCATCGTGCACGCGGTCCAGCTGAACCAGGGCAGCCCGAACGACGGCATCGGCTATGAGCTGGACGCGATCGCCGCAGTGGTGATCGGTGGTACCAGCCTGGCCGGCGGTCGGGGCTCGGTGGCAGGCACGGTCGCCGGTGCCCTGCTGCTCGGCGTCCTGAACAACATCCTTGCCCTGAACAACATCGACTCCAACATCCAGCTCCTGATCAAGGGTCTCGTGATCGTTGCGGCGGCCGCGCTGCAACGCCTGCGGCCCGCCTCCTGAGGAAAGGTCTGAATCCTGATGCGACACCTGAACCGTCCGCTCGCCGCCGCGGCCGTCACCGCGCTGCTGCTGGCCGGCTGTGGCACGACGAACGAGCGGACCTCCAGCACCCCGCAGGCCCAGAGCTCCAAGCAGTGCAAGGGGGCCGATGGCAAGTATGTGATCGGGATGAGCCAGGCGAACGTGGCCGAGCCGTACCGGCAGCGGATGGACGATGACATCAAGGCGGCGGCCAAGGATGTGCCGCAGTTCGAGGTGAAGTTCGCCGACGCCGCACAGGACAACGCCAAACAGGTTGCCGACGTGGACAACTACATCACCCAGCAGATCGACCTGCTGATCATCAGCCCGAACGAGGCGAAGCCGCTCACCGCAGTGGTGAAGAAGGCCTTCGACAAGGGCATGCCGGTGATCGTGCTGGACCGCAAGGTCGAGGGCGACGCCTACACCGGCTTCATCGGCGGCGACAACGTCCAGATCGGTACCGAGGCCGGCAAGTATGTGGCGGAGAAGCTGCTGCCGAACGGCGGGAACGTGGTCGAGATCAAAGGACTGGCCGGTGCCACCCCGCAGACCGAGAGGCACGACGGCTTCGCGGCCGGTATCAAGGCCAACCCGAAGATCAAGATCATCGCCAATGCCAGCGGCGACTGGCTGCGGGAGAAGGGTCAGGCGCAGATGGACGCGCTGCTGAAGGCCAACCCGAAGATCGACGTGGTCTACTCCCACAACGACCCGATGGCCGAGGGCGCGTACCTGGCCGCGAAGGCGGTCGGCCGGGAGAAGGAGATGAAGTTCATCGGCATCGACGCGCTGCCGATCCCGTCCGGCGGCATCAAGGCGGTCGAGCAGGGCCGGCTGACGGCGACCTTCACCTACCCGACCAACGGCAAGGAAGCGATCGCGGCGGCCAAGAAGATCCTGGTCGACTGCGGCACCATCGATCGCACCCAGACGCTGCCGACCCGGCTGATCGACAAGAGCAACGCTGCGTCGATCTACGCCCAGGAGAACCCGGCCGGCTGATCTGACCCAGTACCTGCCGGGTGGTTGTGCGCCCACCACCGCCATTCACCCGGCAGTTCCTCTAACCGTCCAGTGAGGAGCCCATTGTGTCCAGACGTTTGCTTCTACCTGCCCTGATATCAACTATCGCGGTGATCGTAATGACCGCCGGACCACCGGCGACCGCGGCGCCATCGCCAGCCGTGGCACCAGCCCCGACCGCTCAAGACAGCCAGTTGGCCGGAACAGCCAAAGGCCCCGTGGGTTGGGACGCCTACCGTCGCCTCGACCGCGCCGGCGAGTTGCGCAGCGGGGTCCAGACCCACCAGTTCTCCAGCTTCGACCGGGCCGGCGGCAACAACGACGGCTTCAACGGCCAGTACTCGTGCCTGCGAGTCAGCGACGCCGGCTGCGTGATCGCTGAGCGCGAGGGCGCCGGTGAAGTTCAATCGATCTGGTTCACCAGGTTCGGACCGACTGGTGGCGGTGACATCACCGACACCGGCTGGATCCGGATCGAGTTGGACGGCCGGACGGTCCTGGACGCGAAGGCCCAGGATGTCGTCACCGGCAAGGTCGGCGCGCCGTTCGCCTGGCCGCTGGTCGGCAACGGCGACGACACGGCCGGCGGTGCCGTGATCAAGGTGCCGATGCCGTACCGGCAGCGGATGCGGATCACGGTGCAGCACAACCCGCTCTTCTACCACGTGTCGTACCGGACCTTCGCCGACGCCGAGGGTGTCTCCACCTTCGACCCGGCGGACAAAGCCACCGATGTGCTCGACCTGCTCCGCGGGTTCGGCCTGCGTGACCCGAAACCGGCCGCGCCCGGCACACGCACGCAGACCGCTGCCGTGTCGGTGCCGCCCGGCGGCAGGACGACCCTTGCCCGGGTGGAGGGTGCCGGGAAGCTCACCGGTATCCGCGTGAAGCTGCCGCAACTGCTCCGGTCTCCCCGAGCGGTGGACGACGGACGCGCGTACAAGGGTGGTTCGACGTTCACCGTCACCGTTGCTCCTGGCAACGAGGGGGTGCGGTTGACCAAGCGGTTCGACCCGTTGATCGGCAACCAACGCAGCCGGCTGCTGGTCGACGGACAACCGGTCGGCGAGTGGACCAGTGGGCCGGCACAGCCCGCCGGGCGCTGGGCCGACCAGACCATCGAGATCCCCGCCGCTCTCACCAGCGGTAAGACGAGGCTCACCATCGCGAACCAGTTCGTCGGTTCCGACCTCGACGTGAACGAGTTCCGCTACGACGTACAGAGCAAGGTCGCCGGTCAGTGGACCCGCACGGACGTCCTGGACCTGGGCCCCGGCCATCCTGGCGAGGAGGCCGCGCACGGCTACACGATCGACCAGCAGAGCTGGCAGGGCAGCAGGACCTCGCGGTACGTCGTCGATCCGGCCGCGCTGGCCAAGTCGGACGCCGTACTGAACGACACGCGGCTGCGGATCACCTTCGACGGGAAGACCACGGTGGACGCGCCGCTCGGCGAGTTCTTCGGCTCGGGCCTGGGTGAGTACGACACCCGCACCCTGTTCAGCTCGATCGATGCGAGCCCGGACGGCTGGTACACCGCGTGGTGGCCGATGCCGTACGCCGAGTCGGCGAACGTCGAGCTGGTGAATACCGGTTCGGTCCCGGTCACGGGCGGTACTGCCCAGATCAGCAGTGCTCCGGACACTACGGTGCCGAAGGCGCTGGCTCATGGCGAGCTCGGCTACTTCAATGCCACTGCTCACCGGGGCGAGACCACGCCGGGCGACGACTGGGTATTCCTCGATGCGCAGGGTACGGGTGTCTACTACGGCGCTACCCAGTCGATGCGTGGGCTGATCCCAAGCGGCAACCGGCGCGAGTATCTCGAGGGTGACGAGCGCGTGTACGTCGACGGCTCACTGTCGCCGGCGGCGCACGGAACCGGTACGGAAGACTTCTACGAGTCGGGCTGGTACTTCCGTGACGGCACGACCTACTCGATGCCGACGGCCGGCAACCCGGCGTACGAGGTGGACGGTGACGGCTGCAAGTACGACTGCACGGGTGCCTACCGGCTGCTGGTCGGGGACGCGGTGCCGTTCGGGTCGAGCCTGCGGTTCGGGATCGAGCACGGCCCGGCTTCGGACAAACTGGCCGACTACAGTTCGACGGCGTACTGGTACGGGCAGTCGGGCTACCAACTGAAGGCGACGGATGTGGTTCAGGCGGGTGGCTCCGTGCTCACCTCAAGGCTCACCTCGACGTACGAGGGTGACTTCGACGGCCGTCCGGTGACACACGAGGTGCAGAGCACGACGAGTCCGGTGACCCTGCGGCTCGCGGTGGATCGGCAGAACAGCGGGGTGCGGCTGAACCGGCTGAGCGACCAGGCGAACTCGTACCAGGCGGCGGATGTGCAGGTGGACGGACGCGCCGCGGGTCGCTGGCTGCAGCCGCTGGGCAACCAGACCTCACGCTGGCTGGAGGACTCGTTCGACCTGCCGGCCGGCCTGACCGCAGGCAAGTCGGCGATCACCGTGACGCTCACTCCAGTGCCGGGATCACCCGCCTGGACAGCGTCGTCGTACGAGGCGGTGTCGCGTGTCGCGCCGTTCTCGGACAAGTCCACGCCATCGGCGGTGACCGGGCTGCAGGCGAAGGGCGGCGACACCAACGAGATCGACGTGAGCTGGGACAGCAGCCGCGACGACGTCGGCGTGAAGTCGTACGAGGTGTATGCGTCGAAGACCGCCGGATCGGTCGGCTCACTGATCGGTACGACGCCGGTGCCGGGCTTCCGGCACAGCGGACTCGGCCTGAACGAGACCTGGTACTACCGGGTCCGGGCCGTCGACGGTGCAGGTAATCGCACAGCCCTGGCGAGCGCCGCTTCGGCGACGAGTGGGCGGACCGCGATCGTCGAGGCGGAGTCGTTGCTCCCGGCAATCAGTGCGGACGCCCCGGTGGAGGCCCAGAGCAGCTGCTGTGGCGTCACCTGGTCGAACAACGCGCAGCTGTGGTTCCGCGCCGACAGTGCGGGCGACAAGGTGGTCGTCGATTTCGACGTCCCGGCGACGGGCACCTATGACCTCAGCGCAGTGCTGACCAAGGCGCCGGACTATGGCATCGCTGTGCTGGCGATCGACGATCAGGCGGTGGGTCAGCCGCTGGACGGTTACGAGCCGGGCCGGGTGGTGATCGCACCGCCGATCACCGGATCGATGGCGCTAACCGCAGGCAAGCACCGACTCAGCCTGACGGTCACCGGCAAGAACCCGGCGGCCACGAACTACCTGGCCGGTCTGGACCTGCTCAAGCTGACGCTGCGTTAGTGTCCCGGGATAACCCTCTCGCAGTTCGTACGCCGGTTGCTTTGCGGGCGTCGGGGGTGGGGTCGGTGGGGGTGTCACGGCGTTCGTACTGGCGGTACGGCGATCCGTGAGATGGGCAGAGATCCGTTCCGGCGTGGGCGTGGTGCGGTTTTGCGCTTGGAGCCGAGTAGTACCAGTCGTCCGTGACCGGATCTGCTTGAAAGCCGCTCCTCAAACAACATCGCGGAAAACATGTTCTACATGTTTTCCGCGATGCCGAAATCGCCGGCTCTGTACCTTCGCCT
>JAWWPC010000042.1:0-11139 GCA_033851055.1 Kribbellaceae bacterium | reverse complement strand
TCCCGAGATGGTGCCCCAACAACTCACGCGGGCTCGGACACACAGATCGGGGATACCGCTCAAGATGCGCGGGTTGACCCCCCAGTCGTGGATGAGCGTTCCTGGCAATCGCTTACCCGTGTCACGGATCCACGACTCGGCGTGACTTCCCGGGTGCGGGGGAGCTTGTCGGGGCGGGCGCGGTGGGTAGTGTGCAGGGCCTATGGGAGCAACCCTCGGCACCTTGCTTCTGACAAAGTTTGCCCGATTTCAGGTAGATGTTTGGCTTTTGGCGCCGCGCCACTGCACAGTTACGGGGTGATCGTCGATGCAGCCGACCCCAGCGACGAACTCGTCGAGCAGGTCAGCCGCACCACCGGCCTGACACCGGAGGACGCGCGTCGCGTCGTGGCCGACGTACTGGCGTTCTTCACCGAGACCACCGAGGAATACGTCCGGCGCCGGCACCGCGAGCTGCAGACCTACGGCGCCCGCAACGACGGCATCTTCGCCCAGGTCGCCTCAGAGCTCCGGCACTGGCCGGTCCGCTCCCCCGAACTCTCTGCCCGGCAGCTACGGCGAATCGTCTACGGCTGAACCAGTTCTTCCGAAAGGAACCACATGTGCGGAATCGTGGGGTACGTCGGCACCAAGCCGGCCGCGCCCATCCTGGTCGACGGGCTCGCCCGGCTGGAGTACCGGGGCTACGACTCGGCCGGCGTCGCCGTGCTCGGGTCCAGCGAACTCCGGGTCCACAAGGACGCCGGCCGGGTCCGTGAGCTGGAGGCTTCGCTGCCGAAGCGGTTCGGCGGAAAGCTCGGCATCGGGCACACCCGCTGGGCCACGCACGGCGGGCCGACCAAGGACAACGCGCACCCACACGTGAGCGGCAACGAGCAGGTCGCCGTGGTACACAACGGGATCATCGACAACGCTGCCGCGCTGCGCGCCCAGCTGGAGGATGCGGGCGTCAAGCTGCGCTCCGACACGGACACCGAGGTGCTGGCCCACCTGATCGAGCAGGCCGACGGCGACACCCTCGAGGACAAGGTGCTGGCGACGCTGCGCCGGATCGACGGCACCTACGGCATCGCGGTGATCGACCTGGCCCACCCCGACCGGATCGTGGTCGCCCGCAACGGCAGCCCGATCATCCTCGGTGTCGGCGACGGCGAGATGCATGTCGCCAGTGACGCGGCCGCGCTGATCCGCTACACCCGCCAGGTCGTCCACCTGGATGACGGCGAGCTGGCCACGGTCCGTGCCGACGGCTACCGCACCTTCACCACCGACTCCCGCGCCACCACGAAGACGGCCGAGACCGTCGAGTGGACCGCCGACGAGTACGAGCGTGGCGCGCACGAACACTTCATGGTCAAGGAGATCCACGAGCAGCCCGAGTCGGTCCAGCGGGCGATCCGCGGCCGGCTCGACGAGCGCTTCCACACCGTCCACCTGGGCGGGCTGAACATGGACGCCCGGGAGGCCCGCGAGATCCGCCGGGTGAAGATCCTCGGCTGCGGCTCGGCCTACTACGCCGGCCAACTCGGCGCGCAGTTCATCGAGGAGGTGGCCCGGATCCCCGCCGACGCCGAGCCCGCCTCCGAGTTCCGCTACCGCAATCCCGTGGTGGAACGCGACACTCTGTACGTCGCGGTCAGCCAGTCGGGCGAAACCCTGGACACACTGGTGGCTGTCCAGGAGCTCAAGCGCAAGGGTGGTCGCGTGATCGGCCTGGTCAACGCGGTCGGCTCCAGCATCGCGCGCGAGGTCGACGGCGGTGTCTACCTGCACGCCGGGCCGGAGGTGTCGGTGGCGTCGACAAAGGCGCTGACCAATATGGCGGTCGCGTTCGCGATGCTCGGCATCCACCTGGGCCGGATCCGGGACGTGTCACCCGCCGACGGCCGCCGGCTGATCGCGGGGCTGAAGAAGATCCCGGCGCAGATCGCGGAGATCGTCGCGATGGAGCCCGAACTGGCCGAGATCGCCAGGCGGCTGTCGAAGGCGGAGAGCCTGTTCTTCGTCGGACGGACCCGCGGCTACCCAGTCGCCCGCGAAGGTGCGCAGAAGCTGAAGGAGATCTCGTACCGGCACGCGGAGGCGTACCAGACGTCCGAGCTGAAGCACGGCCCGCTGGCGCTGATCTCTCCCGACGTACCGACGGTGGCGATCGTTCCGGACGACGAACTGCTGGACCGCAACATCGGCGCCCTGCACGAGATCGCCGCCCGGTCCGGACCCCTGTACGTCGTCACGCACCCCGGCGTCGACGTACCGGATGGCGCGGCGGCAGTGATCCGGGTACCGAAGAACGAGCCTGAGCTGGACCCGATCCTGCTCACCATCCCGTTGCAGCTGATCGCGTACCACGCCTCTGTCGCCCTTGGCCACGACGTCGACAAGCCCCGCAACCTGGCCAAGTCCGTCACCGTCGAGTAGGAGCCCGGACCGCCAGACCATCACAACTGCAACGCACAATCCCCGCCACGCTCACCGTGGCGGGGGCTGTTGCGTTGTGATGGCTTGGCGGTCCGGCGATCAGAGACCTTTGGCGTTGTCGCCGCGGTGCCGGCCGGTGCCCGGCTTCTCCGAGGCCGGTGTGGCGCTGTTCCGGGAACCGGCGCTCTGGGAACCGGCGCTCTTGGCACCACGTGGCTTCGGCCCTGGCACCCCGCTGAAGGCGTGCCGCACCGCGTCGCCCCTTGCGTCAGTCCGATCCGCGGAGCGGACGTGAACCGGCGCGGACTGCGGGCCAGACCGCGCGGCGCCGCCGACCTCCCTCGCGCGCTCGCCGCCCAGCCCCCGATAGGGGTGCAGACCAAAGTCCTCGACCAGCCGGCGGCAGACCTCGACCCCGCGAACGGAGTTTCCGGCCTCGTCCAGTCGCGGCGAGAACGTCACGACAGCGAACCGTTGCGCCGGCACCACCATCATCACGTTGCCCGATACGCCGCTTTTGGCCGGTAAGCCGACCTGGTCGGAGAACTTGCCCGAGTCGTTGTACATACCGCTGTGCCCCATCATGGACAGAACCCGTCCGGCGGTCTCCTGGGAGAACACCGGCTTATCCGTGTACGGCGCGACACCGCCGTTCGCCAAGGTGGCACCCGCCGCCGCCAGCCCCTGCGCGTCCACCTGGAGCGAACAGACCGCGAAGTAGAACTCCGCCGCCTTCTGGGGGGCGTCCCGGTCCCTCGGGTCCACATTCAGCATGCCCTCGGACGCCATCTGGCTGGCGAGCCCGCGGTTCCCGTGCCCGGTCTCCCGCTCGGCCAGAAACGTCATGTGGTCGAACCCTGGCGGCCGGCCCATCATCTGGGCCCAGGTCCGCTCGACCTCGGAGAACCGCTCGGACACTCCGAACTGAGGTCTGACCAGTGCGAGGGTGGCCATCGCTCCGGCGTTGATCATCGGGTTCTGCGGCCTGCCGTCCGCGTCCAGGGACAGGTTGCGATCGTTGAAGGTCCCGCCACTCTGTTCCTGGCCCACCCAGTTGTGCACCTCCTCCGAGCCGAACTGCTCCAGCGCCATGGCGTAACTGAACGGTTTCGAGGTCGACTGCACGCTGAACCCGAGGTTGGCGTCGCCGATCTGGAACACCTGACCGTCCGCCGTGCAGATCGCGATCGCGAACTTGTCCGGGTCGGCGTCCCGGAGCGTGGGGATGTACTGGGCGACCTCTCCGGACCGGTCTGGCAGGAGGTCCGCATAGATCTGATCGATGCCGCTGGTGAGTTCCGCCCACTCCGCCGGCGGCACCGCCAGCCCGCCTTGCAGTGCCCGCCAGATCACGGGCTCCTGCACGGCCCTCGAGAACTGCTCGAAGTCGAGCCATTCGGGCTGTCCGGGCTCGAAGCCGGCGCCGGCGCTCAGCACACCGCTCATGGCACGCTCGACCCGTGGATCGTCGCTCTGCAGCCCGGACTGCTTCAGCTCCTCGAGCAGCTTCCACTTCCAGACCACGTTCGCCCGGTCGGTGTCGAGCGCGTCGAACAAACCGCGGTGTCCCATCTCCGACACGTCCATCGCTGGTTCCTTCCGCTGGTGGCGAGACGAGGCGCGCGTGCAGCGGCCATGTGAGCGACAACTGTGAGCGACAACGGTGTCGGCCGAAAGTAGCCTTCCGGGGACGTATTTCCGGGAGAGTTCCCGTTTGTTACGGGTGCGTCAATGCTGCAGTCGCCGCACCGCTCGAACTGTCATGACCGCCGCGATCCGCTCAGCGACGGATGCCCTCAGCAACAACCCCCGCCCGCGTGATGGCTCCGGGGCGATCAGCCACACTCCCCTCGGTGGCGGGTGTGGCCCGGCCGGGACACAATGCGGGCATGCGTGTGATCGTGGTTGGTGCCGGCGTGATCGGGCTCAGCTGCGCCGTCCGGCTGGCCGAATCCGGGTACGACGTGGGCGTGCTGGCGCGGGACCTACCGCTGGAGACGACCTCGGCTATTGCCGCCGCGATCTGGTACCCGTACCGGTCGGCTCCGCGGGACCGGGTCGCCGCCTGGTCGCGGACGGCGTACGAGGAATTCCGGAAGCTGGCCGAAAGCGAGCCGTCGGTACGCATGCGGCACGGCCAGGAGTTCCTGACCGAGCCGGCGCCGGATCCGTGCTGGTCGGACGCGCTGTCCGACCTGCAGCGAGTCAGCTCGCCGCCGGTCGGGTTCCGCGACGGTTGGTCCTTCACCACGCCGGTGATCGAGATGCCGGTCTACCTGCAGTACTTGGTGAATCGGCTCGAGGCGGCCGGCGGCACCCTCAGTCGAGCAGCACTCTCAGCTCTGCCGAACGCGGCCGACGTGGTGGTCAACTGCGCGGGTCTCGGCGCGCGACTCACCGCGGGCGACCCGACGGTGACCCCGGTTCGCGGCCAGGTCCTGACCGTCGAGCAGCCCGGACTCACGGAATGGCTGATCGCCGATCGCGGCCCGAACGAACTCCTGTACGTCGTACCGCGCGAGCACGACGTGGTCATCGGCGGAACCAGCGACCCGGACATCTGGGACCTGGGAGTCGATCCCGCGACCGCAACCCAGATCCTTGATCGTGCGACGGCGATGCTTCCCGCGCTGCGCAACGCGAAGGTGCTCGGCCATCGCGTGGGTCTGCGCCCGGCCCGTCCCGCGATCCGTTGCGAGAGCATCCGCGCCGGCGACCGCCTGGTCGTGCACTGCTACGGCCATGGCGGCGCTGGTGTCACCGTCTCCTGGGGCTGCGCCAACGAAGTCGCCGAACTGATTCGTCAATCCCACTGAGTACTCCGGTCCGGTCGACAGTCCTTGTCCGTGTGCCCGGGTAGCCTCGATTCGGTGCCAGACAGGGACGGCCAGGAGGATGACGACTTGGCGCAAGATAGGGAGCGGATGCTTTCCCACGTGCTGAGTCTCCCGCATCCGGTCATCCTCGACGGCGGAATGTCGAACGCTCTGGAGGACCGCGGGCACGACCTGTCCGATGCGCTCTGGTCGGCCCGGCTGCTGAGGGACGCACTTGGTGAGATCGCTGCCGTTCATCGCGCTTACTACCAAGCAGGGGCCGCAGTGGCAACGACGGCCAGCTATCAAGCGAGTGTCGCGGGATTCGAACGCGCGGGCGTGCCCCACGACGAGGCCGAGGGACTGATCGCGAGCAGCGTCAGCATCGCCCGGCAGGTGCGCGACGAGCTTGCTGTCGATGGCCGGCAGCGCTGGGTCGCGGCATCCGTCGGCCCGTACGGCGCGGTGCTGGCTGACGGCTCGGAGTACCGCGGCCGTTACGGGGTGTCTGCTACCGCCCTGCGCGACTTCCACTTGCCACGGCTCGAACTGTTACTGGCCGCCGGGCCAGACTTCCTCGCCGTCGAGACGATCCCGGACGTCGACGAGGCAGAGGTTCTGGTCGAACTGCTGGACGAGCTGAACTTCCCGGCCTGGCTTTCCTACTCCATCGACGGCACCCGCACTCGCGCCGGGCAGTCCCTGGAGGATGCCTTCGCCGTGGCCGCGCAGAGTACGTCGATCCTTGCCGTCGGCATCAACTGCTGCGCGCCGGGCGACGTACAGGCTGCTGTCGAGATCGCGCTAGCGGTGACCGGGAAGCCGGCTGTCGCGTATCCGAACAGCGGCGAGGCCTGGGACGCGACCAACCGCCGCTGGACCGGCGGAGCGTCGGACAGCAGTGCGCTGGCCCAAGGCTGGACAACCGCCGGAGCCCGCATCGTCGGCGGCTGCTGCCGAGTCGGCCCACCCGACATCGCCGCCCTGGCCAAGGCCACCCGCTAGTCCACCCCGGGGGGCGCTGACCCGTCAGGTGGCCAGCCTGGCGTAGCGGCCGTTGCCATCGACCAGGCTGTCATGGGTTCCCGACTCGATGACCCGCCCCTGGTCGATCACGACGAGTTGGTCAGCGTCGCGCACCGTCGAGAGCCGGTGTGCGATGGTGATGGTGGTACGCCCTTTGGCAAGCAGGTCGAACGCCCGCTGGACCGCCCGCTCGGTCTCGGTGTCCAAGGCACTGGTGGCCTCGTCCAGGACAAGCACGCGCGGGTTGCGCAGGATCGTGCGGGCGATGGCGATCCGCTGCTTCTCCCCTCCGGAGAAGCGGTGCCCGCGAGATCCGACCATGGTGTCGTAGCCGTCGGGGAGCCCGGCGATCAGCTCGTGCACCTGGGCGGCCCGGGCCGCGTCCTCGATCTGGGCGTCGGTGGCGTCGAACTTGGCATAACGCAGGTTCTCGCGCACCGTGGTGTGCAGCAGATAGGTGTCCTGACTGACGACGCCGACCACGGCGGCTAGATCCGCCAGCCGCATGTCCCGCAAGTCGATGCCGTCGATGGTGACGCGGCCGCTGGTCGGGTCGTAGAGGCGCGCGACCAGCGAGGCGAGCGTGCTCTTGCCCGAGCCGGTCTCACCGACCAGCGCCAACGTCGTACCCGCGGGCACGTCCAGGCTGACGCCGGCCACCGCGGCCGTCTCGCTGCCCGGGTAGGCGAAGGTCACGTCCTCGAAGCGCACGTGACCGTCGACGCGGACCGGATCGACCTCGACCGGATCGGCCGGGTCGTTCACCTCGATCGGCAGGTCGAGATACTCGAAGATCCGCGCGAACAGGGCCAGCGAGCTGGTGAGATCGACACCGACGTTGAGCAGCCCCATCAGCGGCCGGAACAGACCGGACTGCAGGGTGGTGAAGGCGACCAGGGTGCCGATGGTCATGGTTCCGGCGGTCATCGGCAGACCGGCGCTCAGGTAGATGATCGCCGGGATCGCGGCGAAGATGACGCTCATCGAGGCCATCCGCCAACGACCGGCCAGCTCAGAGCGGAGCTCCAGATCGATCAGCCGGACCGACGATGCGGTGAAGCGCTCGATCAGCGACGCTGCGGTGCCCATCGTCTTGCTGAGCTGGATGCCACTGATCGACAGGCCTTCCTCGACCGTGACGTTGAGATCGGCCAGCTCGCGCTGCCGCTGCGCGGTGATGGCCCGTCGCATCCGGGCGACCTTACGAGTCAGGTAGATGGATGGCGGCATCACGACGAGCGAGATGAGCGAGAGCTGCCACGACAACGCGACCATGGCGACGGCGGTGGCGACCGCCGTGGTGAGGTTGGACGCGATGGAGGTAGCCGTCGACGTGACGACGGGCTCCATGCCCCCGATGTCGTTGGTGATGCGCGATTGCACCTCGCCGGTGCGGGTGAAGAAGGCGATCGACTGGCGTTGCAGGTGGGCGAAGACGTCGGTCCGCAGCCGGTGCATGACCTGCTGTCCGACCCTGGTGCTGATCCAGGTCTGGACGACGCCGAAGGCCGAGGTCACGGCGGCGACGGCGACCATACCGATCACCAACCAGACCAGGAGGGATAGGTCCTTCCGCGGCAGCGCGGTGTCGATCACCGCGCGCAGCAGAAATGGCGACGCCATGGCCACCACGGATGATGCCACGATGATCGCCGTGACGATGCCGAGCGACCATCGATGGGGCGTGAAGAGCCGCCCGATGCGGCGCAGCGACACCTCGTGGGCTTGCGCCTTCTCGGCGGCGGTGACTGACTTCTGGCCGCCCGACCGGCGACCTCGATCCAGGTTGTCGTGATCCAAGGGACGCACCGTTTCTGTAGGCTGAGACATGCTGAGGTTACCTCACTATGAGGCTACAACAGGATCGATTGATAACGTATTCCCATGGCCGATGACGAAGAAGACACTCTCTCCGAGGCATTCTGGGGAGTCGCTCATCAGCTGCGGCATCTGCGGCGGGAGACCCTGGCCCCGTGGGATATCGCGCCGTCGCACTCGCGCGCGCTCGGCGTACTCATGCGCCACGGGGCGATGCGCCTCAGTGAGCTCTCCGACCGCCTGCACATCGCGGCACGCTCGACCACCGAGGTGGTCGACGGCCTGCAAGATCGCGGACTGGTCGAACGGCGCCCCGACCCTGAGGACCGACGCGCGACGCTGGTTGCGCTGACCGACGAAGGCACTCGCGTCGGTCAGGCGATCCGCTCCTCCCGCGACGCCGAGGCCGAGGCCTACTTCAGCGTTCTCAGCGAAGCCGAACGGACCGAGCTCACCGGCATCCTTCGCAAGCTTCGTCGCTGAGGTTCCTGTGGACTCCAAAAAACGTTTCGCCGCACTGGTCGAGGAGTTTGCCGGTCGCCCTGATGTCAGCGTGCCTGGCGAGTCGACCCAGCGCGGATTCGGGTCGTCCGCGCTGAAGGTCAACGGCTCGATCTTCGCGATGCTCTCAGGGGACCGGCTCGTGGTGAAGCTCCCGCGTGAGCGGGTCGACACCCTGATCGGGAGCAGGACCGGCGGGCCGTTCGATGCCGGCAAGGGCCGTCCCATGAAGGAATGGCTGACTGTCCTCGCCGACGACGAGGAGACCTGGCTGGCCCTGGCTCGCGAGGCCCTGGACTTCGTGGGCTCGCGGCGCCAGAGCTAGCGCCCGTCACCCTCGCTGCTCTCCCTCGGCCGGGAGCTGACTGATCCGCTGCCGGAATCGCTCGGCGTGGACGGGGTGCGAACAAGAGAACGCAATGGCACGGATCACAAGGAAAAGGCGCCTAGGCTGGCGCGCTCCCAGGCGTGGCTGACCACTCGGACTGTCCACAGGCGGATGCGAGCGCAGAATGCGCGAATGACACTCGAACCGACTCCGTGCGTCCTTGACGATCGCCCGGGAAACCATGGGAGGAAGTCGTGTCCACTTATCGTGCGTTCGAGGTCACTGGGACCCGAAAGTTCTCCTTGGTCGAGCGCGAGCTCGGCGAGCCGCCGCCGGGACAAGTGCGGCTGCGGGTCGAGAGTTGCGGGGTCTGTCACTCCGACTCGCTCGCCGTCGAGGGGTTGCGCGCCGACCCCTCGCGGCCGGTCGTCCCCGGTCACGAGATCGTCGGCGTCATCGACGCGGTCGGCGCCGGCGTGACCGCCTGGCGAGCCGGTGATCGCGTCGGCGTCGGTTACTTGGGCGGACAGGACAACGAGTGCGACTTCTGCCGACGCGGCGACTTCGTCAACTGCACCAACCAGCCGTGGACCGGCACCTCCGTCGATGGCGGGTACGCGGAGTACACCTATGCCCGCGCCAGCGGCCTGGTCCGGATCCCCGACGGGCTCAGCCCACTCGAGGCGGCTCCGCTACTGTGCGCCGGCTTGACGACCTACCGCGCCCTGCTACAGATCGATGCCCGCCCCGGCGCGCTCGTCGCGGTCCAGGGCATCGGCGGGCTGGGCCACCTCGGCGTGCAATACGCCGCAAAGCTCGGCTATCAGGTCGCTGCCATCGCCCGCGGCACGGACAAGGCCAAGCTTTCCGCGGAACTCGGTGCGAACCACTACATCGACAGCGCCGCCGAGGACCCCGGCGTGGCCCTGCGGGCGCTCGGTGGCGCCGCGGCGATCATTGCGACCGCCGCCAGCGGTGCGTCGATGTCCGCGCTGGTCGGCGGGCTCGCGCCGCGGGGGCGCATGCTGGTGGTCGGCGCTGCGCCCGACCCGATCTCGATCCAGACCCAGGACCTTGTGTTCGGCACCCGCTCGGTGGCCGGGAGCCTGACCGGCAGCTCGATTGAGAACGAGGACAACCTGGCCTTCAGCCTGGCGCGGGACATCCGCGCGATGATCGAGGTGCTGCCGCTGGCCGAGGCACCGAATGCCTATGAGCGCATGATGTCCGGCAAAGCCCGGTTCCGCATCGTCCTGGACATCGGTCAGAGATGAACACTCTGGGGAATCTCACAATCGCCGCCCCCGGCTGCATGGAGCGGTGGAGCCAGGCGCTGTGGGACCCGCGGCGCACTACAGCCCAGGACGCCGCAAGTTCGACGGCATCATCGCCCGACCAAGCGTCGAGTCATTCGGTGGCTCCGGACGGGACCGCCCTGGCAGAAACGGTTCTCGTCTCGATCAACCTCGATCAACTCATTTTCGACTGAGCAAGGGAGAGCACTATGAGCGAACTACTCAACGCGGTGCTGCGCGCCCACGGTGGACTCGACCGCTGGCGCGGGTTCTCGCAGGTTCGAGCCTCGATCGTCTCAGGCGGCGAACTGTGGGGGATCAAGGGCTTGATGCAAGACCCAGCGCCGCGGCAGATGACAGTGGCATTGCACCGGGAGTGGTCCTCGGTCCGACCATTCGGGTCGGCGGACCACAAGACGGACTTCACCCCCGACCGGATCGCCGTCGAGGACCTCGACGGCCGCGTCCTCGCGGAGCGAACCAATCCGCGGGAATCGTTTGCAGGGCACGAGCTGACCACGCCCTGGGACGCGCTGCACCGCGCGTACTTCAACGGCTATGCGCTTTGGACCTACCTCACCACCCCCTTCCTGCTGGCGCACCCGGGTTTCTCGGTCTCCGACATTGAGCCGATCGAGGAGAACGGCGAGAAGTGGGTCGGGTTACGGGCGCGCTTTCCGACAGAGATCGCCAGTCACAGCACCCTGCAGGAGTTCTACTTCGGCGAGGACCATCTGCTGCGCCGTCACGACTACCGAGTCGACGTGGCCGGAGGCTTCGCGGCTGCTCAGTACGTCTACGACATGGTGGAGGCCGACGGTTTCTGGCTGCCGTCGAAACGACGGGCATACCGCTGCGACGCGGACGGCCAGCCGATCCTCGAGCAACTGATGGTCTCGATCGACCTTAGCGAGATCCGCTTCACCTGAAGACA
>JAWWPC010000026.1:0-17110 GCA_033851055.1 Kribbellaceae bacterium | reverse complement strand
GGTTAGGGCGTCCTCGTCCTCCAGCGGGGAGCCATCGCTGTCGGTCAGGTAGAAGACGTCTACACACTCCGCGCCGAGAGTGCTCACGTGTGCCGACCTGATGTCCGCTCCCGACACAGCGATAGCTGTGGTGACGTCATAGAGAAGGCCTGGCCGGTCATGGGCACGAACCTGCAGCACTGTCGCCGTCTCGGAGGCCCCAGACAGCAGGTCGACACGACTGGGCTGGTGCTTGGCCTCTCGTCGAGCTGTCGAATCCTTAGCAGCCAGTCGGCGTACCAGGTCGGCGTCGTCGCGTAGAGCTACGCCGAGCCTGTCCCGGAGCCGTACTGGGTCCGGAGCGGAACCGGCCACCGACCACTGCGAGATACCCAGGCCGTCAACGGAGGTGATGACTGCTGCCCGCACAGCAAGCCGCTCCACTGCCAACACGCCGGCAACCGTGGACAGCGTCCCTACCTGGTCCGGTACGGCGACGTTGACCCGCAGGTCCCCGAGATGCTCCGAGACAGTGACACCGAGCCGGCCCACACCAACCACTTGGTGGAGCTCCGGAACCGGGATAGGTGGCGCCTCGGTCCACAATCCGGCGCCATCACCGGACAGCTCTGCACGGACCCGCCGAGCTAGTTCGCCAACCAGTCGGAGCCGCCAGGGGCTGGCGGCAGCCGGGCCGGCCGCACGCGCATCGGCGTAGGTGAGGGCCTCCAGGAGATCAAGTGTGTCGGTATCGCCGACGATGCCCGCGACCAGGTCGACTGTCATCGGATCGTCCAGGTCCCGGCGGGTGGCTACCTGCGCCAAGGTGAGGTGTTGACGGACAAGCAAGGTGATCGTGTCCACGTCGGCCTCGGGGAATCCCAGCCGTCGTGCGACGGTCGTGGCGATGGCAGCGCCGGTGAGGCTGTGGTCGCCTTCGACGGCCTTGCCGAGGTCGTGGACCAGTGCGGCGACCAGCAGCAGGTCAGGCCTGCGGACATCCCGGACCATCTTCGAAGCTTCGACACAGGTCTCGAGCAGGTGCCGGTCGACAGTGAACCGATGCAGGGCGGATTGGGGCGGCCGGAACCGGACGGCATCCCACTCCGGCAGTAGCTGGGTGATGTACCCGGCCTGGTCCAGCGCCTCCCAGACCTCCAGCAAGCCTTCACCTGCTCCGAGTGCTGCACACAGCAGGCGCCGAGCCTCGCCCGGCCATGGTTCAGGCAGCACGGCCGAGGTGGCAGCCAGCCGGTCGCAAACGGTAGGCGACAGCACCAGGTCCCGGTCGGCCGCGACCGCCGCAGCCCGCAGGCCGAGCACCGGATCGCGTTCCGGCCGGGCGTCAGGCATCAGCACGACCTCGTTCTCGTGCTGACCGACACCCTCGTCCAGCGCCAGGAGCAAGGGGCCGCCGGAGCGGCTCCGACGACGCGAGCGTGGCGGCCGGGCAACCAAGCTCTCGATCCGGTGCCAGGACACGTCACATACGTGCGCGAGCGTGCGGCCGGTTGAGTAGACGTGCCGCAGCAGCGCATCGCGATCTGGCAGGCCCAGGCCTCGTGCGACATCAGCGGCCACGTCTGCCACCAGTCGATCGGTGGCGCGTCCAGCCACCATGTGCAGCTCGTCGCGAACGTTCAGCAGGTCCAGCCTGGCCCGCTCCACCACCGGGTGCGGTACGTCGATCAGCCAGGACGCAACCAGCGCTCGGAGCACCACGGCATCCCGCAGACCGCCGTACGCCTCCTTGAGATCAGGCTCGGCTAGATGCGCCAACTCGCCCACGGTATTGGCACGATCCCGGCAGGCCTCGGCCAGTGCGGGCAGCCGCGTCTTGGCGGTACGCCGCCAGTCGGCCATCAGCACCGACCGCAACTGCAGCGTCAGGAGGCGGTCACCCGCGACATGCCTTGCATCCAACAGGCCGAGCGCGACCCGTACGTCGGCGGCGGCGGCCTGCTGGGACTCTGCGACGGTCCTGACGCTGTGGTCCAACCGCGCCCGGGAGTCCCAGAGCGGGTACCAGATCTGCGCGGCCAGCTCGTCCACGCGTGGATACCCCTCGACGTGCACGAGCATCACGTCGAGATCGCTGTACGGCGACAGCTCCTCCCGGCCGTAGCCGCCGACGGCGACCAGCGCGACGCCCTCGGTGGGAACACCGAGGGCGTCAGATGCCTGCGAAAGGAGCAGGTACAGCAGCGCGTCGGCCTCTTCGGCACGGACGCGCCGCTGCTCTGCTCGATCAATCATCTAGAGGGCGTCTCCGTCGACCTCACCGGTGCGGACCCGGACGACCGACTCGACCGGGACGACCCAGACCTTGCCGTCACCGATCTTGCCGGTCTGGGCGGCCTTGACGATCACGTCGACCACCTCGGCGCTGTCGGCATCCTCGACGACAACCTCGAGCCGAACCTTCGGAACCAGGTCCACCTCGTACTCGGCGCCCCGGTAGACCTCAGTGTGGCCCTTCTGCCGACCGTAGCCGCTCGCCTCGGTGACCGTCATACCGGTGACGCCGAACGTCTCCAGCGCGGCCCGGACGTCTTCCAGCTTGTGCGGCTTGATCACCGCGGTGATCAGCTTCATACCTTGGCACCTTCCTTCTCCTCAGTGGTGGTGTCGTCGACCGGAGCCTCTGGCCGGGCAACGGTGCTGTGACCGCGCAGACCGGAGCCCGCGGCGAGGAAGTCGTACGCCGTCTCGGCGTGCTCGACCTGGTCGACACCGGTGACCTCGTCGTCCTCCGTGAGCCGGAACCCGATGGTCTTGTCGATCACCTTGCCCAAGATGTAGGCCACTGTGAAGGAGTAGACCCCGACGATCACGTTCGCCAGCGCCTGCCGGCCGAGTTGAGTGACCCCACCACCGTAGAAGAGGCCGTTCACCGCGGACGGAGCCGCCGCCGTACCCAGCAGACCGATCGCGAGCGAACCGAACAGACCGCCGACCAGGTGCACGCCGACCACGTCGAGCGAGTCGTCGAAGCCGAGCCTGTACTTCAGCGAGACCGCGAAGCAGCAGATCGCGCCGGCGAACAGGCCGAGGATGATCGCCCCGAGCGGGGAGACCGCACCACAGGACGGGGTGATCGCGACCAGACCGGCGACCGCGCCGGAGGCCATCCCGAGCGTGGTGGCCTTGCCGTGCCGGATGCGCTCGACGATGAGCCAGCCGATCACCGCCGCGGCCGTCGCGGCCTGGGTGTTCACGAACGTGACCGCGGCCGTCGTACCGGCGCTCAGCGCGGAGCCCGCGTTGAACCCGAACCAGCCGAACCACAGCAGTCCGGCGCCGAGGATCACCAGCGGCAGGCTGTGCGGCCGCATCGGGTCCTTCCTCCAACCGACCCGCTTGCCGAGCACGAGGGCCAGGGCGAGCGCGGCAGCACCGGCGTTCAGGTGCACCGCCGTGCCACCGGCGAAGTCGATCGCCTTCAGCTTGTCACCGATGAATCCACCGTTGCCCTTGTCCAGGAACCAGACCGAGTGGGCGACCGGGAAGTACACCAGGCAGGTCCAGCCGACCACGAAGGCGATCCAGCCACGGAACGTCGCCCGGTCGGCGATCGCACCCGAGATCAGCGCCGGAGTGATGATGGCGAACATCAACTGGAAGGCGACGTACGCCAGTGTCGGGATCGTCCCACTGACGGCGTCCGGTGCGATCAGGCCCTTCAAGCCGACCGCCGAGAAGTTGCCGATCACGTGCCCGGTGTCACCCGCGAAGGTCAGCGAGTAACCGACCACTACCCACAAGATAGTGACGACGGCGATGGTGATCGCGCTCATCATCATCATGTTGAGCACGCTCTTCATGCGCACCATGCCGCCGTAGAAGAAAGCCAGCCCTGGTGTCATCAAGAACACCAAAGCGGCACTTGCCAGAACCCAGGCGGTGTCGCCGGCGTTGATCTCCATCAACGTGTCCCTTCCATCGATCTCGGGGGGTGGCCGACGTCCTCAGTCCGAATGCTTCACAACGGCGGGAAGCTCGCGCGCGGCCACATCGCAACCGTGTCGGCGCACCGTTTCAACCGATCGGTCCTGATGTTTCGGGAATGTGACAAAGGCCGTCCTCAAGTGACATCCAGATGACATCGCCCTGCTGCGGCAGTCTGGCTGCCTACCCTCGCCCGACACAGCTGAGGCGCGCAGCCTGGGTCGTCAGGTAGTGCTGCTCGGGCAAACTCGTCGTACGCCGGGCAGCAGCGCGGTAGAGCTCGGCCGCGGCCTTCGGATCCCCGAGCATCTCGAACAGATGCCCCCGTACGGCGTCCAGCCGGTAATGCCCGGCGAGCTGGGTATCGAGCGGCTCGAGCAGCTTCAACCCCACGGCAGGCCCTTGAGCATCGCCGCGGCGACAGCTCGGTTGAGCGTCACCATCGGGTTGCCGGACAGCTGCTCCAGCAAGTCGTAGAGCGCCAGGATCTGCGGCCAGTCGGTGTCCTCGGGCCGTTCCGCCTCGTCGTGCAATGCCGCGATCGCAGCCTGCAGTTGATACTCGCCGAGTGGCGGCCGTGCGAACGCATCGACAGCCAGGGCCACCCTCTGAGTGATCAGGTCCCGGTCCCACCGGCTCCGATCCTGCTCGGCCAGCGGGATCAACTCCCCCACTGAGCCGGTGCGAGCCGGCCGGCGGGCGTCGGTAAGGATCATCAGGGCTAGCCGGGCTCGATCCTGGCGAATCTCGTCGACCAGCCGCCGCAACGCGGCCCGGATCAGCCACCCGCGCGGTTGTCCGGCACCCCGTCCACGGGCCAATGCCGCGCGGCCGCGAGCAGAGCCTCCTGAACGGCGTCCTCCGCGGCGGTGAAGTCGCCGGACCGCCGGCAGACAGCGCCGACTCGGTGCTCACGGCCGGTCGGTCACAACTCGTCGGCCGCGCTCATGACCTGGCGGACCTCGATAGGCTGCTGGATCGGCACGCCGTCGGGCCCAGGGGCCGCCTACACCAGCGCAGCGATCTCGATCGCCCGCGTCTCCGTCTCGACGTCCACCATCTGGAACCCCGCCAGCAGTTCCTTGGACTCGGGAAACGGCCCGTCGGTCAGCACCGGCGCACTGACCCCGTCCGCCCTGACGATCCTGGCCGACTCCGGCCACACCAGCGCCAGCGCATCGACCAGCTCGCCCCGCTCCTCCAGGTCCTTGTTCGAGATTCAGTCGAGGAGTGCGTCGACGAACTGTTCGGCATCGAAGGGAGCCATGTCGTCGGCGCCCTCACCGAGGCCGACCAGCTTGACCGGCACCCCGAGTTCGCGCTGCACCGCGATCACGATGCCGCCCTTGGCTGTGCCGTCCAGCTTGGTCAGTACCAGGCCGGTGACGGCGATCACCTCGGCGAACACGCGAGCCTGGGTGAGGCCGTTCTGGCCGGTGGTCGCGTCGATCACCAGCAGCACCTCGTCCACCTCGGCGGACTTCTCGATCACCCGCTTGATCTTGCCCAGCTCGTCCATCAGCCCGGTCTTGGTGTGCAGCCGCCCGGCCGTGTCGACGAGGACCACGTCGGCTTCCTCCTCGATGCCCTGCCGGACCGAGTCGAACGCGACGCTGGCCGGATCGCCGCCCTCAGGCCCACGAACCGTCCGTACGCCGACCCGCTCGCCCCACGTCTGCAGTTGATCCGCCGCAGCGGCGCGGAAGGTGTCGGCCGCACCCAGCACCACGTGCTTGTCCTCGGCGATCAGAACCCGGGCCAGCTTGCCGACAGTGGTCGTCTTGCCGGTGCCGTTCACGCCGACAACCAGCACGACGGCCGGTTTGACACCGGTGCGGGAGACCTTCAGCGAACGGTCCAGGTCCGGGTTCACCAACGCCACCAGTTCCTCGCGGAGGATGCCGCGGGCCTGCTCCGGCGAGCCGATACCCTCGACCCGGACCCGGGTGCGCAGCCGCTCGACCAGCTCCTGCGTCGGCTTAACCCCGACGTCGGCGGTGATCAGGGTGGTTTCGATATCGTCCCAGGCCTCCTCGTCGAGGGTGTCGCGCGACAGCAGCGCCAGCAGGCCCTTGCCGAGCGAACCCTGCGAGCGGGCCAGCCGGGCCCGCAGCCGGACCAGCCGGCCCTGGGCGGATTCCGGCTTCTCGATCGTCGGGGTGGGGGCCGCTTCAAGCAGCTCGGCCTCCTCGGCCTCCTCGGCCTCCTCGGGTTCCGCGAGCTCCGAGGGCTCGGCGGGCTCCAGCGGCGCCGGCTTCGGCGCGGTCAGCTGGGCCTTGTGCCGGCGGGTGACGACCAGTCCGGAAGTACCGGCGAGCAGGACGACGACCACCGCGATGATGGTGATCAGCACCTGGTCGGTGAGCAGAGTGACGAGCAGAGGGTTCACGATTCCCCATCTTGGCAGACGTGCCGAGCGCCTCAGAGGGCCAGGGACGGGCGGTGGGTGAGAAGCAGCACAGTGCGGGAGCCAGCAGCGGAGAGCAGGTCGGCGAGGAGAGCCCGGCCGGCCGACTCGTCCAGGTGCTCGGTCGGTTCGTCGAGAACGAGTACCTCGACATCGGCCAGTAGCAGCCGGGCCAAAGCCAGCCGCTGACGCTCACCACCGGACAGCCGGGCTCCGTGCTCGCCGACCATGGTCTGGAGTCCGCGAGGCAGTCCCGCGACGAATTCGCCGAGCCGGGCCCGCTCAAGTGCCGCCAGCAGCTCCTGCTCCGTAGCACCAGGCCTGGCCAGCAGGAGGTTCTCCTCGATACTGGTATCGAACACGTGGCTCTCCTGGGTGAGCAGCCCGATCACTGACCTCACCTCATCGCCGGGCAGCGCCGTGAGGTCGACACCATCCAGCAGCACCTGACCGCCACGCGGGTCGAGAAACCTCAGCAGCACCGCGGCCAGGGTGCTCTTGCCGGCTCCGCTTGGTCCGGTCACGACAACCCGGCTCCCCGGCGGCAGATCGAGGTCCACCCCGGTCAGGACGTCCGGGCCGTCGCCATACCCGGCGTACAGGTTGCGGACCTGGATGTGGCGGCCAGGTGGGAGCTGCGCCGGCTGTGTCGGCTCTACGACAGGCACTGGCGAGTCGAGCAGGTCCTGCACGCGCATTAGGGAAGACCGCACCCGGATCGCCAGCTGAGCGGCCAGCGGTATCCCGCCAAGGACATCCGCAAGAGCAAGCGGAGTGAGCACCAGTACAGCGAACGCCGGGCCGGACAGGTGTCCTCGGTGAACCGCGCTGCCGCCGAGCACTAGCCCCGCCAAGCTGGCTCCGCCGACACAGAGAATCAGGAGAGCTCCGCCTAGCCCGGCGCTCCAGGCTGAGCGGCGTTCGGCTCTGGCCAGGTCCTCGTCGGCCTTGGCTACGTCGGCGAGCATCTGGTCCACTGCGTTGAAGGCGACTACATCGGCCGCAGTCAGCAGGGTCTCGGTGGCACTGGCCGACAGCTCTCCCCTTGCTCCAGCGACGGCACGCTCTGCTGTCCCTGCGGTAGTTGACGTTAGCAAGGGCACGAGCGTGCAAGCCACTATGACCGCTACGGCTACGGCAGCGCCTGCAGCTGGAAGCAGCACAACCAACAGCGCGACAGTGGCCGTCGCCGTCACAGCAGCAACAAGCACCGGCAGGGCCACTCGCAGCCAGAGGTCGAGCACCGCGTCGATGTCCAGCAGGAGGCGAGCCAGTAGGTCACCGCTGCGCAGCGAGGTGAGTCCGGCTGGCGCCAGCTCCTCCAGCCGCCCGGTGATCCGCGAACGGGTATCACCCAACACCCGGTACGCCGCGTCGTGGGCGGCGAGCCTCTCGACATACCGGAACACGCCGCGGCCGACTCCGAAGGCCCGCACTGCCACGATCGCCACCATCAGCGTGAGCACTGGAGGCTGCGCAGCTGCCTCGGTGATCAGCCAGGCCGAGGTCGCCAGCAATGCCACGGCCGCACCCGAAGCCAAGACGCCAGCTAGCACGGCCAGGGCCAGCCGGGGAGCCACACGGCGGTCCGGGCGAACCAGCCCGGCCAGGGTGCTCACGCCGTCACCAGTTGGTTCACGCCGACCTCGACCACCCGGTCGGCCGCAGCGATCAACGCAGGCCGGTGGGCCACCATCAGGACGCTCCGACCGGTGGCGCGCAGCCCCGCGATCACGGCCGCCTCCGCCTCGGCATCGAGCCCTGCAGTCGGCTCATCCAGCAGGAGCACCGGCGCCTCGGTGATGAGAGCGCGGGCCAGCGCGACCCGGCGCTGTTGCCCGCCTGACAGCAGTTGTCCGCGCTCTCCTACCGGTGTAGCCGGGTCGAGCTCAGCAGCGCTCGCAGCAGCCAACGCCTGCCGCACCCGATCGTCAGTGGCTGCGGGCTGCCCAAGCCGCACGTTGTCGGCGATGCTGCCGGTGCGCAGCCCAGGTCGCTGTGGAACCCAAGCGAACTGCCGGCGCCAGGCGGTGGGCTCGAACTCGTCAGCCGCGCTCCCGCCAACGACAATCACCCCGCGATCCGGGACGACGAAGCCCAGCAGCGCAGCCAGCACCGTCGATTTGCCGGCCCCACTCGGTCCGGTGAGAGCGACGACCTCTCCCGGCCAGAGATCAAGGTCGAACCCCTCCAACGCCGGTGTATCTCGGTCCGGGTACTGGACTGTCACGTCGTGCAGGTGCAGTGAGGTCACCCGCAGGTCTGGCACGTCAATCCGCTCGCCGCGTACTGGCACCGGAGTCTCGAGGACCCGGAACACCTCCTCGCTGGCGGCGACGCCGTCCGCACTCGCATGGAACTGAGCTCCCACCTGCCGCAACGGCAAGTAGGCCTCAGGCGCCAGGATCAGTACCAGCAGCGCCGTCTCCAGCCCAAGCTTCCCGTTGACCAGACGCAACCCGACGCCCACCGCGACCAGAGCCACCGAGATGCTCGCCAGCAGTTCAAGCACGAGCGACGACAGGAAGGCCAGGCGCAGGCTTCTCATCGAGGCCACTCGGTGCCTGTCAGTTACCCGACGTACGGCGGCTGTCTGGGCTTTGGCCCGGCCGAACAGCTTCAGCGTCGGCAGACCGGCAACCACATCGGAGAAGTGGTGCGCCAGCATCTCCAGCGCATGCTGCCGCCGCCGGCTGTGAGCCTGCGTGGCCCAGCCGACCAGCGCCATGAAGACAGGGATCAGCGGCAACGTCACCAGCACGGTGCCTGCGGCTATCAGGTCGCCAGTGGCCATCCAACCGACCACTCCCGCTGGGACGGTGGCAGCCAACACAAGCTGCGGGAGGTAGCGCGCGAAGTACGGGTCGAGGTCATCGAGGCCCTTGGTGAGCAACGTTGTCAGCGCGCTGCTCCGCTCCCCGCTGAGCCAAGCCGGCCCTAGCCGTAGTGCATGCTCCAAGACCTGCCGACGCAGGGTCGACTTCACGGCAGCCGCGGCCCGGTAGGCCACAAGCTCCTGCAGCCACACCAGGCCTGCCCGGGCGACGACGACGCTCGCGAGCAACCAGGCAGTCTGCGTCAACCCACTAACAGAGCCTGTCAGCACCACCGTGGCGATCCCATGAGCCAACAACACAGCCTGTACGACGACCACCAGGCCTGTAGCGATACCGATCAGCACAGAGCCGACCAGGAAGGTTCGCGCCGCCCGGGCCCGGCGAAGCAAGCGCGGATCAAGCGGCTTCATGACACCGCCGCCGGCTCGACTGTGATCCGCCGCCGGAACACCCAGTAGGTCCAGCCCTGGTAAAGCAGGACCAGCGGCATGAAGATCGCAGCAACCACCGTCATGATCTTCAACGTGTACGGCGTGGAGGAGGCATTGGTGGTGGTCAGACTCCAGGCCGCGTCGAGCGTCGAGGGCATCACCGCCGGGAACATCGCCACGAACAACGACGTCACAGCCAGCCCGACCGCCAAGGTCGTCCCAAGGAAGGCCCAGCCCTCTCTGCGCAGCCGGTTCGCCACCAACCCGGCTAGCAGCGCCACAGCGGCTGCGCCAGCAACAGCAGCCGAGACAGCGTCGCCGCGCAGGCCATGCGCCCAGCTAAGGAATCCGACAGCCAAGGCAGCCGCTGCAAGGCCACAGAGCGCAGCAAGTCGGTTGGCTCGCTCCCGGATCTCACCGGTCGTCTTCAGCGCCAGGAAGATCGCGCCGTGGGCGACGAAGAGCGCCGTGAACGCCACCCCGCCCAGCAGCGCGAACGGGCTGACCAAGTCCCCCAGCCCGCCGACGAACTCATGGTTCGCGGCGATGGGTACGCCGCGCATCAGGTTGGCGAAGGTGACCCCCCACAAGAAAGCCGGCACGAGCGAGCCGATCGTGATCAGGGTGTCCATCCGGCTCCGCCAGGGGAGGTCGTCCCGTTTACCGCGGTACTCCAACGCCACCCCTCGGACGATCAGCGACACCAGGATCGCGAACAGCGGCAGGTAGAAACCGCTGAACAGCGTGGCGTACCACTCGGGGAACGCGGCGAAGGTGGCGCCGCCGGCCACGATCAGCCAGACCTCGTTGCCGTCCCAGACCGGGCCGATGGTGGTGATCACCGCCCGGCGCTCGGGCTCATCCCGGCCGAGCACCCGGAGCAGGATGCCGACGCCGAAGTCGAAGCCCTCGAGCACGAAGTAGCCGATCCACAGGATCGCGATCAGCAAGAACCAGACTGTCGTGAGTTCCATCGCTCGATCCCCTCAGTACGCGAAGGACAGTGGCTTGTCGGAATCGTCAGGGGCAGGCTCCGGACCCTCGAGTCCGGTCCGGATCGAGCGCAGCATCAGCTTCACCTCAACCACCGCCAGCACGCCGTACAGCAGGGTGAAGCCGATCAGCGAGGTCAGCACCTCGGGCATGCTGGTGCTCGGTGAGACACCCGACGCCGTCTCCAACATCCCGAACACCAGCCACGGTTGCCGCCCGGTCTCGGTAAAGATCCAGCCGAAACCGTTCGCCACCAGCGGCAGCAGCGGCAAGGGAGCAACCAGCCAGAGCAGCCAGTGGTTCGGCGCGCGGCCGCGCCGGGTGATCCAGAGCAGCCAGACCGCGATCGCCGCCGACGCCATGCCGACGCCGATCATCAACCGGAAGGTCCAGTACGTCAGCGGGATGTACGGCTTGTAGGAGCCCGGCCCGTAGAGCTTCTCGTACGACGCCTGCAACTCGTTGATGCCCTTCACCTCGCCGGTGAAGCTGCCAGTGGCCAGGAAGGAGAGCAGGTACGGCACCTTCACCGAGAAGATCTCGCGGGACCCGTCCAGCGTGCCGATGGTGAAGATCGAGAACGGGGCCGGCTTCTCCGTCTGGTAGAGCGCCTCGGCCGCGGCCATCTTCATCGGCTGCACCTGGGTCATCACCTTGCCCTGCTGGTCCCCGCTCAGCGCCACGCCGACACCGGCGACGATCACCGTCACCGCGCCCAGCCGCAGCGCCGTACGGAAGGCGGAGATGTCCGTGCCCGGCCGGCGAATCAGATGCCAGAGCGCGACGCCGGCGACGAACGCGCCACCGACCATGAAAGCGGCGGAGATCGTATGCGGGAAGGTGACCAGCAAGACCTTGTTGGTCAGCACCGAGCCGATGTCGGTCATCTCCGCCCGGCCACGCTGCGCGTTGTACCGGAAGCCGACCGGGTTCTGCATCCACGAGTTGGCGGCCAGGATGAAGTACGCCGACAACAAGGAGCCACAGGCGACGATCCAGATGCAGGCCAGATGGATGCCGCGGGGCAACCGGTCCCAGCCGAAGATCCACAGGCCGATGAAGGTGGACTCGAGGAAGAAGGCGAGCAGCCCCTCCAGCGCCAGCGGCGCGCCGAACACATCACCGACGAAGCGCGAGTAGTCGCTCCAGTTCATCCCGAACTGGAACTCCTGGACGATGCCCGTGACGACGCCCATCGCGATGTTGATCAGGAACAACTTGCCGTAGAACTTGGTCAGCCGCAGGTACTTCTCCTTGCCGGTCCGGTACCAGGCGGTCTGCAGCCCGGCCACCAGGGCGACCAGGGAGATCGTCACCGGCACGAAGAAGAAGTGGTAGACGGTGGTGATCGCGAACTGCCACCGCGCCAGATCCAGGGTGTCCACGCCAGCCTCCCGAGGTATCTACGACGATTCGTAGTAGATGCTAGCGCGGATCTACTACAACGCGTAGTTATACTGCTCACGTGTCCACTGATCCAAGGAGTCCACGCCCGCTCGGCGAGCTCGAGCGGGTGGTGATGGATCAACTCTGGTCGGCCGACCGCGCGCTCACCGTTCGCGAGGTACATGAGCAACTGTCGACCACTCGCGACCTCGCCTATACCACCGTGATGACCGTGCTCGACCGGCTCGCCAAGAAGGGCCTGACCCAGCGAGAACGGGACGGCAAGGCCTGGCGCTACCGGGCCGCCGGGCCGCGCGAGGAGCTGGTCGCGGACCTGATGCGGGACGCGCTCGACCGAGCCGGTGATCGCCGAGCGGCTCTGGTGCGTTTCGTGGACCAGGTCAGCGACGAAGACGCCCTCCTGCTCCTCGATGCGTTGAGGCGGCTGGAGGTTCGGGAGGAGTGATCACGCCCGTCCTCCTCGCTGCGCTCGCCCTGGTGCTGACCGGACCAGCACCGGCATTACTTGCCCGGGCGGACTGGCCGTACCGGATTCCCCGAGCAGCTGTGGCTCTGTGGCAGGCGCTCGCCCTGGCCGCCGTACTGGCTGCGCTGGGAGCCGGGATCGCGCTGTCCTACTCGGCAGCGGGTCAGCCCGGCGAACCCCGGTTCGACTCATCCTCGCTGAGGGACCTTACTGCGGCCGCCGTACTGGCTCTGACCGCTCTGGTCGGGGTGAGGCTGCTCTGGGCGGCCGGACGAGTTGCGGTTGGCACTAGGTCGCGCCGGAGGCGCCACAGGGACCTGGTCGACGTGCTGGCCACGCCGGACGGACTAGTGCCCGGACTGCGCGTACTGGCTGAGCAGACCCCGCTCGCCTACTGCCTACCGGCGCTGCGCGGTGCGCGGGTCGTGGTGTCGGTGGGCGCAATGGAGCGGCTGGACGAGCGTGAGCTCAGGGCGGTGCTGGCACATGAGCAGGCGCATCTCCGGGCTAGGCACGACCTGGTGCTCGAGGCGTTCACCATGCTGCACACCGCATTCCCCCGGTGGGTCCGTAGCGAGGTGGCACTCGCACAAGCCCGGACGCTGGTGGAGCTGCTGGCCGACGACGACGCACGCCGTCGCAACGGCCCGGTACCCCTTGCGCGAGCGCTAGTGGCACTGGCCGGCTCACCTGCTCCGGCAGCAGGCCTAGCTGCAGCGAAGTCCGCCACTGTCCTGCGAGTGCAACGGCTGGCCGATCCAGAACCGCCCGAGCGCTGGCTCTCAGCTGCCACGTATGCCGCAGCGGCCGCACTGCTGGTTCTGCCGACTGTGACCGTGGCAGCACCGATCCTCGAAGCACTAGCCGACGCAGTCAGCTGGTGACCGGCTTGTAGCGCATCAGCACGCCACCACCAGCCCACGGCCTGGCCTCGATCAGCTCGAGCCCTAGAGGGTCACCGGCAGGGAACACGCTCAGGCCTGTGCCGCGCAGCAGCGGACACACACGGAGCTGCACCTCGTCGACCAGCCCGGCGGTCAGCAACGTGTGGAACAGCGTGATGCTGCCCCACAGGATGATGTCCTTGCCGTCCTGTCGCTTGAGCTCCCCGACCGCGTAGACCGCATCGCCGCGTACCACGGTGGCCGGCTTCCACTCACCCCACGGCGCACTGTCCAGCGTCGAGGAGACGACTACCTTCTGCAGCTTGTTCAGCACCGGCGCGATCGCTTGGCCTGTCGCCGTCGGCCAGAAGTCCACGAACAACCGGTACGTCGTTGCGCCGAGCAACATCGTGTCGATGCTCTTCAACAGCTCCAGGTTGTCACTGTCGGCGTCGCCCTGCGCCGCGATCGAGTCGAAGAAGTCCAGCTCGCCGTTCGGCCCGGCGGCGAACCCGTCGAGCGTCACGTATTCCTGGAAGATCAACCTGCGCATCTGCGGGACCTCCAACCGATGGAGGTCTGATGCTAGCGGTCCGGTGCCTGATATGCCTCGTGACCTGAGTCGGAAGTTCCTCTACCCTCGCCAAGCTCGCCGCGCGCGACCGCGAGCAGGACTAGCGCCGAGATGATCAGCAGGATCACCATGGTGATCACGAACGTCAACACTTTCTTATGACTCCCCGTTGTTGCGTGTTTGTCGCAGTAGCACTACTTGCCTCACGAGTAGTGCTACGACCTCAGCGCCCGAGAAGTTCCCCGAGGCTCGTGGCCGCCTCGTCGACGCCCCACTCCAGCGTGGCGGAACTCACGACCAGCTCAGTCCACGACCAGCCCGGTACGTCGGCCGGCTGCCAGGTCGGGGAGAGCTCCTCGCGGGTGGACTTCATCCGCGCGACTGCAGCTTCTTCGATCTCCTCCGCCGACCGCGGTGCGTAGAGCCGGAATGAGTTGGTCTGCGGCGGATCCGGGAACACGCGGTACCCGACTTCCTGCAGCGCGGCTGCAAGCTCCACGGCACGCTGGTAGAACTCCCCCATCCGCGGCAGCACGTTACGAATCCCCTCGCGCGCGGATACGGCGTACGGGAAGAGCGTATACAGGTTGCCGCCCAGCCGCCGCTGCCAGCGTCGTACCTCTGCGACCACGTCCTCCGGCCCGGCGAGCGCAGCGCCACCAATACCGCCCAGGCCCTTGTAGAACGACACGTAGACGGTTGTAGCCAGCGCGGCTACCTCAGCGAGCCCATGGCCCAGGTACGGCGTGCTCTCCCACAGGCGCGCGCCATCCAGATGCAGCGGTACGCCGCGCTCCGAACAGGCGTCGGCGAACAGGACAAGCTCGTCCCAGCTCGGTAGCACGTAGCCACCGTCGCGGAGCGGCAGCTCCAGGGCAACCGCGGCCAGCCGGCCAGGGATAGCCCCTAGCTCGTCCGGCCGGGGCTGGCGCGGCGCAGCCGTCAACCGCTCGACCCGGAGGTGGTGTACCTCTTCCAGCGCGTTGAGCTCGTGCTGCACGAAATGCGACAACCCGTGCAGCGCAACCCGCTGCGTCCCAGCCCTGTCCGCGTAGACCCGCAGCGCACTCTGCTGAGCCATGGTGCCGCTGGGTACGAACACGGCGGCGGGCTTGCCGAGCAGCTCAGCAACCTCCTGCTCCAGCAGCGCCACGTCGCCACCCTCGCCGTACGTGTCTCTGTCATCCTCCGCTGCCGCGTCGGCCAACTGCCGCAGCCAGTCGGAAGTTGCAGTCTTTCGCCGGCACAACCACCGGGTGGATTCGGCCGCCGCAGCCTTACGCCGGGTACGAAGGTCTTCAGAAGCTGTCAAGGTCGGAGAAGTCGCCACCCCTGCATCCTCTCCCTCCGAGCAAGTCATTTCCGTAGGTGGGTCCCCCAGAATGACAAGGTTGTCGGGACTCCACCGCCGAGACCGAGGACGGCAGCCAGTGTTCAACCATGAACCAGCCGGGTATCGATGCCCCTTCTGCCTCGTGCTGTCTGGCGGTGAAGACGCCATGACCAGCCAGGAAGACATCGTCTTGCGAACGGACCGGGCCGCGGCATTCGTAGCAGCCCGTTGGTGGCCTGACAACCGCGGCCACGTGTTGGTCGTCCCCAGAGGGCATCACGAGAATCTGTATGACCTCCCCGCTCTCGACGGGCATGCAGTTCACGACGTGGTCCGCGAGATCGCGATCGCCATCCGGCACACCTACGGCTGCGATGGCGTCTCGACGAGGCAGCACAACGAGCCGGCCGGCTACCAGGACGCCTGGCACTATCACGTCCACGTGTTTCCCCGGTACGAGGGCGACAACCTGTACGGCACACGACATCTCCACGAGCCAGCCACACGGGAGGAACGCGCGCCGTACGCCCGGAAGTTGCGGACCTATCTCGGGTCCGCAGTGATCGAAGGCAGCACGAACCGGGGGTCTTGAGAGAATGAGCAGCAACGACGCCTGGAGGACGCTCAGCGAGGACTACGAGGCTGCCCGCGGCCGCCACGACTGACTGGATCGACTGCTTGAGTGGGCGGCCCAACGTCACTTGATGGGAACCATTGAAGGCAAAGACATCCTGAATGTCGGATGCGGCAATGGCGAGAAAGCAATCGAGTTGGCCCGTAGCGGTGCCCGTTCCGTCCTTGGCCTGGACATTGCGGCCAACTTCCTGACGGCGCCGGGTGGCCTCGACGTCACGCTTGCGTCGGGCGCCTTCTCGGATCTCGGCTCATGCCGTCTATCGAGGGCCGGACCTTCGACAAGGTTCTGTTCCTGCAGCCCCTTGACTACGCCTTAGACCAGGTGGTGGCGACACTGCGTACTGCGCGATCGTTGCTTCGCGACGACGGGGAGCTCATCATTTCGCGGGCGCACCCAATTCGCTTTGCCGTCGAACGATCCGAGCGAGACAACATCGGTCTCGGCGATGCCTACCACGCGACTGACGCTACCGATCAGGTTGGAACGCAGAAGTATCACTGACGCACGCCACCGACACCTTCTCGTCGATGGTCAACTCGCTCGTGACGGCCGGCTTCTGGATCCAAGAGATCTCCAAGCCGAAGTTGAGCGAAGAGCAGAAGGAAGAGTTCCCCGAGAAGCAGGCCTGGCTTGCCCGCTACGTGGGCGTCATCATCTTCCGAGCCCGCCCCAACCTTTTCCGATCCTGCCCAACCTTGGTCTCCGCTAGCAGCGCAGCCTGTCCTTCTCCCCTGGCTAAAGCCTGGCGAAGATTCTGGTCTCTTGACAGCAGCAGCGCTCCTCAACGACCGCGGTAGGTCCATCCGTCCTTGTCGTGGATGTGACCTTTTGCCCTTGTGGATAAGGGGTGTTCGGTTGGCGACTGTCGGTGATGGTGTAGTAGAATCGAGCACATGTTCGAAGGTGATCTGACGGAGCTTGACACCCGCGCGCTGCTCGACGCGGGTGCCGAGTTCCGCGCGGTCGAGGATCGCGCCGCGGCCCGGCAGCTCGAGGTGGCGCTCGTGTTCGCCGACCGTTGCCCGGATCCGCGTGCCGTCACCGACACCGGGTACGGCGCCGGGTATGAGGAGGCGTTGCCCGGGGGGGAGCGGGGTCGGGTGTATGGCGGGGTGGGGTGTCCGGCGGTGGCGGAGTTCGCGGCGGCGGAGTTGGCGGCGGTGTTCGGTTGGTCGACTGGTGTGGGGGAGGCGTTTATGGGGGAGGCGCAGGGT
>JAWWPC010000265.1:0-14811 GCA_033851055.1 Kribbellaceae bacterium | reverse complement strand
AACGTGCACACGTTCTCATCCTCCGCATGCAGCGGCTTGACCCGGCCTGACGGTGACGCTGGTGGTGCGAGCCTCGGCCTGTGGTAATGGGCACAACCGGATCACCACGGGCCGGGTGTCCGAGCGGTTCCCGTTGTTGTCGAAAGTGATCGACCCACCGGCGCCCGGCACGGACTGAGTGGCGGAGGAAAAGCCCGAGATGACGGTGTTGACGGCACTGCTGGCCACCGGTTCGCCCGCTGGGAGGGTGCGCAGCGCGGTAGCGATGGTGGTCATGGCGTCATAAGCGCTGATCGCCCAGCCATCGTCCACATGGGACATGTCGAAGCCCGCTTCGGTGAATGCTTGTTCGAAGGTGGCGAAGTTCCGGCTGGTCTTCCGCAGATGGTCTGTCGCCGCCAGAGGCGTGTAGAGCAAGGAAACCGCGCCCGATGTGAATGTCTTGGAGCCCAGCGCCCGCGTGCGCAGATCCTCCAGTGTGGAGTCGGGTTCGGGCGCGCGGAGTCGGCTCGCGTCGGACGTGCTGAGCACGGTGATCGACGAGGCCGCGCACTGGCCGTTCGACCACGCCTCGTCCAGACTGTAGAGGAATCTGCCCAGGTCGCGACCGCGGGCGATATAGATCATCGAGACTTCGCCGGGCACGTTGCACACCCGCTTCGCGGTCTGCGGCACGGTGCTCGACTCGTCGGGGTCGAAGGTGACCTCTGTGATGTTCCCGCCGAACTGCCGCTGAATCAACGGCAGTGTGGTGCAGGTGTACGGATCAGCGCCACCGGCGGGCACCATGATGAAATCCGGCTGGCCGGTCACCTTGGCGAGCTCGCCGATCTGCACGGAATTTCGGAACGAGACGCGGTAGAACCAGTCCTTTCCCACTCCTTGGGTGTAGGTGATATCGCTATCGCAGGAGCTGAAGTCCGGGTGGTCCTGTGCCGAGCCGTTTTGGTCGAAGCCCTCGGCGGTGATCAGGTCGGCCACCGCCGGAATGTGCGCATCGGCGAGCACTTGCGCCGCATCGGCAGAATTCTGATCGCTCAGCCCCAAGCCGGCCACGGCGACCACATCGGGCCGCTCGGCCATCCGGGTGGCCACCTCGACGGCGGCTAGCCCGCCCTTGCCGGTCTGGCCGACTACCAGCCGGACCGGGTGCAGGCAGCCGGTGTTGTTGGCCTTGCGCTGCCCGGCGGCCATGCCTTCGAGCTCGTGCAGGGCTCGGCCGCCGACCTGCTGGTCGGTCATGGTCATCAGTACCCCGACCGTCACTGGGGTGCCGTTCGGATCACATTTCTCGGCTGCCTGCTGGTTCTGCCGGTCGATCACCGCCAGTGCAGGCGCGAAGACCGCCTGGTCGAAGGCGTAAGGCCCACTACTGAGGCCAACGCATTCACCGCCGCTCTCCCAGATGTCTCCCGAGGGAAATCCGTCCCGGCACCCAAGCCTGTCCGACAACCAGGGTCCGCGCCAGAACGTCAACCCGGCCACCACTACCAGCACAATCGCCAGGGTCAGTCGGAGCCAGTCGGTCCACAGGCGAGGGAACCTGCCCGACTTCGGTATCACGAACAATAGGTACTTCGAACCCATGGGGGAGCGGTCCTTTCACAGCAGAGGAGCGGCGAGCCGTCGATATCTGGTCGCCCGCCGGATCAGCACCACGGAGTTGCGTGCGGAGTCGGCGAGCTGTTCACAGTCGTGTTCAGCCAGCAGGTACAGGCCACACAGGATGGTCTGGTCACTCAAGCACCGGTCGCTCAGCCTGTGCAGGACCTCGAGCAGGCGGGCGACCGATCCCGGGCGCGGGCCGTGCTCGGTCGCGTCCTCGTCGAGCAGGTTCGCCGCCCGGCCGGTCCGGCGTGGGTTCGGAGTAGCCACTACCCGGTCGAGCAAGGAAAGCCAGTCCTCGGCCGGCATCCGGGGCAGTAGCCCGGCCAGCTCACCCGCGACGGCCTGTGTCTGCGCCCCGGTCTCGGCTAACGCGAGGTCGTGGTGCAGGCGACCGGCGAGATCGTCCGGCGCGACCGCGGCGCGTAGCATCGTGAAGACTTTGTCCCAGCCAGCCGGGTGGTTCTTGCCCCTGCTCGCCAGTGCGCGCAGGCACAGGTACCGGACGAACGGGTGCAGGCTCGGCTCGCTGCCGGGACCGGGATGCGACCACAACGTGGGCGAATCGAGCAGCATGCCCCGGTCTCCGCGGCCACTCTTCAACAACGAGGACAACGACTGCGCTTCCAGCCGGTCCCGGCCGGCCGAGAGTGTGACAAGCATGCCGACCAGAGCCGGATTGAGGCGCCGGTGTGGGCTGAGGGCCGTCACAATCCGGTGGAGCAAGTACTCCTCGACGGGTAAACCGGCCGGGCCGTCCCGGCGCAGCGCGGCGCCGAGATCGTCGATGAGCTGGGGTTCCTGGGCGAGTTTGCGCAGTACCAGCATGGTCGCCTCGGGGTGACCGTCGGTGAGCCGGTGCACCGCGTCGCTGATCACGCCGGTGCCCGGCTCGAGAGGCCAGTCGAACAGTTCGGGATCGCGGGTCAGCTGAAGCACGTCCTGCGGAAGCAGATCGGCCGAGGACACCCTCAGGAGCGGCCCGGACTGTCGGAGCTGCACCCGGTTGAGCTCGGACAGTCGTGACTCGTGCTCGTGTACCGAGGTCGATTGGCTCGCTGCAAGATGCTGGCCGAGCGCGCCACCGCTGACGGTGATCAACGTCAGCGGATCCGGCGGCGCGGTACCGCCGGGCGCTGTGGCTGTGGTCCGCCGCACCCGCAATAGGGACGCGGCGAACGCGCTCGCCGAGGGAGCGTCGCAGTCGTCGAGCAGTACGACCACGTTCGTCGGCCGGCCTGTCGCGCGTGCGAGGCTGTGCCGGAGGTCAGCGAGTAATGCGCCGACCAGTTGATCGTCGAGTTCCTCACGGACGGCCGGTTTTGTGCTCCTGGCCTTCCGGTTCAAGAGGGCCAGCGCGCGCATGGGGTCGTTGTTTCCCATCTGGCTATTGCTGCCGAACCAGTCCAACGCATCCCGCCAGCTCAGTTTCGTCAGCCAGCCTGAGCCACGCAGCCTCGCGACCACGGTCTTGGCAAGGTTGTCCGCCAGGTCGGGCGCGATCGCCTCCACCCCGGGCAGCCTGCCCGCGCCCAACCGGCCAGCGGTGCGCACGAGGTCTCCGACGAACTGCAACAAGGCGATGGGTTCCCGGTAGCCCCTCACACGCCTGGTCATTTCGTCCACCGCCAGTGCTGGATCGTCGTCTACGGCTGGTTCGGCCATCGCGATCTGGGCAAGCACAACCCGTGGGAAGGCAACCTTGAATCCTGGTACCTCGGCGCTCAGACCGAGCATGACCGCGGCCAGCACCGGCCGGACAGTGCTCTCGTGCTCACTGGGCAGTGCAAGGGGAAACACCAGCACGGTTGGGGTGCGCCCGGCCCACTGTTCGCGAATCTGGCGCAGCAGGGCCGACCGACCGGAGCCGCCCAACCCCTCCACGACCAGGACAGGCCGGGTTTCCCAAGGCGCTACCTGCGTGCCCCCGCTCACCTCGATCAGCTGCTCCGTCAACGCAAGGAGGTTCGACCGCCCCACGAACACGTTGTAACCCGCCTCTCTGGCACATCTGAGCCGATCGAACAGAGCGAAGCCGATACCTTACAGGTAGTAAGTGCCGATTGGCTTTGGGAACGAGTTCTGGATCTCGCCCACTTTGTGATCGACCTACCTCAATAGCGGACCGGCGCCTTTCGGGCCACCAGGAAATCCCGGCCGGCGACCGGCGTACCGAGCGAAAGGCAATCGCAGACGGGTCCGAGGCGACCGGCCCGAACAGCCTTCGCCTGCTCCCGCAGCGTCGCGCCAGGGAGCTGGCCTTTCACCGGCCTCCCGTAGTCACCGCTGGGTCACGGTCGATGTGGTCGACCCATTGAGCGAAGGGCGTCATCATCACCACAGCCACGAGCGTCCGGGGAGACCCAATGAACCTGGAACCAGCGGACACTTCGTTGCCAAGATCGCCATCGCGGCTCGAACCCGGCGTGGAGCATGCTGACGCTCGCCCTTCGACAGGCCGCTCGTGATCGTCGTCGCCATGCCATGGACGGTGTTCTCCGGATCGAAGCGCCCGCCGAGGCACGGGATCCATAGCGACGCCCCGCGTAGTGCGAGGCGTTCTGTCACCAGCGACCCGGGTGGCCAGGTCTCAACGACAAGATCCGTCATCACGCCATCCAACACAACGCTCAGGTCAAGGATCCGCCCAAAGCGAGGAACGCGAACGTGGCAAGCCAGTGGTCGTGGACGAAGTCGCCACTCACGACGCTCGGCAGAGCCTCGTCCAGATGCCGGTCAGCGGCATTCTGAAGCAGCGATCGCCGCGGATCATGTGCCGGAAGCCCACCAGACAACCCCGACAGCAGCCAGGCCCGCGACAAGTTCAACCCCCGAAGATGACCCTGCCTACCATCGACACCCTCCCCCACGGCCACCGGTTCCAATAGCGCCGAACTCAAGCCGGGAAGGAAAGCGTCCAGCCAGTCAGCAAAACCGGCCGGCAGAACGCGCCGCATCAGATCAGCCTCGGTCAGCGCAGGAGAAAGGAAATCCTCGCCACTCGGCTCCCAAGCAACCGGATAGTCCCGATCATCGGCGAACCACTCCAGCGCCTTGGCGCGGCATACGGAGACCAGCTTGTCGCGGCCCAGCGCGTTCCCCGCATCGATCAGCAGCGACAGCGCGAACGCGGAATTCGAATGCACCCCATGCCGCACCGGCAGGGCTGCCTGCCGCAGCCAGTCGACAGTCAACTCTTCGACCGCGTCAGCCAGCGGCGCCATCGCGTCCGACCACCGCTTCGCCGCCTCGTCCGCGCTAGTAGCTACGGCCGCCGCCAGCACCATCGCCCACGCCCAGCCGTACGGCCGTTCGAATCCTGGCGCCTCGCGCAAGTAGTGCGCTTCGGCGGCCATCCCGGAGACCGTCAGGTTCTCGTCGAGCGCGGCGCGGATCCGAGCGGCGTCGACCGCGTCCGGCCAATCCGACAGCAGCCGCACCAGCAACCAATGCATGTGAACGCAGGAGTGCCAGTCGTAGGACGAGTGGAACACCGGATGCAACTCGCGCAGGGTCCGCCGATCATCGCGACCTACAAGCAGATGGTCCATGTGATGCGGAAAGTCGGTCGCCAGATTGTGCAGAGCGATCGCGGCATATCCCGACGCCTGCTCGGCAACCGAAGTCATCCCGTACTCCGAACTCATGGCGTACTGCGTACTCGCGGCTGGGTCGCGAGCAACTGGGCATTCTCCGCCAGGCAGGCGTCCACCATGATGCTCACGCCCTGCGCGATCTGGTCGATCGACAGGCTGGGCCCGTTTCCGTCGGGCACCTGCTCGGGTGCGTGCGGCACGTGGATGAACCCTCCGCGCAGCTCCGGGTACTTGGTAGCGACCAGGTGCATCAACCCGTAAAAGATGTTGTTGCACACGAAGGTGCCGGCCGTGTCCGAAACCTTCGCCGGCAGGCCCGCCGCGCGCATCGCCGCCACGCTTGCTTTGAGGGGAAGCGTGGTGAAGTAGGCCACGGGGCCACCCGGCACGATCGGGACGTCGACCGGCTGTTCACCGGCGTTGTCCTCGAGGCCGGCGTCGTTGATGTTGATGGCTACCCGTTCGGGCGTGATCGCGGGACGGCCGTTGGCCAGCCCGACGCAGATCACTACCTCGGGGCGGTACTCCTCGATGGCCGCCTCCAGGTCACTGATGGCGGTGGCGAAGACCGTCGGGATCTCGACCGCGCGGACCTCGTCCGGGCGAGCCTCGGCGACGTGGCGCACGGCCAACCAGGACGGGTTGATCTTGTCGCCGCCGAAAGGCGTGAAGCCGGTCAGCAGAATCTTCGGTGAGGACATCTACCGCGCTCCGAACGCTAGGAAGTACATCAGGGCGATATTGCAGAACAGCAGCGGTACTGCGGTCGGTAGCTGAGCCTTGATGACGCCGTACCGGCTCTTCATGTCGAGCAGCGCCACCGGAACCAGATTGAAGTTCGCGGCCATCGGGGTGACCAGAGTGCCGCAGTAACCCGCCAGCATCCCGATGGCGAAGACCGCCGCGGCGTTGCCGTGGAAGTTCTGCACGAGCACCGGGTAGCCGATCGCCGCGGTCATGATCGGGAAGGCGGCGAAGGCGTTCCCCATGATGACGGTGAAGACTGCCATGCCGACGCAGTACACGACGACCGAACCGAACAGGGAACCGGCGGGCAGGATCGATTTGGTGATGGTGCCGACCGCGTGACCGACCCCGGCGACCGTGAACACGCCGCCGAGGGTGGCCAGCATCTGCGGCAGGATGGCCGCCCAGCCGATCACCTCGAGCAAGCGATGCCCATCGGTCAACGGCACCAGCGGATCCTTCGGCCGCAGCATCAAAACCCCGACGACAACGGCAATGATCGAGGCGACGCCCAGCCCGATCAGCGTGTCCTTGCCGACCTCCAGCAGTGGGCGGCCGCCGATGTGGACCTTGGCGAGAGCAACACCGAAGATCACCGCGCCCACTGGGATGATCAGCGGTGGGATGAACAGACGGTTGCCGAACCGTGCCGCGCCTGCAGTCTTCTCCGCGATGGTCGCAGACCCGACCGTGCCTGTGGCGAGTTGCCGGGTACCGACCAGCACGGTCATTCCGATCACCGCGACACCGAGGATCCACGCCGGGGCGGTCTTGTTGACGACAAAGGTCCCATAGATGAACGAAAGGCCCAGCAACGCCCAGAACGCGGCGCTTCCGTGCCGCTTGCTGTTGGCGCTGTCGCGTAACGTCAGGAAGGCCCCGAACAGGAACATGGCGCCACACAGCCAGTAGAACCACTCGACCTTGATCATCGCTCGCCCTCCGACCGGTCCACCTTCGCGACCTCGCCCGTCTCGGCGAGGCTGAGCGCGGTCTCGTCATCGTGCGCGTCCAGGTCGATCTGTGTCGACGTGGTGGACGGCGCCGGGCTCGGCGTCACCGCCATCATCCGAGCGATCTGGCGATCGAAATACAGTAATCGGCCGGCGTGGATCGCCAACGCGCACAGTGCGGTCGGGATGGCCCACAAGGCGATCTGCAAGGCGTCGAGCTTCAGCCCGTACGTCGCATCGACGAAGCCGGTGATCAACAAGATCGAGCCGACCGCGACGAAGATGTCTTCACCGAAGAACGCGCCTACGTTGTCCACTGCTGCGGCGTGCCCCTTGATCTTCTCCACCACCTTCTCCGGCAGAGTCCGGCCGTACTGCCGCTCGGCGGCGCCTTCGGCCATCGGGTAGACGAGCGGCCGGATCGTCTGCGCGTGTCCCCCGAAGGACAGCAAGCCGAGCGCGGCGGTGACCTGTCTGATCACCTGGTAGGTCGCCAGCAACCGGCCGGCGGTGAGGAAGGTCAGCTTGCCGATCAGCAGGCGCGCCTGCTCTTGCAGTCCAAATCGTTCGATCAGACCGATGACCGGCAGCACGACGACGAACAAGGTGACCGAACGGCTGCCGGCGAAACCGTTGCCGAACTCGTTCAGAATCCTCAGTGGACTGAGGCCACCGAGAAGGCCGGTCACAATGCCGGCCGTCGTGACGACGACGAGTGGGTTGAGTCGTAACGCGAACCCCACGACGACCAGGCCGACTCCGATGAGCACCAGCACTGTACTCCTCCGCTCTTGCAGGTAGGGACCACCAGAACAAGTGGCCAGGCGGTTGCAAGCCAGCACGATACGGATTGTTGAACAACCCTACAACGGAATCATGGATCCAATACGAAGAATTTTGCGCGCACACACCAGGTCGGCAGCCGGATCGCACGGTGTTCGGGTGCCGCGCGCACGTCGCCATGGGTCGTCGCGACGACCGGCGCGGAGCCGGGCCCCTTCCCGGGCCTGTCTGATCCGAAACCGGCCACCCTCGCCACGCTCGACTGCTGGCCGCTGATTCGGCATCGTTCACTCATCGAATAGAGCTGTTCGTACGTAAAGACCTATTTGGGCGTATGGAACGGAATTCGTCGAGGTTGCCGGCGGAAGCCCGGGGAGGCGAAATCCGCTAATCGGCGTGAGCCCTGAATGATGCGCCGAGATTTTCCGGTCAGCTGTTGACGCCAATTCACGATGCGAGATGCTGTTTCAGGTACTCGTGGACTTTACTGCGGGGTCCGGTAGTCGAGTCCTAAATGGCGAAGTCGTGAATTGTAGCGGAGTTCGATGTATCGGGCACTATCGCGGTAGGCGTGTCCGCGGGGCCGGATATTGTGCGGTGGACGCGCTCATTCCTCAACGCTGCGAAGAACGTTTCGGCCATCGCGTTGTCCGCCGCCCTCGTGTTCGGCGATGTGTTCATAGCAGATCCCGGTTCGGCCGACCGAATGCCGCGGGCCATGCTTCTTCAGTGTCCGGATGAACTGGTTGGATGTGTCATTACTGCCGCGGTCGGAGTGGAAGATGGCGTCGTCGGCGAGCTGGTGGTTGCCGGCCGCCATCGCTATGGCTTTCCCGATGAGCGGGGCCTTGTAATTGTCATCCATCGCCCAACCCACCACCGCTTTGGTAGAGCAATCGATGACGGTCGCCAAATAGACCCAGCCTTCCCAGGCGGGATATAGGTAATGTCGCCGACCATTTTGAGGCGGGGAGCCTCGGCTGTGAAGTCGCGCTGGACCAGGTCGGGGATGGCCACGGCCTGGCCGTCGTTGTCGGTGAGACAGAACCGCCACGGCTTGGGCTGGCAAGGCTCCAGACCCAGCTCACGCATCAGGGAGCGGACCAACTCAGGCCCGCACGGCACGTCCCAATCGACCTGGTCGGCGTGCACCCCGGCACGCCCGGGCTTCCGTCCAACGTTGTCGCCAGGGCGGACCGGCCGACACCTACCCGGCTTTAGGCCGGCCGCCTAGCTCGCAGGACTCACTCCATCGTCGGTCTGGCCTGGGCGAAGGTCCAGCGATGCCCTTCGAGGTCGTCGGCCTCGTAGCAGCGGTAGCCGTGCTGGTGGATCTCGGAGACGATCTTGGCTCCGTTCGCCGAACTCCGGGCGAAATGCGCGTCGAGGTCGTCGACGTAAACCCAGACCCCGTGGTCGACCGGCTGCGGATCGGAGGCTGGCTCCTTCAGCTCGAAGAGCAGGATCGCCGAGGTGCCAACCTGGAGCTCGAGCCAGGAAGGCTGTTCGCCGTCCGCGGGGATCCGGTTCCAAGATTCCAGGCCGAACACCGTATGCAGCCAGCGGGCCGCTGCAGCCGGATCCTCGTAGTACAAGGCGACATTCAGCCGATCGAGCTCGCGCGGTGTCCGCGGCGCCGAGTCTCGCCGGGCAGCCCAGGCAGCAAGCCACGGGACCACGTTCGGCCAGAAGTAGAACGCCTTCTTGCCGCCCTGCACGAGGGCCTGCTCCACGCTGACCCGCGTCCCACCGTCGAAGGGCTCGAAACGGATCTCCGTCTCGGTGTCGTCCACCGAGCTGCGGTAGGCCAGCCGTGACCCAGGCTCCCAAGCGGTGATCCGGCCCAGCTCGAGCACATCCTCATCGACCGTGTCAGTTGCGGGCCGGTAGACCTCCAGGATCCTGCCGCCCACCCCCGGCTCGATCTGCATCCCCACCGCCCGGGCGGCATCGAAGAAGTTGATCGGCCCTCGGACCCACCACTGGTCGATCTCGTCGGTGAAGATCCGGAACGCCGTCGCCGGCTCAGCTGGGACCTCGACGGATGCGGACGCGGACTGCTTGGTCACGATGTCTCCTTCTCCTCGACGTGCTTCTTGAACGCCCCCAACTGCTCCTGCCAGTGCGCCTGGACCTGGTCGAGCCAGGCCTGAACAGCGACGACGGGCTCCTGGCGCAACCGGAAGACCCGCAGCCTGGCATCGTCCGGCACCCGCTCATCCGCGATCAGACCGGCGGACAACAAAATCCGCAGGTGGCGGCTCATCGCCGGCGCCGACGAACCGGTCGCGGCAGCAAGCTGACCGGCTCGCCGCGGCCCCTCCCCCAACAGCCGCACCACCTGCCGCCGGGTCGGATCAGCCAGCACCTCGAAGAACCGATCCACCTCGTTGTCCACCATACGCCAATAGTTACATCAACGGTTAACTATTAGCAACACCTTGAAGCAAGAGGTCGAACACGCCCCGGCCGCGGGCATGGTCGAGCCGCTGTGCGTGACCTTCTCCGAAATGGTGCGAGGCACCCGGATCGTCTCCCGGACCCCGCGGGAGGCGAGCGGGCGTCCGGAGCTGACCGAGGCGGCGATCGTCGTTGCCGGCGGCCGCGGGGTGGGGTCCGAGGAGTCCTTCTCGGTGATCGAGGAACTCGCCGACTCTCTCGGGCGGCCGTCGGCGCCTCGCGCACGGCGGGGGACGCGGGCTGGTACCCCCACTCGTACCAGGTGGGGCAGACCGGCAAGACGGTTTCGCCGCAGCTGTACCTCGCCAACGGCATCTCGGGGGCGATCCAGCACCGCGCGGGCATGCAGACCTCCAAGACGATCGTCGCGGTGAACAGGGACCCCGAGGCGCCGCTCTTCGAGCTGGTCGACTTCGGCGTGGTCGGCGATCTGTTCACTGTCCCTTCCGCAGCTGACCGAACAGGTCAAGACGCGCAAGGGCTGACTGGCAAGAAGGCATTTCGAACCGCTGGGGTATCGCGGGCGCTGCCCACTGATTCGTCGCGGTCGGCTACCTCACTCGGGTGGCCTCGTCGCCCCTGAGTCGCCCGCTCAGGCTTCACCCGGTGGTGTGTGGGAAGTAGCCGCCGGTCAGCGCGTCGTGCGGGGCCACGAGCTGAGGTCGCCTAGCTGGTATGCCGACGATCGTTTGACGGTTGCGCATGACTCCTCCTGGTCGCATGGGGGTTCCTTCTCCGGCAGAACGCCGCGGAGGACGGGGAGTGTGAGGTTGATCAAGGGTTCAAGCCGGGGAGGCCGTGAGCGCGCCCTGGTTGGTCGTCGCGGCCGGGACCGACAGATCCACCTGCAGGCGGCGGATCGCGTCCAGGTGGTCGGCTGTCCAGATCAGCCGCACCGCGATCGCGGTCTCCGCTCCGCTCAAGTCCCGGCGGACTGCGTCGACGAACCGGGCGTTCGCGGGTTCGTCAAGTGCCATTGGTCCGGGGAGGTGGCCAGAATCGGCGAGCGCCCGGGCCGCCTGCTCGTACCAGGCGAGGAGTTGGCCGGCCACGGCCACGAGTTCGGCGCGGGCGGCGCTCCGGTCAACGCCGCGCTCGCCATGATCGTGCCGCCAGAGATCCAGGATCGCCTCCGCACTGAGGCGGATCAGCGCAACCGCGTTGATCAAGGTCGACACCTCGGCCAGCGGGAGGTTCTTGCTGCCGCGCTCGGTGACGTAGCCGCGGAAGGCGTCATCCAGCCGGCGAGCGGCCGCCGCGGCCTGACGAGCTTCGCTGTTTGGCGCGTCCGCCTCCGGCGCGAGCACGTCGCACCGCGCCACGCCGTACGCGACGGAGCTGTGCAGGTAGCGGGAACTGTCCGTCAGCGCTTCGGACAGTTCCCGCCGCAGAGCGGGGACCGCGCCGCGCGGCCAGAACACCACGCCGATCACGAGGCTCACCGCCGCGCCGATCGCCACGTCCTCGATCCGGACCAGGCCGAGTTCCCAGTGCGCGGGTTCGATCAGGCTGAAGAGCACCAGGATCACGATGCTGAACCCGGCCTGCCCGGCGGCGAATGAGATCGCGGCGGGGGCGAGACCGGCGAAGAGCACGGCCACCGGGAGCAATGCCCAGAAGACGGTGGCGTTCAGGCCGATGGCGAGGATCAACCCGACGCCGACGAGAATGCCGATGACCGTGCCCGACAGGGCCCGCAGGACGTTCTGGCCAGTGCTCAGCGCGTTGGACCGCAGTACCGACAGGGTGCCGAGGACGACCCAGAACGAGTGGCCGACGCCGGCCCGATCAGCGACCAGGACGGCGAGTGCCAGTGCGGCGGCACCCCGCAGGCTGTTGTGCAGCCAGAAGGAGTGGCGTTCGACATGGGCGCCCGCGCGCTCCTGCGCCGACGACAGCAGTGAGCCCGCGCCCGGCGGCGGGCTGCCGACGACGTGCTGCCACCAGGTACGCCGGCGCGCGGCGACGGTGAACCGGATGTTCTCTGCGATCGCCGAGATCGCGAACGCCATCTCCTGCGCGCGGAAGCCCGGCTCCAGCGAGGTGATGAACTCCGTGGGATCTTCATGAACGGGGAGGGACGCCGTCATCGCCTGCTCCATCGCCTGCCGGGCCTCCTGCAGCCTGGTGATGTCAGGACTGAGCGCGGCGGGATCACCGACGGATTCCAGCAGGGTGGCGCTCCCGTCGAGCAGGGATGCCGCCGCCAGCTTGACGTCACACACCGGCGCCGTGTGCCTGCCCGTCGGTCGATCCAGCGGTGCCCGTTCGAGAACCGACTGGAGCAGGAGGATCTGGTCGACTAGACGGACCAAGGTGCGCGTCGCGGTCGACAACCCGGTGGGACGGTACGGCGTACTAAAGAAGGTCTTGCGGAGTGCGGCGACGGCCTCCGTACTCTCGGCCAGGACGGCGGCGGTCTCGTCCGGCGCTCGTACGCCGCGAATCCGGTCGACTTCGGCGCGCAGCGTGCGGGCCTGGAGCGCGCACGTCCGGGCCGTTGCCAAACGCAACGGATCTTTGGTGGGCGCGGGCCACAACACCGCGATCGCGACCATCGACACCAAGCCTGCGGCAAGCCAGCCGAGCAGCCGGTCCGGAATGGAGCTCACCGAGCCGGGCAGGTTCACCGGCAGGACGAAACTGACCAAGAGCGCCGTGGTCGCACTGGCGAACACCGAACTGACCACGGCACTGAACAACACGGCGAAAGCCACCAGGAACATCGCGGGCACGGCGAGCCAGACCCGCTGACCCGCCAGGGTACCCACGCAGATCAGCACGGCGCCGGCGAGCACCAGCGCAGCCTGCGCAAAGACACGATCCCGGATCTGGCCACCGAAATCGACGAAGAGCAGCAGCGACATCGACCCGAAGGCCGCGAACGTCGCCATGGTCGGATTGCCAACCACCTCGGCGAACACTGCGAACAGTGACGGCATCACCAGCGCCGCTCTCGTGGTCCGGCGCAGCGCGGACAGGTTGGCGTCCCGCGTCGCCAGCCAGCCAAGGACCTTCACGGCAGGAGGGTCTCCCCGCATGGTGAGGCGAGACGCACGCGCTGTCTCCATCCGCTCATGCTAGTGGCCAGCTCCCGCCCTTTGGTTCTTGCCGCTTCCGGTCCGGGCTGCCGTTCCCGGTATCGGCCAGCGCCGCCGTCCACCCCTTCATCAGCCGGGTCTCGGCCGCCAGCTCCCGCCGCAACGCGGTGCCGGCATGCGACATGATCCCCTTGCCAACCGCCGACACCTTGAACCCGGCCTTACCCTTGCAAAACCTCACTCGAAAAGGCCGTCCTGTTCGAGAGCTTTGGACCCTCGATAAGCCCAATTTTCCCTTACAGGCAAGGAACTTTCGCCTTCCTACCTCACATCTCGCGCGAATTTCGGCCCCGCTGGTGCCGGGTTCAGGTCAACGTTTTCTTGTAAAAGACGGCGGAGTCTTCGTAGTCGAGGGCGAGGTAGAAGGGTCCAGCTCGGCGGCTGGCGAGGGCGAGGTAGGCGGCGCCGATGGATTGCGCCCACTTCTCGGCGTGTTCCATGAGGCGGCGTCCGATGCCGGACTGTCGCGTGTGTCCGTCGACCATGACTTCCTCGACCCAGGCGACGGGGCCGTTGGCGAGAAACGTGAGATGGCTGTTGCCGAGCAGGTAGCCGACGATCCCGCGATCAGGGGTCTCAGCGACAAGCAGGAGTGTGTGTGGGGCGCCGACGAGCTGGGCCCAGGCGGCGTCGAACGCGGCGCGTTGGGGTCTGAACGAGGTGGCAAAGTCCCGGGCGAGGGGCCAGACCTGTTCGTCGTCGTCGATGCGAGCAGGGCGGATTAGCGCTTGTTTGTCAGGCACGCGCTCAGTTTGCCAACGCCGAGGCGCAGCATGGCGACTCCGTGTCTTCAGACGCGACCTGGCCAGACGAACTGGGCGGTGCGGACCGTACTCACGATTGTGAGCCGACCGGGGATCTCACGAAGGCGGGTGTTTACGACATTCACTCAGCACGAGCCCGCCCGAGCCTCTGAGGCCGGGGCGCCGAGTGCGGGCAACGATCGTTTCTCAACACCTTGTAGCGAATCCGCCGCACGCCACGGCGCGCCGAGGCCTACAGCTTGTGCCAATCCAGGCGGCCGGTCCGAGTCGGAACCATCAGTGCCCCCGCCAGCGCTGCGCCCAGCCCACAGAGCCACACAGATAAGAAGTCCGGGCCGGTGCGGGCATCCGCTACGTTTCCGGCGGGATCACCCGGATCGAAAACCAACTCCGGATGATCACCAACGCGTGGCTTGGGTTCCCAGCTGTAGTTGCCAACCTCAGCGGATACCTCTGCGCCGGTTGTGTTCCGGAACCGCACTACGACGTACTTGCTTCGACCACCGACTTCCCCAACCGTGGTGACCCCGTGATCTCTCAACGCGACCGCGTGCATGTAGGCCACTCCGGCGCCCGCGATGCACCCCAAGGCCACTACAGCTAGGACAACGCTCACCACCATCGGGCTGTTCACAAGAGCCGCGATGGGCTTGCGTTTCTTGGGTGGCACGGCGCGACCATATCCACCCCATATCCACCCGAACGTCACCGATGGATCCCCGGCCCGACGCGGCAGCACCTACTTCCCATCAAAGATTTAATCATCAGACGTTACGGAAAGTGGTCGAAATTCATACTCGCA
>JAWWPC010000283.1:0-4219 GCA_033851055.1 Kribbellaceae bacterium | reverse complement strand
GTGCCGGTTTCGACCACCTCGCCCGCATACATCACCGAGACACGCTGCGCCATGCGCGCCACTACACCGAGATCATGCGTGATCAGCAGCAATGCCAGTCCCAACTCCTGCTGCAGCTTCCGCAGCAGCCGCAGGATCTGCGCCTGCACCGTCACATCGAGGGCCGTTGTGGGTTCGTCGGCGATCAAAAGCTCTGGATCGCACATCAGCGCCATGGCGATCATCATCCGCTGGCGCAGGCCGCCGGAGAGCTGATGGGGATATTGGCCCAGCCGCATCCCAGGCGCGGTGATGCCCACGCGCGCCAGCAATTCGGCCGCCCTGTCCATGGCCTGCCGCCGCGTGGCCCGACGATGGCGTTCGAGCACCTCGGACATTTGCGACCCGATCGTGTAGGCCGGGTTCAGGCTCGTCATCGGTTCCTGGAAGATCATCGCCATCTTGTCGCCGCGCAGCCGCGCCATCTGGCGCTCCGACATGCCCAGCAGATCCTGGCCCTGAAAGCGGATGTGATCGGCGGTGCGGCTGATCCCGCGCGGCAGCAGGTTCATCACCGACAGCGCGGTCACGGATTTGCCGCAGCCGGACTCGCCGACCAGGCAATGCGTTTCGCCGCGCGCCACCGCCAGCGACGCGCCGCGCACCGCTTCCGTCTGCCCGAACGACACACGCAGATTGGCAATGCTGAGGACCGGGTCTGGTATCATGAAGGTCATCGCCGCAGATCCGCCCCCAAGAGGTCGCGCAGCCCATCACCCAGGAGGTTGATGCCGAGCACCAGCACGAACAGCACGACCCCGGGGGTCATGATCACCCACGGGCTGAAGAACATATATTCCTTGGCCTCCGCGATCATCAGCCCCCAACTCGGCAATGGCGGCGGCACGCCAAGGCCGAGAAATGACAAGGCCGCTTCGAGCAGGATCGCCAGTGCCATTTCCAGTGTTGCCACCACCACCAAATGATTGGCGATATTGGGAAGCACCTCACGCGCCAGAATATGCACGCGCGAGGCACCGGCGGCCTGGGCGGCGGCGATGTAATCGAGGTTGCGCACCTGCATCGTGGTGGTACGCGCCACCACGGCGAACCGGTCCCACAGCAACAGCCCGAGCGTGAGAATCACCACCGCGAGCGAACTGCCGACCAGCGCCACCACCGTCAACGCCACCAGGATCAGCGGGATCGACAGGCGGCAGGTGATCAGGAACATCACAACGTCGTCGGTCCGCCCGCCATAGAAGCCGCCGATGATTCCCACCGTGATGCCGATCAGGCCGGATGTGATGACGGTCAGCACGCCGATCAGCATGGAAATGCGCGTGCCATAGATCAGGCGCGACAGGTAATCCCGCCCGATCTGATCCGTGCCCAACAGATGTTCCGGTTGGCTGCCATCCATCCACACCGGGGGAATGAGGCGCAGGTTGAGATTCTGAGCGAATGGATCATGCGGCGTCAGATAGGGCGCGAAAATCGCGACCAGCACCGCGGTCCCCACGATCACCGCCCCCAGCAGCGTGGCGAGATGACGAAAGGCAGGTAACCGCCGACGGGTCGGCCGGGCTTGTGCAATCAGGATGCTCATCCGCGCAGCCTTGGGTCGAGCAGCGCATTCATCATGTCCGCCAGCAAGGTTAGCACGATGTAGATGACCGCCAGGAACAGCACGACGGCCTGCACCACCGGGAAATCATTTTTGATGATCGATTCCCAGGCCAGATAGCCGACGCCCGGCAGCGCGAATACAGACTCGATCACCACGGACCCTCCCAACATGAAACCAAGTTGCACGGCCGCGATGGAGACCACCGGCATCGCCGCATTGCGCAAGGCGTGCTTGAGGATAATCTTCGCCCGGCTCAGTCCCTTCGCGCGCGCGGTGCGAATGTAGTCCGCTGCCAGTGCGTCGATCATTCCCGACCGGGTCAGGCGCATCAGCGCCGGGATCGCCGAAAACGCCAGCACGATCCCAGGCATGATGTAGCCCTGCCAGGTGTCGACGCCGGAAATCGGCAACCATTGCAGCTCAAGGCCAAGCAGGACGATCATGACCAGACCGAACCAGAAGCCCGGCATCGCCTGTCCGAGCAGGGCCACCATCATGATGCCTCGGTCCATCGCCGAGCCCTCCCGCACCGCCGCCAGAATGCCCAGCGGCAGCGCGATCACCAGCGCGATCGCAAGGCCAGTCAGGCCAAGCGTCAGCGTGACCGGTAATCGGTCGCGGATCAGTCCCCAAACCGGGACATGGTAGAGAAACGATCGGCCGAGATCGCCCTCGGCAGCATGGCCGGCCCATTCGAGAAACTGCACCACGAGCGGGCGGTCGAGGCCATAATTCTTCCTGATAATCGCGATATCGGCCGCGCTCGCGTTCGGGCCTCCGATGGACGCGGCCAGATCGCCGGAAAGGCGTGTCAAGATGAAGCTGACGACCAGAACGGTCAGGCATACCAAGGCGGCCAGCCACAGTCTGCGGACGATAAACAAGACCATCACCGACAACTACGATAGCGAGCCAGTCACCGCAAGTTCAGATGTAGAACCATTGCAATGGCGACATCGGAATCTGCCTGTGTTTTCTGCATATGCTCGCAACATGTTCGCCAATATGCTCAAGCCTACAGCAGCGACCGCCGCTCTCAATTGTGTACGAGCTAAGAGGTTCATCGCGTAAGCTCGTTCGCAACCGGAGGCGGGACACGGCAGGGGAATGCCTGTCAGGCGCTTGTGGCCGGAAAAATCGCCTGCGCGGGCGTGGTGCACCGACGCCAACTTCAACACGTCCGTCGACTGTTTCGAGGCAAGGGTGACGTGATGTCGCTTGTTGTGAAGGTTTACCGCAATAATCCATCCTCCTCCCGCGCGGCACTGCTGCATCCACGCTAGTACGAGCCAACTCCAACCCAAGTGATCATGCCTCTCAACGGGCACGGAGGTCGCGTTGAGTCGCAACGCATCCTCAGCGGCTATCGTCCAATCCCGCGCTGCCACTCCGTCCAAGTTGGCGATCCGCACAAACAGCCGCCGATGCTCGTCTGCCGCTGATTGAGGCTCTGATGGGATGGGCTATCGGACAGCCGTCCCGGGGGACTCGGACGTAAACCAGCCGATTTGGCAGACCCGGGATGGACCGCATGCTTAGCGTCATCGTCATCAGTGACGAACATCGTGGAGCGCCCTGTGGGCGTCATTCAAGTGCTTCGACTCTGGCGGGTAAAATGAGATGAAAACTTGCGCCGCGCGGAGAGTTGTGGGCGGCCCACAAGCGGCCGTTATGCGATGCAACGATGGAACGGCTGATGGACAATCCCATACCGGTCCCGTGAACCTTCGTGGTAAAAAACGCATCGAAGATCTGGTTCACCTGCTGCGGGGGCAGCCCTACGCCGGTATCGCTGACCGAGACCATGAGTTGCTCGTTTTCCGCTCGCCGCGACTTGATGGCAAGCTCGCGCGTTCCATCCACATCCTTCGTCGCATCAATGCTGTTACTGATGAGGTTCATCATGACCTGCTGCAATTGCACGCGATCTCCCATGACCTGGGGAAGATCTGCCGCCAGCTCCGTCCGAACTGATATGGAGTATCGCGCTACCTCGCTCCGCAGGAGGACGATCATCTCTCGAATAACTTCGTTTACATCCAACAACTCCCGTTGCGGAGTACCCTTCTTGAAGAGCAGACGGATCCGCGTGATGATTTCCGCCGCACGCGTTCCCTCTTTCACGATTTCCATCGCAGATGCGCGTGCCTTCTCGAGATTTGGGGGGTCGCCAGCGAGCCAGCGCAAGCAGGCGTCGGCGTTGGTGACGGCGGCGGAGATCGGTTGATTCACTTCGTGCGCCAGCGAGGCAGTCAGCTCTGCCATCGTGTTCACCCGGTTGACGCGTTCGAGATCCGCTTGCGCCTGCCGAAGCGCTTCTTCGACGCGCTTCCGCTCGAACAGGGAGGCGACCGACGCGACCACCAGAATGGTAAACGTAATGCCGGCAACCGCCAGCGCCAGACTGGTTTGATCGAAATTTGCGTTTACTTGGGCCGATTGAACCGGGTCGTGAGCGGAAAAAATGGCCGCTCGCATCGCCGTGTAGTGCATACCGGAAATGGCCAGACCCATGACGACCGCGGCAACGAGCTTTTGCCCAAGATCCGTGGTTCGGAATGCCAGCCATAGTGCCACCGTCGACGCGCCGACCGCTATGACCAGGGAGAG
>JAWWPC010000254.1:0-19785 GCA_033851055.1 Kribbellaceae bacterium | reverse complement strand
TGGAGCCGAGTAGTACCAGTCGTCCGTGACCGGATCTGCTTGAAAGCCGCTCCTCAAACAACATCGCGGAAAACATGTTCTACATGTTTTCCGCGATGCCGAAATCGCCGGCTCTGTACCTTCGCCTTGCGCGCAGCGCCTGACTCGGTGCCGTCCCCGCCACCGGCTAGCGCCCCGATTTGGCTTGGAGTCGCCCGAGGCCTTGCACACCAGACTTTCCCGGGGCAGGGACAGTAGGTCGGCCGGTCGGCCGGTCGGCCAGAGAGGCAGTTGTCGTCGGGGGTGCGTAGGTGTGTGGTCGGCCCAGCGGGATAGGGGGCGTCTCCTGCCGACCACTGCCTAGCTGGACATCCGGCCCCGGCGACCAGGCCAGGGTCGGGTTCGCGTCTGTGGATCCCGCCAGGTGCTCCGCGGTCCCGCTGGTCGCCTAAGTGGCCGTGCGCTACCCGCTGGTCGACCTTGCCGTCGTCCAACCGTCCATCGAGGAGGTAATCGCCGCTGTACGGGAGCGCCGTACCGCCGACCCGCCAACTGCGTGTTCGGGTGCGTCGGCGTATAGCGACCTGGCAACCTGACGTGGAGTCGCCGCCGCACGCGAGCGACTGGCGTACCGGCTCACCGCGGCCGGTCGGAGACGATCTGGAGTGCGAGGTTGCGACCCACGGATGCAGCAGGGGAGCGCAATAGGTCCGGTGCCCGCCTGGGCGCCGGACTTGTGCGACGGATTTCGGGTTCGGGACACCACTAGCGGTGGGAGCTGCCGCGTTCGATCAGGCGGGCTCCCAGTGTGGTCGTGGTGGTCGCGCGGGTGTTGTCGGCGATCCTTGCCAACAGCAACCGTGCGGCCACCGTGCCGATCTCGTACGCCGGCTGGGCGACCACCGAGAGCGGTGGAGTGACCAGCTCGGCCCAGGGAACGTCGTCAAAGGCAACGATGCCCACATCCCGTCCAGGTGTCCGGCCCTGCTCGTGCAAGGCCTGCAGGACTCCCACTGCCATCGCGCTGTTGGCAACCAGCAGCGCGTCGGGCGGCTCGGCCCGGGCCATCAGGTCCTGGGCGGCTCGGTGTGCGCCGGCGGCCTTGTACTCGGTCCGGCGGACCAGCTTGGTGCTGCTGCGCCGTTTTGCCGCCTTCAGCGCATCGCGGTACCCGGCCAGCCGGTCGTCGGCGGTCCGGATGCCGGCGGGTCCGGTGATGCAGCCGATCCGCTCGTAACCCTGGGCGATCAGATGGGCCGTCGCCTGTTTCGCGGCTAGCCGGGTATCGACCAGGACGACATCGCTGTCCTGCTCCGGGAGCGGGCGGTCCACCGCCACGAACGCCGTACCGCGGGCGGCGAGCCTGTCGGCGCTGGTCGTCGTACCGGTCGGGGAGAGGATGACGCCGGCGACGCGCTCCTGGATCGCGACGTCGATGTAGCGGCTCTCCTTGTCAGCGTTCTCGTCGGAGTTGCACAGCACCACCGAGTAGCCGACCTCGTGCGCGACGTCCTCGACGCCGCGCGCGATCGCGGTGAAGAAGGGGTTCTCGACGTCGGAGATGATCAGGGCGACGACTGCCGCCTCCTGCCGGCGCAGGTTCCGGGCCGGGCCGTTCGGCTGATAGCCGAGCTCGGTGGCCGCGGCCACCACCCGGGCCACCAGTTCGTGGTCGACGGTGGACTTGCCGTTCAGCGCCCGCGAGACGGTGGCCGTGGACACCCCGGCCCTGGCCGCGACATCACTGATCGTTGCCACCGCGCCTCCCTTCGAGGCCTTCACCTTATCCGCCGAGTAAAGGATTACCCATCGATCTCGGGCAGACGCAATGTACGGAGCGTTCTGGCCGACGACGCGTCATGAGAAGATCGCGAGCGTGACTGCCATGCCGAGCGTTTCCTACTCCATCACTGTCCGTCTCGAGGTACCGGCCGGCGGATCGACGGTGAGCAAGCTCACGACCGCAGTGGAGCAGGCCGGCGGCCTCGTCACCGCGCTCGACGTAACCGCATCCGGCCACGAGCGGCTCCGGATCGACGTGACCTGCGCGGCTGCCGACACCGAGCACGCCGGCCGGCTGGTCGAGGTGATGCGCGCGGTCCCGGGGGTCGAGATCGCGCGGGTCTCCGACCGGACCTTCCTGATGCACCTCGGCGGCAAGATCTCGATGGAGGCCAAGCACCCGATCCGCAACCGGGACGACCTCTCGATGATCTACACCCCGGGGGTGGCCCGGGTCTGCCTGGCGATCGCGGCCAACCCGGACGACGCGCGCCGGCTGACGATCAAGCGCAACAGCGTCGCGGTGGTCACCGACGGCTCCGCCGTGCTCGGCCTCGGCAACCTCGGCCCGAAGGCCGCGCTGCCGGTGATGGAGGGCAAGGCCGCCCTGTTCAAGCGGTTCGCCGGCATCGACGCCTGGCCGCTCTGCCTGGACACCCAGGACACCGAGACGATCATCGGAGTGGTCAAGGCGATCGCGCCCGGCTTCGCGGGCATCAACCTGGAAGACATCTCCGCGCCGCGCTGCTTCGAGATCGAAGCCCGGCTGCGCGAGGAGCTGGACATCCCCGTCTTCCACGACGACCAGCACGGTACGGCGATCGTCGTACTGGCGGCTCTGTTCAACGCCCTGCGGGTGGTCCGCAAGGACATCGGTGAGGTCCGGGTGGTGCTGTCCGGCGCGGGCGCGGCCGGTACCGCGATCCTGAAGCTGCTGATCGAGGCCGGGGTGAAGGACGCGATCGTCGCCGACATCGCGGGTGTCATCCACACCGACCGGGACGGGCTGTCGCCGGAGCTTCGCTGGATCGCTGAGAACACCAACGCGGCCAAGTACAGCGGTGACCTGAAGGGCGCGCTGGCCGGGGCGGACGTGTTCGTCGGGGTCTCGGCGCCGAACATCCTGACCGGTGCGGACATCGCCAGCATGAACGACGACGCGATCGTGTTCGCACTGGCCAACCCGGACCCGGAGGTCGACCCGGCGGCGGCGCACGAGCACGCGGCCGTCGTGGCCACCGGCCGGAGCGACTTCCCGAACCAGATCAACAACGTGCTGGTTTTCCCCGGTGTCTTCCGCGGCCTGCTCGACGCCCAGTCCTCGAAGGTGTCGATCCAGATGGAACTCGCCGCTGCCAAGGCATTGGCCGGCGTCGTCACCGACGACGAGCTGAATGCCGACTACATCGTGCCGAGCGTGTTCCACCCGGAGGTGCACACGATGGTCGCGCACGCCGTCCGGGACGCCGCGGGTGGTAAACCGCCTGGCGTGGAGCACTTCCCGGACGACTCGCCGACACTTTGACCTCCTCGGTGCGGGCCCGGTTGTGGCAGGCCGCCTTCGTGCTGGCCTGCCTGATCCAGCTGTACGGGCTGTACTCGCCGCATCAGGCCGGGCCACCCACGGGCATCCCGAACGACGACAAAGTGGCGCACCTGCTGCTGTTCGGGTCAGTCGCCTACCTCGGCCTGCGCGTCGGCGTACAGGCTCGGCTTCTGCTCACTCTGCTGATCGCCAACGCGGTGGTGAGTGAGGTCGTCCAGCACTTCCTGCTGCGGGACCGCAGCGGTGATCCGTTCGACTCCTTGGCCGATCTGGTCGGGGTCGCCGTCGGCGCCTGGCTGGGCTTCCGTGCGATCCGACGCCCGGGCTCAGACCAAAAGATCTCCGGGCACGACATGATGGATTCATGACGGCCTCGACCCTGACCGGTTCGCTACTGGTGGCGACCCCGCTACTCGACGAGCCGCCCTTCCGCCGTGCCGTGATCCTGTTGCTGGATCACGACGAGGACGGCGCGCTCGGGGTGGTGGTGAACCGGGCAGCCGATCTGGAGGTCGAGCGTGTCCTGGCGGACTGGTCCACCACGGTGAGCGAGCCGGGCGTGCTCTTCATGGGTGGCCCGGTCGGCACCGACAGCGCCCTCGCGGTCGCCGAAGTGATCGAGTCGGCCGACCCGCCGGGCTGGCGCGAGTGCTTCGGGCGGATCGGCCTGATCGACCTGGACGTGCCGCCCGCGCTGCTGGAGGGCGCGATCCAGCGGATGCGCATCTTCGCCGGGTACGCCGGCTGGGGCAGCGGTCAACTCGAGGGCGAGATCACCGAGGGCGCCTGGTACGTCGTCCCGTCGGAACCGGACGACGTCTTCAGCCTGAACCCGGACGGGTTGTGGCGGCGCGTGTTGCGCCGCCAGCAGGACCAGATGGCCTTCCTGGCCACCTATCCGGACGACCCGACCCAGAACTGATTAGTGTCCTGCACCGGACACTACTCGTCGCCGCCCTCGTCGTCGCCGGGGTTGAGCGACTCCCAGATCTCCTTGCACTCCGGGCAGACCGGGAAACGCTGCGGGTCGCGGCTGGGCACCCAGACCTTGCCGCAGAGTGCGACCACCGGCGTGCCCATCACCATTGCCTCGGTCAGCTTGTCCTTCGGCACGTAGTGCGAGAACCGCTCGTGATCGCCCTCGTCCAGCGTCGGCTGGGTGCGCTCGTCGACAACGGTTTCGGCGCCGGGGCTCAGCTGAGTACTCATGACACCTGAGTGTAGGCCGCCGGTCCGCCGTGCACCCGGATCTGGTCGATCGGGGCTGTGGACAACTTCGGCCGGGCCGGGGCGGGCCCGGGCACTTTGTAGGTATGACCGATAGAAGGGGGCACCATGGGTGCTGTGACGAGACTGCCGGACGATCGATTCGACGCCGAGCTGCGCGGCGGTCCACTGACCAGGGACGATCTCGACCGGATGCCAGATGACGGGCGCCGGCGTGAGCTCATCGATGGTGCGCTGGTCGTGACGCCTGCGCCCTCGCCCCGGCACCAGCGCGTGGTGGCAAACCTCTACCGGCTGCTGCACGCAGGATGCCCGCCAGAGTTGGAGGTGATGTTCGCACCGCTCGACGTGGCCATCTCGGCGGATACCGTGATGCAACCTGATCTCCTGGTCGCTCGCCGGGAGGACTTCACCGAGCGCGATCTGCCGACGGCGCCACTGCTCGCCGTCGAGGTCCATTCGCCGAGTACTCGCCGGATCGACCTGATGCTGAAGTGGTCGAGGCTGGAGGCGGCCGGGTGCCCGTCGTACTGGGTGGTGGATCCCGACACGCCGAGCCTGATCGTGTGGGAGATGCGGGATGGGGCATATGCGCAGGTCGCGAAGGTCACCGGCACCGAGTCTGCGCGGCTGACCAACCCGTACGACGTCACTGTGGTGCCCGCCGATCTGATCTTGTAGTCGTCGTCGGGTAACGTTCCTGCACGGCCGACAGTCGACTAGCGGGGGAGTACGCCGTCCGTGGATTCGCACGTGCCAGCACCACCAGCCGTGCTCCCTCCGGCCTATCCGGACCGCGCCGCCTGGGGTACGGCGAGCAAGCTGCGGGCCTGGCAGGCGGAGGCGCTCAAGCTCTACCTGGAGAAGCAGCCGAAGGACTTTCTGGCGGTCGCAACGCCAGGCGCCGGCAAGACCACGTTCGCCCTCACCGTCGCCGCCGAACTGTTGCACCGACGGGTGATCGAGCGGATCACCGTCGTCACGCCGACCGAGCACCTGAAGGTCCAATGGGCGGACGCAGCGGACAAGGCGGGGATCGCGATCGACCCCGCTTTCGCCGGGCGGAGGGGCCGGACCAACAAAGACTTCCAGGGCGTCGCGGTGACATACGCCGGCGTCGCGGTGAACCCGTTGGCCTTCCGGGTCCGGACGGAGAAATTCCGCACCCTGGTGATCCTGGACGAGGTACACCACGGCGGTGACGCGCTCAGCTGGGGCGAGGGCATCCGGGAGGCATTCGATCCGGCCACCCGGCGGCTGGGCCTGACCGGTACGCCGTTCCGCAGCGACGACAATCCGATCCCGTTCGTCACTTACGAGCACGGGCACGACGGCGCTGCTCGGAGCAAGGCGGACTACACCTACGGGTACGGCCACGCGCTGCGCGACCACGTCGTACGGCCGGTCATCTTCATGTCGTACTCCGGCGAGATGCGCTGGCGGACCAAGGCCGGGGACGAGGTCGCCGCCCGGCTTGGCGAGCCCTTGACCAAGGACCTGACCGCGCAGGCATTGCGAACCGCGCTGGATCCGACCGGCGAGTGGATGCCGTCAGTCCTGTCGGCAGCGGACAAGCGGCTCACCGAGGTGCGGCGGCACATGCCGGACGCGGGCGGGCTGGTCATCTCCGGCGACCAGACCACCGCCCGCGCCTACGCCAAGGTGCTGAAGGAGATCACCGGCGAGGCCCCGACGGTGGTGCTGTCCGACGAGAAGGCCGCGAGCAAGAAGATCGCGGCCTTCTCCGGGGGCGAGCAGCGCTGGATGGTCGCGGTCCGGATGGTGAGTGAAGGAGTCGACGTACCGCGACTGGCCGTCGGGGTCTACGCGACCCCGACCTCGACGCCGCTGTTCTTCGCCCAGGCGGTCGGCCGGTTCGTCCGGGCCCGCAGACGCGGCGAGACCGCCTCGGTCTTCGTGCCGTCGGTGATGCGGCTGCTGAGCTTCGCCGCCGAGATGGAGGTCGAGCGCGACCACGTGCTCGGCCGGAAGAACTCGAACGACGACGGCGACCTGTTCGCCCCTGAGGACGCCCTGCTCGCCCAGGCGAACGCGACCGAGGGCGCCAGCGACGACCTGGAGATGAAGTTCGAGGCGCTCGGCTCCGACGCCAGCTTCGACCGGGTCGTGTTCGACGGTGGCGACTACGGCACAGGTGGCGCCATCGGCTCGGACGAGGAACTGGACTTCCTCGGCCTACCCGGACTGCTTGAACCGGACCAGGTCCGCGAGCTGCTCAACAAGCGGCAGGCCAAGTCGCTCGCGGCCCAGAAGCGGGAACAACGAGCCGCGGCCGGCGACGGTGTCCCGACCCCGACAGAGCTGGCAACCCACGAGCAGGTATCGCTGCTCCGCCGCGAACTGAACGGACTGGTCGCCGCTTGGCACCATCGGACCGGCCAGCCGCACGGGGTGATCCACAACGACCTCCGCCGCAAGCTCGGCGGCCCGGCCGCAGCCCACGCATCCTCGACCCAGCTCCGCGAACGCATCGAACTCATCCGCGACTGGGCCACCCAACGCCGCGCCTAGTGTCGCCGTCGGCCCGATTGCAGGCTTCTTTGCCGATCGCGTGCTGCAACCTGCAATCGGCGACGCGTAACAGCGTTCGACGACGAAGACCCTTCGGCGCGGCCGCGTGAGGAGCGTGGCATAGGTTGCGGATGTGGCCCGCCTGTTGACTGATGTCCGCCCGTTGCGTGAATCGGCGGATTTCCGCCGGCTATGGATCGGGTCGACAGTGTCACAGTTCGGGCAGCAGATGACCACGGTGACGGTGTCCATCCAGGTGTACGCGCTGTCGCACTCAACCTTCGCGGTCGGGCTGGTCGGGCTCTGCGCGCTGGTGCCGTTGATCGTCTTCGGGCTTTACGGCGGCGCGATGGCCGACGCGATCGATCGCCGTACGCTCGCTCTCTGCTCCTCGGTCGGGCTGTGGCTGCTTTCGATGCTACTGGTAGTGCAGTCGGTGCTGCACTGGAACCAGACCTGGGTCCTGTACGCCGTGGTCGCGGTGCAGTCGGCCTGTTTCGCGGTGAACAACCCGGCGCGATCCGCGATCATCCCGAGGCTGATCCGGCCCGAACTGCTGCCGGCCGCGAACACGTTGAGCCAGGCCGCCTTCAACCTCGGCTTCACGGCAGGGCCCTTGCTGGGAGCTGTGGTGATCGCCTGGCAAGGCTTCGGCGCGGCGTACCTGGTGGATGTGATCACCTTTACGACCGCGCTGTACGCGTTGTTCCGGCTGCCGTCGGTGCCGCCGACCGGTCAGCTCCGTCGAGCCGGGCTGCGGTCCGTAATGGAGGGCTTCACCTTCCTGCGGGCCGCGCCGGCACTGCTGGCCACCTTCCTCGCCGACATCCTGGCGATGGTCTTCGCGCAGCCGCGGGCCCTCTTCCCAGCGGTAGCCGGCGCTTTCTTCGGCGGCGGCGTACGGACGGTCGGGCTGTTGCAGGCGGCGCCGGCGATCGGTGCACTCGTGGGCGTGCTGTTCTCCGGCTGGGTCAGCCGGGTACGCCGTCAGGGCATCGCGATCGTGGCCGCGATCACCGTGTACGCCGCGGCCGTCGGTCTGTTCGGATTGTCCCGGACGGTCTGGCTCGGAGTGGCACTGCTGGCCTGCTCGGGGGCTGCGGACATGGTCAGCTCGGCGTACCGGAACACCGTGCTGCAGTCGGCGGCGCCGGATGCGATGCGGGGACGACTGCAGGGAGTGTTCATCGTGGTAGTCGCGGGCGGGCCGCGGCTGGGCGACTTCGTGGCCGGCACCACCGCGTCGCTGACCACCCCGACCATCGCGCTGCTGGCCGGGGCCGGGGTATGCATCGCCGGCCTGTTCACGCTACTGGCCTGGAACCGCCCGTTTCGCCAGTACGACGCCAAGATCCGGGCTCTGCGTTAACCCCCGGTCGCCAGCTTCTTGAGCACCGTGCCCCAGGAATCCATGTCGGGGTTGATCTGTTTGAGCGGTTTGTTGCCGACGGTGACGATCTTGCGGTCCCCGAGCGGCTTGTCCAGCTTCACCGCGGTGAGCGAGATGGACGTGTCCGGCGGGCATGGCTGGGCGGTGTCTTCGATGACTGTGATCTTGTCGTCGCCCTGGACGATCTTCAAGTCGAGGGCGCACTGGCCGCCCACCCCGACCAGGAAGTCCAGGTTGTCGTACGACGGACGGTTCTGGATCCAGCGCAGGTACTTCGGCTTCTTGCCCTTCACCAGTTGGTATGACGAGATCGGCTGCGGGTTCTTCTCAAGCGGCTTGCCGCTGCCGTCGCCGATGAACTCGCCGTAGATCATGTTGATGCAGGGGTCGTCGGTTTTCCGCTTCGAATCCAGCGCGCCCCAGGCCTTCGCCACCTGATAGCAGCCGTTGGCCTCCCGGTTGAGCGAGACGTTGAAGCCGATCAGCGCCAGTGCCCCGAGCACGAGGGCACCCGCGAGCAGCCGGCGGGCGCGGACCCGTTGCGGCGACAGCGCGGCCGGCTCGCCGCTCTCGGCGTCGCCCGGCAGCTGCCGGAACAGGCCGATCAGGTTGCTGGTCCACTGTGGGTTGATCAGCGTCGGGACCGCGTAAATCATGATCAGCACGACACAGACCGCGATCGCAGGAAGCAGCGCCCAGTAATTTCGCACGGCAGCAAGATACGGGGCCATCGGGCCGTCGCCGAAAAGGTTACGCTTCGGCTGTGCCAGCAGAGACGTCCCAGACGCTCGACAGGGGACTCACCGTCCTCGAGCTACTCGCGGACGCCCCCGACGGACTCTCGATCACCGAGTTGGCCGCTTCGCTGGGCGTCAGCCGAACTGTGGTTTACCGGCTGGTGAACACCCTTGAGTTGCACCGCCTGGTCCGGCGCGACAGCGAGGGCCGGGCCCGGCTGGGGCTGGCCGTGTTGCACTACAGCCGCCGGGTCCAGCCGACGCTGCGCGACGCGGCCCTGCCGGTGCTGCGCTCGCTCGCGGAGGACACCGGTGCGACGGCTCACCTGACCGTGGCTGACGGTGACGAGGCACTGGCGATCGCCGTGATCGAGCCCAGCTGGACCGACTTCCACGTCTCGTACCGGATGGGCTCGCGGCACGCCCTGGATCAGGGCGCGGCCGGCAAGGCGATCCTGGCCGGCCGGCGCAAACCCGATCCCGCCGGCCGCCCGTTCGTGATCACCGCCGGCGAGCTCCAGGCCGGTGCCCAGGGCGTGTCGTCCCCGGTTCTCGGCGTACCGGGGGTCGAGGCCTCCATCGGCGTCGTCGTCCTCGGCAAGCTCGACCGCGACTTCGTCGGGCCCCGGGTAGCCCGCGCCGCCGTAGAAGTCGCCAAACGCCTCGCCTAACCCATTCGTCGGTCCCTTGTTCCCCGGCGTGTCGGCGTTTATCGGTCCCTTGTGACCATCGGGCGGTCCGCTGTCCTGGAGCGAGCCAACCCGCCACGGTTCGCGTTCCCGACGTACCGATCGCTCACCTCGCAACCCCGGTACGCCGATGCGGCCGGCGCATCGGCGTACCCGGGAATTGGTCAGAAGGGACCGACGAAGGCCGACACGCCGGGGAACAAGGGACCGATGAGCGGGGTGGTTCAGGGGTGGGTGGCGGCGTGGAGGAGGGGGAGGACTCGGTGCGGGATCTGTTCGGCCAGGGCGATGACGGTGGAGGCGCGCTGGATGCCGCGGACTATCACTACCTGGTCGATGACGCGTTGCAGGTCGGCGTTGGAGCGGGCGACGATCCGGCACCAGAGGTCCTCGGCGCCGGTGATCGTGTGGACCTCCAGGACCTCGGGGATGGCGGCGAGAGCGGCGGCCACCGTGGTGTGGCCGGAGCCCTGTTCGATCTGGAGCGTCGCGAAGGCCGTGACCGGGTAGCCGATCGCCGTCGTACTGACGTCCGGGCCCCAGCCACGGACCACGCCATCGCGCTGCAGCCGGTCGAGCCGGGCTTGCACCGTCCCGCGGGCGACGCCGAGGCGCCGCGACGCCTCCAGGACGCCGACCCTTGGCTCGGCGGCGAACAGATCGAGGATCCGCGCGTCCAACGCATCGACTCCGCTCATGCACTTCCTCCGAAGCTCCCGCAGCGACCGCAGGGCGGGTGTTCCCTAGGTGACCGCAAATCGTGGTGATAGTCAGGCTGACCAAATAGTCCAGCTCGTAGCTGAGAATACTGGTCAACCTGCGCAGCGGTTCGAAGAAGTGTTGCGCAACCTGTCGATCGACAGCCAGGCTCATCGTCGAACCCCTTCGACGACCGGGAGACTCACGATGACCAGCACCGACCTCACCCCCGCAGAGCTGGACGCCGATCTCGACCTCGACCAGTTGAAGCAGCTCGTCGGCCTGGTGCCGTACGACGAGACCACCGACCGGTTCCCCGTCACCGCGATGGACGCGGTCGTGTTCGTGGTCGGCAACGCGACACAGACCGCGAAGTACTACCAGTTGGCCTTCGGGATGGACCTGGTCGCCTACGCCGGTCCGGAGACCGGTCAGAAGGACAGCAAGGCCTTCGTGCTCAAGGCGGGCTCGGCGCGCTTCGTCATCACCGGCGGCGTGCACCCCGCCAGCCCGCTGCACGACCACCACCGGGCGCACGGTGACGGCGTTTCCGACATCGCGCTCGAGGTGCCGGACGTGGACAAGTGCATCGAGCACGCCCGGGCCCAGGGCGCGACCGTGCTGGAGGAGCCACACGACGTGTCCGACGAGCACGGCACGATCCGCCGCGCCGCGATCGCGGCGTACGGGGACACCCGGCACTCGCTGGTCGACCGCGCCCGGTACGACGGTCCGTACCTGCCCGGGTTCGTCGCCGCCCAGACCTCGGTGGTCCGGCCGGCGGGTCACCCGAAGCGGCTCTTCCAAGCTGTCGACCACGTGGTCGGCAACGTGGAGCTGGGCCGGATGGACGACTGGGTCACCTTCTACAACAAGGTGATGGGCTTCGTGAACATGGCGGAGTTCATCGGCGACGACATCGCCACGGACTACTCCGCGCTGATGAGCAAGGTGGTCGCCAACGGCAACCACCGGGTGAAGTTCCCGCTGAACGAGCCGGCCATCGCGAGGAAGAAGTCGCAGATCGACGAGTTCCTCGAGTTCTATGACGGCGCCGGCGCGCAGCACATCGCGCTGGCCACCAACGACATCCTGCGCACCGTCGACATCATGCGGGCCAACGGCGTCGAGTTCCTGGACACGCCGGAGTCGTACTACCAGGACCCGGAGCTCCGGGCCCGGATCGGCGAGGTGCGGGTCCCGATCGAGGAACTGCAGCAGCGCAAGATCCTGGTCGACCGGGACGAGGACGGCTATTTGCTGCAGATCTTCACCAAGCCGATCGGCGACCGGCCGACGGTGTTCTACGAGCTGATCGAGCGGCACGGCTCGCTCGGCTTCGGCAAGGGCAACTTCAAGGCCCTCTTCGAGGCAATCGAGCGCGAGCAGGAACGCCGCGGCAACCTCTGAGCCACTGGCCCACGTCCGATAACCGGCTGCACCTGTCGGACGTGGCCCAGTTGGCGTTACGCTGCGCAGTGTGTGTACGTCGGGGCGTACGCTCAGGAGGGGTATCCGATGAAGACACTGGGCGTTCTGCTCAGCACCGCGGGCCTGGTCGGAGCGGGCCTGTTCGCTCTGGCTCCAGTTGCTCAGGCGGCACCGGCTGCCAGTTGCTCGCCTGCGAAGATCATCTCCAGAGCACCGATCCTCCGGTTTCACCGACCACCGGCATTCGGCGACATCCTGCTGATGCGCGACTCCTGCTCGCGCTACTGGGCCGTGGTCGTGATGGATGAACGGCTCCCGCCGTACGCACGGGCCAATGCGTACCTGTTCGAGTTCGGCGGTTCCAACGATGGGGACCGGTACTCCTGCAACAGCTCTGGCGGCACCGACATGGCCGTCGCCGGCCAGCGGACCTGCCGGACGCCGAAGATCGAGTCGACGGACGGCCGCGTCACCTTCGCCGCCAAAGCGGTTGAGTTCCACAACTACGGCGACGGTTACCGGCCGATCTCCGAGAACCAGACTTCCCGCACCCGCTGACAGAACTGCCCACTGGCACGTAAGGATCTAGTGGTGTGTCTGGTATGAAGCAGGTGGTCGACCAACTCCGTCGGGTGCTGCCACCGGAAGTGCCGGTTACTGATCCAGACCGGATACAGGGTCACCGGTACGACCGGGCGATGCTCTGCCCGGCCGGTGAGCCGCTGGCGGTGGTGCTGCCACGCGCGAGATGGCACACGTGCAGGCACAATCGGAGGTCGACGTGGCCGACTGCGCAGTGCGCCGCGCGATCAAAGCAGCGATGGACCTGGATAACATCCTCAATCCGGGCAAGGTTGGCGCGCTCGGAGAGCTGTGACCCAATCGCAACGGAACTGCCTGTGCCTGACGACCTTCGCGGCCATCGAATGTGACCTCGTGGACGCACTATGGGAGCGATCGGCTCGCCTGGGGGTGTGTTGGCATTCAGGCCGGTGGCCCGCTGTGATCGACGTCCGCGGATCATGGGGAGACTGATGAAGCGAGTTAGGAGGCGACGGATGCGAGCACGGCAGATCCTGCCGGCCGGTCTGGCGCTTCTGACGCTGCTGACGCTGCTGACCATGAGTGCCTGCGGATCCGGTGGCCTACGGGTCGAGGGCGCCGGAACACCTGTCTCGAAACCGTCTGTCAGCCCCATGACCATGCCGACGGCGTCGCCGAGGTTGGTGATCACCGACGGGGTGCCCCTGGCAGAGGTCCGGCGGGTGTTGCTGGCCAGTAAGAACGTCGACCCGGACGCGCGCAAGGTGCTGGCTGAATGCACGGTGGTCGAGCGTTGCCTTCACGCCGCCGCCACCGTTGACGTGATGCACTCCGGCCGGTCACAAGTGGTAGTCACCATCAACACCGTCGACGACTTCATCTTCGGCGCCTTCCTGATCGCCCTGGAGCCGGTACGGTTGGTTTGGAGTCTGAAGGCCGACCAGTTGGAGATCTATCCCAGCAAGCAGGGTGACCTGGTCGTGGAGTCCGAGATATTCCGCCTGGACGATGAAGCTTGCTGCCCTTCCGGCAGCAGGATCGAGGTCTACCGTTGGAGCAACGGGCGCATGAGCAGGATCAGCGTGACGGAGCAACCATAAAGGGAGACTGACTTAGTGGTACCTGAAGAATCGGCAGCGCGGATCCTCATGGTCGAGGACGACGCGGTGATTCGTGAGGCGACACAGTTGACCCTTGAGCGTCATGGCTACAACGTCGCCACGGCCGAGGACGGCCTGGAGGCAATCGAGAGTTTCGAGGTGCTCCGCCCCGACGTGGTGATGCTGGACATCATGCTGCCGGGCCTGGACGGCATCTCTGTCTGCCGCCGGATCCGGGAGGCTAGTACCGTCCCGATCGTGATGGTCTCGGCCCGAGGAGACGCCCTCGACGTCGTACTGGGTCTGGAGGCCGGGGCTGACGACTACGTGACCAAGCCGTTTGACACCCAGGTGCTGGTGGCCCGCCTACGCGCCGTGCTCCGGCGCGCCGTACCCGCCCCGCCCCGCTCCGCCCCAGCGACGGGCGCGACCGTCGAGTCCTTCGGCGATCTGGAGCTCGACCGCGAGGCGCTGGAGGTACGCCGTGGCGGCAGCACCGTGCAGCTCACCCCGACGGAGCTGAAGCTGCTGATCGAGTTCGCCAACAACCCGGGGGTAGTGCTCAGTCGGTCCACCCTGCTGCAGCGGGTCTGGGACTACGAGTGGGGTGGTGACGGCCGGTTGGTCGACGTGCACCTGCAGCGACTGCGTACCAAGATCGGCGCGGACCGGATCGAGACGGTGCGCGGGTTCGGATACAAGCTGCGGGCCTGAGGTGGGACTCCGGGGCAAGCTCGGCCTGATCTTCGTGCTGGTCTCCTCGCTCGCGGTCCTCGTCCTCTGCGTCGCGGTCTACACCCAGGCGCAGTCGGCCCGGCTGGACCGGACCCGGAGCTTCGCGGACGAGAGGGTCCAGTCGGCCGCCGACAACTACCAGCGGACGGGCGTGCCGCTGCTCGGCTCCAAGCTGGACGATCCCGCGTTGCCGCCACAGCTGCGGGCCGCGGTCCTGGCGGGGAAGCGGGCCACCTTCAAGACGGCCCCGCCGAACGCCAAGATGTGGGCGGCCAGCGGACTCAAGCGCAGCAACCACATCATCTCGATCGTGCAGCCCTACGAGAGCACCGATCCGTCCATCGATGCGCTCCGGAGGGCGCTGATACTGGGCGGCATCGGCACCGTTGCGATGGTCGCGCTGGTGAGTGTGGTGGCGGCCGGCAGCCTGTCCCGCCGCATCGTCGCCGTCGCCGGTACGGCGCGTCGTATCGCAGCCGGTGAACTGAACGCGTCGGCGGCGACCACAGTCGGTAGGGGCAAGGACGAGGTGGCAGCGCTGGCCAACGCGCTGGACACGATGGCCAGTTCGCTGCGAAGTCAGCTGGAGGCCGAGCGCCGGTTCACCGCGGACGTCGCGCACGACCTGCGCACACCCGTCACCGGCCTGCTGACCGCCGCCGAGCTGTTGCCGCCGGGCAGACCGAGCGAGCTGGTCCGGGACCGGGCGAAGGTGCTGCGCCGGCTGGTGGAGGACCTGCTCCAGATCGCGCGGTTCGACTCTGGGGTCGAGCAGGTCGATCTGGAGCACGTCGGGCTGGGGGCGTTCGTCGGGTCCGCGGTCGGCCGGTTGCGGACTCAGCAGTCGCTGGGTCCGGAGTGCGTCGTGGTGCACCGCGTCGGGCCGGAGCAGACAGTGTCCACCGACCCGCGCCGGATCGAGCGGATCCTGGCCAACTTGATCGTCAACTCGATGCGGCACGGCAAGCCGACGATCGAGGTCACCGTCGCCGGCCGGACCATCGAGGTGGTCGACCACGGCGACGGCTACCCGGAGGAGTTGATTGCCGAGGGCCCCCGTCGGTTCCGGTCCGGGATGGCCGAGCGTGGCGTCGGGCACGGACTGGGGCTGACCATCGCGGCCGGGCACGCGAAGGTGTTGGGCGCCCAGTTGGAGTTCGGTACTGCCCCCGATGGCGGCGCATCGACCCGGCTGGTGCTGCCGGAGATATGCGAGACATAGCTGTAAGTCATGTGAGACGTAGCTGTAAACCGTTCCCCCCGGGGCCGCGTCTTATCAGATGTCGGGTTCACCGGAACCCAATAGACATACAACTCAGCAAGAAATCGTGAGGATACAAAAGAACATGCGCAATCGCTTTCAGCTCGCCCGTCGTACCGCCGCTGCCGTCGCGGGTGTTGCACTAGCTCTGACCGCCGCCGGCGCTCTCCAGGCCAGCGCCGCACCGGCCCCCCACGCGGGAGACACCGCCCGTCCGGCCCCGGTGACCCACCCGGCCCCGCCGACCCACCCGGCCCCGCCGACCCACCCGACCCACCCGGCCCCGCCGACCCACCCGGGTCACGGCCGTCCGGCCCCTGCGCCGTCGATCACCATTAGTGCCGACAGGACCATCGTGAAGTCCGGGGGCACGGTCACGTTCACGGGCACCACCACCGGCATCGCGGACAGCACCAAGGTGACCGTGCAGAGCCTGGAGCACGGTAACTGGGTGAACTACGCCGCCTGGACCACGACCAGCAGCGACAGCTACTCGGTCTCGGTGGAGAGCACCCACATCGGCGTCAACACGTTCCGCGTGGCGACCCCCGCGACTGCCAGCAGCTCGGTCACGGTCAACGTCCACAACTGACATAGCCTCTTACGTCCGAAGAACCCTGGGGCCGTAGCGCAAGGTTCTTCGGACGTAATGGGGGGTCAGGATTGACCATCGCGGCCGGGCACGCGAAGGTGCTAGGCGCCCAGCTGGAGTTCGGTGCCGCCTCCGATGGCGGCGCCTCGACCCGGCTGGTGTCGCCGGAAACTTGTGAGACATAACTGTAAACCTATCCTTTCGGCGCCGCGTCTTTTTGACGTCGGGTTCACCGGAACCCGTGAGGCATACAAACCAGTAAGACCTATCGAGGGATATCAGAAATCATGCGCGTTCGCTCTCATTTCGTCCGTCGTACCGCTGCTGCCGTCGCGGGTGTTGCACTCGCTGTGACCGCCGCTGGCGCTCTGCAGGCCAGCGCCGCGCCGGACACTATTCGGACCACCAGCTCGACCGCTGTGGCCCGTGCGGTCGCAGCTGCGCCGTCGATCAGCGTCAGGGCCGACAAGACCAGGGTGAAGGCCGGGGCCAAGGTCACGCTCACAGGCACCACCACGGGCATCCCGACCAACACCAAGGTCACCGTGCAGGACCTGCAGAACGGCAGGTGGGTGAACCTGGCCACGACCAACGTGACCAGGAGGGCCACTTACTCGGTCTCGGTCACGAGCCGCCGGATCGGCGTCAACACGCTCCGCGTGGTGACCACCAGGGCTGCCAGCGGGTCGGTGAAGGTCACCGTTGTCAAGTGACATCCCCGCTCACGTCCGACGCACCATGACGCAATGTGAAGTCGCATCAAATAATTCACGGTCGGATGTCTCAGCACATCGGTAACACCAGTACGCTCGTGGCCTGATTCTGGTTCATGACCAGAAATGGGGTCGCGGCGGATCCGAAAAGTTGCGGCAGCGGTGTTCGCGAAGGCTCCTGGTGAGCCGGTCAAAGTGACGCAGCTGTGTCGTGGGGTGGGCTGAGTCCGAAGACGTTTATAGATATCTGGCGCGATATCAAGCCATGGGGGTGGCGGGATTCTTTCCGTTGTCCCGCCACCCCCATATCGCACGCCTCGGCGTGGCCGACCGTGCCGCGGTCAGCGAGAACGCCCGCGACGTAACGGGGGATTCACGGGCTGATGCGGCCGGTTACTGTGCCGAGGCCGATGTGGGTCCCGTCCGGGGTGGTGGCCCGGGCGGTGATGGTGACCTCGTCGCCGTCGACCAGGAAGGTGCGCTCCTCGCCGTTGACCTTCAGCGGCTCGCGGCCGCCCCAGCTCAGCTCCAGGAACGAACCGCGTTGATCCTTCTCCGGGCCACTCACCGTGCCGGACGCGTACAAGTCACCGGTACGGACCGAGGCGCCGTTCGCCGTCAGGTGGGCCAGCATCTGCGCCGCCGACCAGTACATCGACTTGTACGGCGGACTGCTGACCAACTGGCCGTTCCAATACACCTCGAAGGTGATGTCGAAAGTCGTCAGATCATCGCTCGCCAGATACGGCAGCACTGCCGGCTCCTGCTTGCCCATTGGAGCCGCCGCCGCCTCTAGTGCCTCCAAGGAGACCACCCAGGGCGAGATCGAGGTGGCGAACGACTTCCCGAGGAAGGGGCCGAGCGGCACGTACTCCCACGACTGGATGTCTCGAGCGGACCAGTCGTTCACCAGCACCACGCCGTACACGTGATCTTTGAAAGCGTCGACGGAGACCGGCTGACCGAGACTGGAGGGGGTGCCGACGACGTAGCCGAGCTCCACCTCGATGTCGAGCCGCTGGGACGGCCCGTACGTCGGTGCGTCGTCGCCCGGGGCCTTGCGCTGGCCGGAAGGTCGGACGATATCGGTGCCGCTGGCAACTACCGTGCCGGCGCGGCCGTGGTACCCGACCGGTAGGTGCTTCCAGTTCGGCAGCAGCGGTTCAGAGTCGGGGCGGAACAACTGGCCGACGTTCCTGGCGTGCTGCTCGGAGGCGTAGAAGTCGACATAGTCCGCGACCTCGAACGGCATCAGCATCGTCACCGCGGACTGCGGGATCAGGTGCGGCTCGACGGTGTCCCGCTCGTTCTCGTTGCGGACCAGCTCCAGCAGCCACTCCCGGGTGGCGTGCCAGGCGGGTCGGCCGAGGGCCAGGAACGCGTTCAGGGACGGCTCCGCGAACAGCTGCGAGCCGTCCAGCATCTGCGCCGATGCGACCGGGGCCAGATCGATCACCTGGTCGCCGATCGCGGCTCCCATCCGGGGTTCCTCGTCGTCGATCCGGAAGATGCCCAGCGGCAGGTTCTCCGGCCCGAACGGCGAGTTCTCCGGTATGTCGATCCAGGTCACGCGTCCTCCAGCAGGTCGAGGGCGATCAGGTCGTGGCGGGGCTCGGCGATGCTGCACGAACCGAACGAGGTGAACCACCGGCGGGTGCCGGCGGCCTGCTCAGGGGTGAACTCGCGAGCCTGTCCAGCGAGTGTCCCAGCCTCCCGATTCTCCAGTACGGCGGCCATCTCGGCCTGGGTCGCTCCGTCCAGCGACGCCCGGGTGGCCAGCAGGACGTTCAGGAAGCCGTGATGCTCGAAGCCGGTGTCAGCCGCGGTGTGTCGCACGGCATTGTGGAGCCCGGCCGTGCACTTGAAGGCGACCTCGCGGTCCACGCAAGCGGTGATGAACGACGCCACCTGGTCGGCGTCGGGGAACAGGTACGAGTCGAGCCCGCCGGTCCGCAGCTTGGCGGCATAGCCCGCGTCGGCCACCACGTCGAGGGCCCGCTCCCAGGCGCCGTCCAGCCCGATCTCGATGAAAGCGTTCTCATCGTCCATGCAGTCGTCGCAGGCGCGGACCACCCGCAGAGCGTTGCGGGACAGGTCCTCCTCGGCTCGCAGCCGCACCTCGACCGCCGTGACGGTGATGTCGGGCGACCGGTCGCCGTACCGGACGGCCGGCTCGATGCCGCCTGCACCACCGGTGATCACGACGGAGACCTCCAGCGGCGTGTCGCCGGTGCCCGGGGCCTCTTTGGCTACCGCCATCAGGTCCTCGTCGGTGCAAACGAAGGGGCCGACCAGGTCGGCGTACGGGGCTGTCCGGTGGGCACGGTGCGCGGCCACGGCCTCGACCAGCGGCAGTTCGCCCGGCGGGAACATCGCGGCGTCGTCGACCAGGTGCCGGAAGGAGGCAGGGATGGTTGACATGCCTGCGAGCCTAACGGATGCTTTCGGTAAGCGGACACGAGCGTCCGATAAACGTGCACTGATGGTCGCCATCCGGTGTCCGTCGGTGATCGGAAGAAGGAGACATGGCGTTCTACCGGCAGGTCGGACAGATCCCGCCGAAGCGGCACACCCAGTTCCGCAAACCGGACGGGTGCTTGTACTACGAGGAGTTGATGGGCGAGGAGGGGTTCTCCTCCGACTCGTCGCTGCTCTACCACTCGGGCGTGCCGTCGGCGATCGTCGATTCGCAGGTTTGGGAGCTACCCGACCTGGCCACCGTGCCGAACCATCCGCTGACGCCGCGGCACCTGAAGCTGCACGACCTGTTTGTTGATGCCTCCGGCAACAATGTAGTCGAGCACCGTCGGCTGGTGCTGGGCAACGCCG
>JAWWPC010000214.1:0-10289 GCA_033851055.1 Kribbellaceae bacterium | reverse complement strand
CGCGTCGGCCCCTGGCATCGACCAGGTGATGTGGATGATGAACCCGGCCAAGATCGCAGCTGTGTCCGCCGCGGGCTGACCCTCCGCGACGGGCTGTTGGACCGGCGAAACGAGCAGGCACTCCTGCCTCCGGTGCATCTCACGACGAGGCGTCACAACCAGGCGGGTTGTCCGGTCTTAGCTGGCAACACTGAGAGAACAGAGGACCACGTGCGAACGATCCTGGTGGTCGGCGGCGGCTACGCCGGCTTCTACACAGCCTGGAAACTGGAGAAGAAGCTGCGCCGTGGCGAGGCGCAGCTCGTCGCCGGTGCGGTCACCACGATCGACAACGCACACAAGACGGTCACCGTCCGCCCGGCACAGGGACCCGATTTCGTGCTCGGCTACGACATCTACGTGCATCACAGCCTCGGAGCAGTCGCGACCCTCAACAACTACCGGGCCGTGGCGAACGAGAGTGGCCGACTATGACTGAGGCGCACGGCGGGGATGCTGCCTGGTCGTTGGCGGAGATACTCGACGAACGGCAGCACCTGCTCGAGATCGCGTTGTGGATCTTCGGTTCGGCCACCACGGCCGACCCTTGTACTGCGGTGATGCCTGCGGCCGCGACTTGTTCGACATGGCGGCGGGACGGAACCGACGTCGGCGACGTGCGCGGACGACTCCGGCACGTAAGTGCCTCGATACGGGAAGTCGCCCATGCCGGCGACCGGGTCTCTTGCCGCGTCCGCGGACACCAGCCGTCAACCGCGCAGCCTTCGCTGGCACGGCAGCGGTACTGACGTTGCCCCGCACCGGCACACAGAACACGGGCCGGGATACGCCGATGCTGAGACGGCCAGACATCAACCTCCGCGCAGCAACAGCGCGGGACAGCGGACCGAGCAAAGTACTGCCTGTCCAACCTGACCGACCCCCGAGGCGGTCGACGTGACCCAGGCGGCTGAAGACAGCGGCATACGGCAGAAGACAGGCCACCGATGCAGCGGGAGAGCACATATGCCGCCCGTTATCCATTTGCCTAGCCCTTCTCGAGGACCGAGTGGTTGACCTGCCCGGACACCGCCGCTACGTTCGGGAGAAATCGATTTCCCTGCGCTGTGCGACCGCCCGCCCCCGCCTTGGAGACACGCATGCAGAAGCGATTCATCCTGGTCCTGCCCCTGCTGCTCGGCGCCGCCTTGCTGCCATCGAACCCGCCACCGGCCGCCCGCGCCAGCGCAGTTCCCACCCCGGCAGAGCGCATCGCCAAGCTGACCGGACCTGGCTCGATCAACGCCACCGACACCAAGTATCAACTGAAGGCGACCGACCTCGGCATCTTGTGGGACAACGGCGCCGGCCAGATCCTCTCTGCGTTCGGCGACACCTACGGCAACGGCTGGACCGGTCCCGGCGCGGGCACCGGCGACGCCGCCACCCTCGACTGGCGGTGCAACACCCTGCTTCGCAGCAGCGACCGCAACCTGGCCGACGGCATCACCTTCGACAGCGCCGCCGAGGACCGCCCGGGTCATGCGAAGCAGTTGCTCGACTGCCAGAAGGTCGACCAGGTCGAGGGCACGGTGATCCCGACGGCCGGCATCGCCGTGAACGGGCGGCAATACATCCACTACATGTCCGTCAACCACTGGGGATCGCCCGGCACGTGGTTCACCAACTACTCCGGCCTGGCCTATTCCGACGACAACGGCCAGACCTGGGTGAAGGACCCGACCGCGCGCTGGCAGAACACCGCTGCGTGGGACGACAACTTCCAGATGAGCTCGCTGGTCAAGACCGGCGGCTACGTCTACATGATCGGTACGCAGAACGGCCGCTTCGGGAACGCACACCTGGCGCGGGTTCCGGAGAAGCAGATTCTGTCGAAGAGCGCATACCGGTACTGGGACGGCAAGACCTGGTCCAGCCGGGAGTCGGCCGCCGTACCGATCGTCGTCGGGCCGGTCAGCGAGGTATCGGTGCAGTGGAACGCCTACCTCGGCAAATGGTTGGTGATGTACCTCGACGAGCAGCGCGCCTCTATCGTGATGCGATCGGCAGCCTCGCTGACCGGGCCGTGGAGCGGCCAGCAGGTGGTAGTTCGCGGCAACGACTTCCCCGCGTTGTACGGCAGCTTCATGCACCCGTGGTCATCCGGCCCCGACCTGTACTTCACGATGTCGCAGTGGGATCCGTACAACGTGTTCCTGATGCACACCAAGCTCAGCGACGACGGGCTGACGACCAACCTGGTCACTGATCCGGGCTTCGAGGACCAGCCCGGCAGCGCCCCGTCGGCGCCCTGGCAGCTCAACGGTCGCGGCGGGGTGGACAAGACCAACCTCGGGCACAGCGGCAAGAACAACGCCTTCCTCCGCGACTCGATCGGGCTCCATCAGCTGCAGCAGAACGTTGCCGTACGCCCCTATCACCGGTACCGTCTGTCCGCCTGGGTGCGGACAGCGGACAACAACACCGAAACGATGCTGGGTGTCCGCACGCTGCGTGGCAAGACATTGGCCGAGCGGAAGTCCGGCGCCTTCCCCGGCTACACCTTGGTCACCGTCGAGGTCCAGACCGGCCAGGAGTCCCTGATCCAGCTCTACGCCGGCTTCTTCGGCCATGGCCAGGATGTCTGGCTCCAGCTCGACGACGTAGTACTGGAGGAGCTCCGATGATCCGCCGGCCGGGCCGAGCTCAGGCGGCGGTGTGGCGCGAGCGGCACCACGATCAGCGGCGGCTCGCCTCCGCGCGGTTGAGCTGACCACGGGCGAACCGGCGGACCAACTGGTAGTCCTGCCTCCGGCGCGGCGTCCGAAGCGGCAATCACCTCGCCGATCCGCAGAGCCAGATCACCGGTCCACTACCGTCCGCCACTCGCACGGAGCGTGGGCGCAATCGGTTTCCTGGACAGGTTGACTCGCCGAGAACGCGCATTTAGGGTTGCGGCAAAGGCCTTGGAAAGCCCTTTCCAGGTGGAGGAGGCGAGTATGTGCGAGTTCGGCCCCGGCCCTGCGCCCGCGATGCCCGGCGGCATCGGCATCTCGCTGCTGAAGGTGTACGACATCGAGGCACCGGACGGGCTGGTCGGCGGCACCCCGCATGTCCACCTGGCCTGTTCGGAGGGCTACTACGTGATCGCCGGTTCCGGCGCGGTCCAGACGCTGAACCCGAACGGGTTCACCGAGACCCCGCTGCAGGCCGGCACGGTCGTCTGGTTCGACCCTGGCACCATCCACCGGCTGGTCAACGGCGGTGGACTGCAGATCCTCACCCTGATGTCGAACTCCGGTCTCCCCGAGGCCGGTGACGCCGTCCTGACCCTGCCACCCGAGCACCTCACCGACCGTGAGACTTATCTGGCCGCGACCACGCTCACCGGCGAGGGTGAGGAGCGGACGCCCTCGGCGATGCGCCGCCGCGACCTCGCACTCGAAGGCTTCAAGACGCTGCGCGCCGCGTACGACGCCGATGGGCCGGCCGCGCTCGAGCCGTTCTACACCGCGGCGATCGACATCGTGCAGCCCCAGCTTGGAGACTGGCGTCGCCGGTGGGAGCAAGGTGCACGACGCCTGGCAGACGAGACCGGCGCTGCCCTCGACGCCCTTGAGGCGGGCAAAGCCCCGCACCTGCAGACGGCGGAGCTGCACCAGATCCCGGCGCCGACCGAGCTCGGTCGCCACGGAATGTGCGGACGCCTCGACGTGTACGACGTCGGCCGAAGAGAGGCACAACAGTGAACGAGCGACGCGTCGGCATCGTGATGAACGGTGTCACCGGCCGGATGGGCCTGCGCCAGCACCTGGAGCGATCCATCGTGGCGATCCGCGAGCAGGGCGGCATCCTCGCAGCCGATGGATCGACCATCATTCCGGAGCCGGTCCTGGTCGGCCGGAACGAGGCCAAGCTGCGACGCATCGCGGACCAGTACGGCCTGACCCGCTGGACCACCGACCTTTCCGAGGCACTGGCCGAACCGGACGTCGAGATCTACTTCGACTCGCAGCTCACCCAGCTACGGGAGAAGGGTGTGCGGGCCGCGGTCGAGGCCGGCAAGGCGATCTACTGCGAGAAGCCGATCGCCGAGGGCCTGGCAGCTGCGGTCGATCTGGCCCGGCTGGTCCGGGACACCGGCCTGAAGAACGGCGTCGTCCAGGACAAGCTGTCGCTGCCCGGCCTGCGGAAGCTGAAGCGGCTGGTAGACGGTGGATTCTTCGGGCAGATCCTCTCGGTCCGTGGTGAGTTCGGCTACTGGGTCTTCGAGGGCGACTGGCAGGAGGCGCAGCGTCCCTCCTGGAACTACAAGCGGGAGGAGGGCGGCGGCATCGTCGTCGACATGTTCTGCCACTGGCGGTATTTCCTCGACCAGATCTTCGCGCCGGTTCGTTCCGTCTACTGCCAGGGCGCCACCCACATCCCCACCCGGTACGACGAGCAGGGCCGCGCATACGACGCCACCGCAGAAGACGCGGCGTACGGGATCTTCGAACTGGACGGCGGGATCATCGCCCAGCTGAACTCGTCCTGGACCACCCGGGTGTTCCGCGACGAGCTGGTCGAGTTCCAGGTGGACGGCACCGAGGGCAGCGCGGTCGCCGGGCTGCGCAACTGCCGGGCGCAGCACCGCTCGACCACACCCAAGCCGGTGTGGAACCCGGACCTGCCGGCGACCGAGCTGTTCCGTGACCAGTGGCTGGATGTGCCGGACAACGAGGTGTTCGACAACGGCTTCAAGGTGCAATGGGAGATGTTCCTGCGGCACGTCGTGGAAGACGCGCCCTTCACCTGGGACTTCGTCGAAGGCGCCAAGGGTGTGCAACTGGCCGAGCTCGGACTGCAGTCCTGGCGTGAGGGCCGCAAGCTCAAGGTGCCGGAGCTGAACATCGGTGGCGGTGCGGAATGACCCTGCAACTCCGGCTGCCCACATCCGGCGGCGGCCTCGAGACCTACCGGCTCGTCGGCGAGCCCGTAGCGGAAAGCGTGTTCGCACCCGCACAGAGCCGGTTGGCCTTCGCTGCGGCGCATGTCGTGGCAGACCCGCTGGGTGACAACTCGCCGGGCGCGCCCGCGGCGATCGACTGGAGGCACACACTCGGGTTCCGGCGCCATCTGTGGTCTCTCGGGCTGTCCGTGGCCGAGGCGATGGACACGGCGCAGCGCGGCATGGGCCTCGACTGGACCGCCACGCAGGAGCTGATCCGCCGCTCCGCCGCTGAGGCCCCCGACGACCGGATCGCGGTCGGTGTCGGTACGGACCAGCTTACGCCCGGGCAGCATCAGTTGGACGCGGTGATCGCGGCGTACGAGGAGCAGTTGGCACTGGCCGAGGATGTTGGCGCGCAGCCGATTCTGATGGCCAGCCGGGCACTCTGCGCGGCGGCGACTTCGCCGGACGATTACCGGAAGGTCTATGCGCGGCTGCTCGGACAGTCCAGCCGACCGGTGATCCTGCACTGGCTCGGGGCGATGTTCGACCCGGCGCTGGAGGGCTACTGGGGCAGCAACTCGCTGGACCTCGCGGCCGACGTGGTGGTCGAGCTGATCACCGAGAACCTCGGCAAGGTAGACGGAATCAAGGTGTCGCTGCTCGACGCCGATCGCGAAGTTGCTCTGCGCAACCGTCTGCCCGTGGGTGTGCGGCTCTATACCGGGGACGACTTCAACTATCCAGAGCTGATCCGCGGCGACGACCAGCATCACAGCGATGCCCTGCTCGGCATCTTCGCGGCGATCGCTCCTGCCGCGGCCGCTGCCCTGAAGGCGCTGGACGACGGCGACCTCGCGGCGTACGAGCAGATCTTTGCGCCGACAGTGCCACTCGCGAGGCAGATCTTTTCGGCGCCAACGTACTACTACAAGACAGGAATCGCCTTCCTGGCTTGGCTGAATGGACACCAGCCCGGCTTCGGCATGGTCGGCGGTCTGCAGACCGGGCGTTCGCTGCCGCACCTTGCCGACACGTTCCGGCTCGCCGACGCGGCCGGCGTACTGACCCGTCCGGAGTTGGCCGTGGATCGCTTCAGCAAGCTTCTCGTCGTGGGCGGGGTCGACGCGTGAATCGCTACAGCTTGAACCAGGCAACGACCAAGTACTGGCCACTCGAGGAAGTAGTTGCCGCAAGCACCAAAGCTGATCTCGACTGGATCGGCCTGTGGCGCGAGCCGATCCAGGAGTACGGCGTCGAGAACGCCGCGAAGCTGGTCGCCGACGCGGGGCTGCGGGTGTCCTCGCTCTGCCGGAGCGGGTTCTTCACCGCCGCAGAGCAGGCCGAGCGCCGCTCCAGACTGGACGACAACCGCCGCGCGATCGACGAAGCGGCCGCACTCGGCACCGACACGCTGATCCTGGTCAGCGGGGGTCTGCCCGTCGGTTCGCGTGATGTGGACGGCGCCCGCGGGATGGTGCGGGACGGCCTGGCCGAGCTCGCGCCGTACGCGGGGGAACGCGGAGTACGGCTCGCGGTCGAGGCGTTGCACCCGATGTTCTGCGCCGACCGGTGCGTGGTGTCGTCACTGGGCGAAGCGCTTGATCTGGCCGAGCAGTTCCCCGAATCACAAGTGGGTGTTGTCGTGGATGCCTATCACCTGTGGTGGGACGCGAACGTCTACCGGCAGATCGCCCGGGCCGGCGGCCGGATCTGCTCCTACCAGGTGAGCGACTGGGTGGTTCCGCTGCCGGCCGACATGCTGCTCGGCCGCGGCATGATGGGCGACGGCTCGATCGAACTGCGCCGACTGCGCGAAGCCTGCGACGCCGCCGGGTACGGCGGACCCGTCGAGGTGGAGATCTTCAACCAGGAACTCTGGAACGCCCCCGGCCAGCAGGTCTTCGATCTCGCATTGTCGCGCTACTTGGAACACGTTGCCTGACGCAACAGCTCTGCCTTGACCCGTACGCCGTTCGAGCCAATCGACAAGAAAGGCACTCACCCATGAGCGACCGGACCATTCCCGCCGATGGCATCGGGATGCACTTGTACACGATGCGCGAACCGCTTGCCGAGGACTATCCGGGCACACTGCGGCAACTGGCGGACATCGGCTACCGGACCATCGGGGTGAGCGGCCGGTTCGGCCACTCGGCGACGGAGATCCGGTCGTTCGCCGACGACGCCGGACTCGAGATCGTGCTCGAGCACGTCGGGTACAACCGGTTGACGAACGACTGGGCAGGCGCCCTCGCTGATGTCAGGACGCTCGGCGGCGAGTGGGTCGTGGTCCCCTCGCTACCGCCCGAACTGCGCACGCCGGACGGCTTCCGCTTGGCCGCGGCCGCCTTCAACGTGGCCGGCGAGGCCGCGCGCAAGGCCGGGCTCAAACTGCTGTTCCACAATCACGGGCACGACTTCGACCAGGTCGACGGCAAGGTGCTGTTCGACATTCTGCTGGAGGAGACCGAGCCCGATCTGCTCGGGTTCGAGTTCGACCTCTACTGGGTGGTGAACGGCGGCAAGGACCCGGTCGACTACTTCCGCGGCAACCCCGGTCGGTTCCCGGCACTGCACGTCAAGGACATGGCGGCGGACGGCTCGTTCGAGGACGTCGGCGTAGGCCGGCTCGACTTCCCGGCGATGTTCGCGCACAGCACGGCGGCCGGCGTCCAGCAATGGCTGGTGGAGCACGACGCACCAACTGACCCATGGGTCTCGGCCCGGACCAGTTATCACTCTCTGGCGACAATGCGGTACTGAGTTGGCTCACTGTCGGCGATGGTCTCGCCACTGACAGCAGAGGACGTCTCGGACAGCGATACCCTGCCGGAGCGATCTGTCACTCTGTAGAGGGGCCCTCACCACGGCGGGGTTTCCGTGAGCGAGCCGATGCCGTGACCGCGGAGAGATCACAGGTGCACGAGGAGCCCACTGTACGGTTGACGGCGCTACGCCGCCTGTATGAGGTGAGCGTTCGGATGGGCGCCGGGCGAAGCTTGTCCGAAACCCTGCAGGCCGTGGTCGACGGCGTCGTGGAGGGCCTCGGTTTCGGCATCGCCGTACTGAATCTGCGCCAGCCGGACGGCAAGTTCGAGGTGATCGCGGTGGCCGGCTCGCCCGAGGCGAGGGAAGCCCTGCTCGGCACCGTCAGCGCTGCCGACATCTTCGACGCCGAGTTCAAGATGGCCGACAAGTGGGGCGGGCTGCGCTTCGTCCCGCACGAGCGGCTTCCCGAGGGCGAGGTGATGGGCTGGATCCCGGACCTGCCGATACCGACCGATCCCGACGCCTGGCACCCGCTGGACGCGTTGTTCGCACCGCTGCATTCGCCCCAGGGCAAGCTCGTCGGCATGCTGTCCGTCGACCTGCCCGAGGACCAGCGCCGCCCCGGACCGATCCACCGCGAGCTGCTCGAGATCTTCGCCACCCAGGCCGGCCTGGCCATCGATCAGGCTCGGCTGACGGACCAACTGCTTGCCGAGAAGGCGCGCCTGGAGGCGAGCGAGGCAACCTTCCGGTTGGTGTTCGAGGGCGCCGGCAATGGCATGGCCACGATCGCGTTCGACCCGCCGGACGTCGGCCGGGTACTGCGGGTCAACCAGGCCTTCTGCGGCGTCACCGGCTACACCCAGGATCAACTCGTCGGCGCAAGGTTCGCGGACTACCTGGAGGAGGAGGACTTCGTCCAGACCAGGCGCGATCTGGAGGCGCTCAGGGACGGACCGTACCGGTTCGAGCGGCGCTTCCGGCGCAGCGACGACCAAGACATCTGGCTGGCCGGCACCGCCGTGATCGTGGATCAAGGCAAGGATCAGCAGCGGGTCCTGCTGGTTCAGGTGGACGACGTGACCGCCCGTAAGGACGCCGAGCGCGAACTCCAGTACGACGCCGCGCATGATCCGCTCACCAGCCTGCCCAACCGCCGGCTGCTCCGGCACCGGTTCACTGCCGCCCTGCAGCGCTGCCGCCAGACCGGCCGTCGCGGTGCACTGCTGTTCTGCGACCTGGATCACTTCAAGCAAGTCAACGACAAGTACGGTCACGAGGCCGGAGACCGGGCGCTGCGCGAGATCGCCGAGCGGCTGCTGGCCCAGGTCCGGCACGGCGACACCGTCAGCCGGCTCGGCGGCGACGAGTTCGCCATCCTGGCCGAGGACATCAGCGGCGACGATCTCGACGTACTGATGACAAGGATCACCGAATCCATCAGCCGCCCCCTGGAGGATATCGACGTACCAGTCACCGCCAGCATCGGCACCGCGGTGGTCACCCCCTACGTCTCCGATCTGGACGAACTCCTCCGCACCGCCGACAGCGCCATGTACCAAGCCAAACGCCGCCACCACCAGTGATCATCGGGAGAAATACAGATGCGGGGTGACCTCGTGCTGATGGACGCTGGCCGGATGACTGAGGAGCAGTTGCAGGGTGGATTCGTGAACCTGGTGGTCCGGATCGGCGACACCGTACGCCGGCAGCCGGGCGAGCGCGCCGGGTTCGTCCACGAGTTGCTCCGGCATTTCGAGGCGCAAGAGTGGCTTGGTGCGCCTCGGTTCCTGGGTATCGATGACGACGGCCGGGAGATGCTCAGCTATACCGACGGCTACGTCGGCCTGGAACACCCCACGCAGCCGTTCAACCACCTCTCTCGAGTCCCTCAGCTCAATCGGCCGCCTGGTGCGCGAGTTCCATGACCTGACCGCCGGCACACCACTCGCCGAGGACCAGGAAGTGGTCTGCCATAACGACCTCTCCCCGAAGAACACCGTGTACGCCGGCCGCGGGGCGCAGGCGATCGCCTTCATCGACTGGGACATCGCCGCACCCGGGCAGCGCACCCACGACCTCGCCTTCTGCTGCTGGCAGTACACGGAGGTCGGCCAGCCGGATCTGCACCTTGCACTCGACCGCTGGCGGGCAATCTGTGACGGCTACGGCCCGACCGATCGATCGGCTCTCGTCGCCACCGTCCTCTGGTGGCAGGACCGCACTTGGCGTGGCATCGAAGCAGCCGCCGCGGCCGGCGACGGTCCTATGAGCCGCCTGGTCGAACTCGGCGTACCGGCCGATATCCGCCAGGCCCACGACTGGGTCACCGCCAACGCCGACGTACTGGAGTCAGCTGTTCAGTGAGCCGTCAGCGGGGTAGCGGGTAGGTAGTTTTCGGGATCGCTGCCGCGCCGGTCGAAGGGGAACAGCGGCTCGCTACGGGCGTCAGCTTGTCCACCCAGTGTGAGGCAGTGCGCGGCCGAGGGTTGCCAAGGGCTCGTCGGTGAGGCGGAAGGTGGTCCACTCGTCTTGGGGGGTGGCGCCGAGCGACTTGTAGAAGTCGATGGCGGGGGTATTCCAGTTCAGGACCGACCACTCCAGC
>JAWWPC010000190.1:0-24595 GCA_033851055.1 Kribbellaceae bacterium | reverse complement strand
GACCTACTTCCACGGCTGCTACTCGGTCGGCGACGACACCCTGTGGGGCGTCAACCGCCGCCACAAGGGCGCCGCCCAGTCACTGGCCGCCCTGAAGTCCATCCGCGCCGCACGCCCCCGACGGCGCACGCCCCCGACGGCGCCCGCATCTACGTGATCATGGACAATCTGTCCGCACACAAGGGCACCAGGATCCGCACCTGGGCGAGGAAACACATGGTGGAGCTGTGCTTTACCCCGACCAACGCCTCCTGGGCCGACCCGATCGAAGCCCACTTCGGACCCCTGCGGCAGTTCACGCTGGCCAACTCCAACCACCCCAACCACACCGTTCAGACCCGGGCCCTGCACGCCTACCTGCGCTGGCGCAACGCCAACGCCCGCCACCCCGACGTCCTGGCAGCCCAGCGCCGCGAACGCGCCCGTGTCCGCAGCGAGAAGGGCCTCCGCTGGGGCGGACGCCCCCTCGCTGCCGCAGCCTGACCACCAGGGAGATCCCGCCGCTCCCGGCGACAACGAGTTCAAACGGTATCCGGGCTCTTCGCCATGACCCGTTCTCTGCGCACGCCATCGGGCAGGAGATCGCCCAGCTCACCAATGTCTGCGAAACCGTGGCGTTCGTAGAGAGCGATCGCCTTGCTGTCCGGCATCACCGACAGACGCAACGTCTTGGCGTGCCGTTCGACAGCCCACCTCTCCACCGCCCCGATCAAGAGGTCTCCCACTCCCTGGCCACGCGCCACGGGGCTGACCCACATCGAGATCAGCTCAACACTGGCGTCTTCCTCGGCCGGGACTCCGCTGGCCATCCCAACCGGATGACCGTCGAGGACCGCTACGACATCGCGCGCACCAGGAATCTCCAGGCGAGCACGCCAGCGTTCCTCTCGATCGCCGGCTCCCTTCCACTCTGCCAACGTCGATCCGAACGCGTAAGGCGCCTCGGCAAGTGCCGCCAGTCGCAGCTCCCGCCAGATCGGCCAGTCGTCTGACTCCAAAGTGCGCAGTTCAAGCATGATCCAGACCCTGCCCTGCCTGGGACACCAGCGGCAAGGCAATTATGGACACCACGAACAACGCGACCTGTCACTTCTGTGACCGGCTGGCAAACGGGACCGGCACTGCAAGTCTTCCAATCGACTCCGCTCACGCGAGCCGACCAATCCGGCGAACCTTCTCGGCCAAAACACTAGTGGTCCCAGGAAGACAGGCCCGGCCCCATTGGGAGCGGGTAGCAACCCTCCATCAATTCCACTCGGCCGTCTGCCGGGAGTAGTCCGCTCTCGACGTAAATAGTGTTGGGGAGTGCGGCCAAGACGTGGATGTGCGCGCCGCCGCCGTGCGAGGCATAGGGAATACCGAAACCAGCGGCCATCAGGCCGATCTCGAGGCAGTCGGTCAATCCGCCCGCCCGTCTCAGATCGGGCTGGACGACACCGACGCCACCCCCGGCGATCAGGTCGCGGAACTGCGCCTGCCCATACCGGTTCTCACCGGTAGCGATCGGGATGTCGAGTTTGCCGGCCAGCCGGATGTGGTCCTCGGTCGCGGCGGCGGGCAGCGGCTCCTCGAACCAGCGGCAGTCGAGCTCCTGATACACCCTGCCCCTGCGGAGAGCTTCGCTGTAGTCGAAGGCCTGGTTGGCATCGACCATCAGCGGGGCATCCTGGCCGATCACGGCCCGGACCGCCTTGATCCGGGTGACGTCCTCGCTGAGCGGTCCACCGCCGACCTTCATCTTCACGCCACGAAAGCCCTGCTCCATCGCCTTGGCTGCGACCGCTTCCAGACCGGCCACGTCGAGCTCGAGCCAGCCCACCATCGCGTACGTCGGGATGGACAGCCGTTGGGCGCCCAGCAACTTCCAAACCGGCACGTCCAGTGACTTGCCCAGCAGGTCCCACAGGGCGAGGTCGATCGCCGAGATGCCGTACGACGACAGGCCGGTGCTGCCCTGGTAGTCGGTGAGCGTCCACAGTTTCTGCCGTACCTGCCGGATCAGTGTCGGGTCGTCGCCGATGATCGCAGGTGCCAGTTGATCGGTGATGATCTTGGCCAGCACCGCGGGCGAACTCGCCACCCGGCCGAAGTAGGTGTCGCTGACACCTGCCACCCCCTCGTCGGTCTCGATGGTGACGAGGGTGTGGCCGTCGCGGTCGAGTAGTTGGAGCGCGTCCCGGACGGCGTGCGTTTTCGGCTTCGAGATGATCTCGACTCTGACATCAGTGATCTTCATGCCTACCCCTTGCCTGCAAGGACTTCTTCGACCTTCTGCTTGACACTGCCGAGCGCAGCCGCGGCTGGTTGCTTCCCGCTCCAGACATTGTCGAGCACCGGTCGATAGATGGTGCGAGCGCGTTCGATATAACGGCCGAAGTTCTCATTGACCGCGTTGTCCAGTGCCTGCGTGACGAGCGCGAGATTGGCCGGGCCTTTGTCGTCCGGTACGAACAGCGACGACGAGCTCTTGCTGATCGGCATGAAGCCCCGCGACTCGGCCAGCAGCTTCGAAGCGTCGGGACCGACGCAGTACTTCAGGAAATCCCAGGCGGCGTCGGGATCCTTGGATGCCTTCGGCACCGCGAGGACGGTCATCGTGTTCACCGTCTTGCGGGCAACCTTCATCGGAGGCGGGAAGATGTCCCACTTCACCTTCGCATTTTTGCGCAGGTAAGGAATGCCACTGGTCAGGGCCAGCAGCATGGCGACCTTGCCGGTGCCGAGCTGGGACAGCGCCCAGTTTGCCGTCTGCCGACCGGCGGTGACGGTGGCGAAGTCAGGATGGACCTTGTGGACCAGGGCGAGGTCGGCGACCCACTGGACTGCCTCGGTGGCCTGTGGCTCAGCCAGAGTGAATCGGGTGGCGTCCTTGGAGTAGATCCCGTCACTGCCGTTGTTGACCGGCCAAACGGTTTCCAGCGACGTGTCCGGGAAGATCAACGCACCCCAGCGCTCGCCGTTGGGCTTGGTCAGCTTCTTCGCCGCGTCGAGGAAGTCGTCCCAGGTCCAGCCGCTGGCCGCCCAGTCCTTGGGCGGAAGCTTTACACCGGCCTCCTCGAAGGCGTCCACGTTGCAATAGATCACGCCAGGGTTCGTCATGATCGGCCAGGCCGCGTGGGCGCCGTCCGCTTGCTTGGGGAAGTTGAAGGCGACCGGGAAGTAGTCGTCAGGTTTGATGCCGTCCTTCTGTAGATAGGGTCGCAGATCGAGCAGCGAGCCCTCCGCGTAGTAACCCGCGACGTAGTCGTCGTTGATCCGGATCGCGGTCGGTGCGGCGCCCGACGAGAGCACCGTCCGGAGCTTCGTGTCGTAGTCGTCGCCGGGGACGGACTGGATGTCGATCGACCTCCCGGCGCTCTTGGCCCAGTTCTCCGCGACGGTGTAAAGCGGGGAGCCCGAGGTCGTATCCCAGGTGAGGAACGAAGCGTTTCCCCCGCCGCCGGACCCGCCCGCGGAGTTGTTACAGCCGGCCAGCGGGAAGCCGAGCGCCGCCGCACCGGTGGCCAGGCCGACGCCTTTGAGCAGTGACCTGCGAGATACCTGATTTGCCGTCATGGGTCAGTCCTGTTCTGTCCGGGTAGAAGTCACGCGATGGTGGTGCGGCTGCTCAGTTGGTGCGGACCTTGGCGACCACGTCCTCGTCCAGCTCGACGCCCAGCCCGGGCAACTCCCAGGGCGTGATCGCGCCGTTCACCGGGACCAGCGGGTTCTGCCAGATCGGGGTGTCGTCGAGGATCGGGTTGTGTTCGATGTTGTATTCCTGCGGATAGACGCAGGCCGGCGTACTCACCCACAGGTGGGCGTGCGCCGCGGTCCCGATGGTCTGCTGGGTGTTGTGTACGGTGATCGGCTTCGTGTACGTGTCGGCGAGCACGGCGATCTTCTTGAACTCGGTGATGCCTCCGCACTTGATCACGTCGGGTTGCAGGATGTCGACCCGGCCGCGAGTGATCAGATCGCGGAACTGCCAGATCGTGTACTCCTGCTCCCCGACGGCGATCGGGATGTCGACGGCATCGGCCAACCGTCCGTAGGCCTCGTAGTCGTGTGCCGCCAGGGGCTCCTCGAAGTGCCAGACGCCCAGGCCTTCCAAGGCATGCGCCAGCTTGATCGCCGTGTGTTCGTAGTACGCGTTATTGACGTCGACCAGGATCGGGAAGTCGTCCCCGACCGATCCCCGGACGGCGGTGACGGTCGCGATGGTCTGATCGAAACCGTCGTCGTGCATCCACGGTGTAGAGGAGTGGATCTTGTAGCCGTGGAACCCCTTCTCCTTGAAGGAAAGGGCGCGTTCGGCCTCCTGCTCGGGCGTCATGCGCCTCGACATGGAACTGGCGTAGACCTTCATGCTCTGGCGGTACTTGCCACCGAGCAGTTTGTAGACCGGGAGACCGGCGGCCTTGCCGAGCAGGTCCCACAACGCGATGTCGATGCCGGCGATGGCGTTCAGTTGCGCACCACCGGGGCCCAGCTTGTAGGGCTTGGTGTAGAGCCGCCGCCACAACCGCTCGATGTCGGTTGCCTCCTCGCCGACGAGCAGCGGTGCCAGCGCTTGCTCGACGATGCTATGCGTGACGTGTGCGTTCATCGGGCTGACCTCGCCCACGCCGACCAGGCCTTCGTCGGTATGAACCTTGATGATGTGGAGCTTGTCGAGCAGGATGATCGATTCGATCTGTGTGATCCGCATGCCTAACCTTTCAGGCCGGACATCGTGATGCCCTGGACGAAGTACTTCTGCGCCAGCAGGAAGAGCAGAAGCGGGGGAAGGATGGTCAGAGTCGCGGCGGCCATCATCAGATTGGTCTGGGTGAAGTACTCACCCTTGAACAGCGCGAGCGCGATGGGCATGGTCTGCAGCCGCGTCGAGTTGAGGAAGATCAGCGGTCCGAAGAGGTCGTTCCACGAACTCATGAAGGTCAGCGCGCCGACCGCCGCCAGGGCGGGCTTGACCTGCGGCAGCATGATCCGCCAGAACGTTGTGAAAATAGACGCACCGTCGAGTTTCGCGGCCTCTTCGAGTTCCATCGGGATGCCCCGGAACGCCTGCCGGAGAAGGAAGGTTCCGAACACCGGGGTCAGCACGTTCGGCACCCATAGCGGGTAATGGGTATCGATCCAGCCCATCTGCCGGAACAGCATGTACTGCGGGATGAGATAGACCATGCTGGGGATCATTGCGGTGGACAGCAGCAGCGCGAACGCAAGATTCTTCAGTACGAAGTCGAGCCGGGCGAAGCCGTAACCGGCCAGGGCGGCGAAGAAAAGTAGGAATCCGACATTCAGCGTCGCCAATTTCACGGAATTGAGGAAGAACGGCAGCAGTCCGTGTCCGGCCTGGCTGTAGTTGGACCACAGGAACGTGGTCGGGATGAAGGTCGGCGGGGTCTGCAGAACCTCGTTCTCGGGCTTCAGCGAAGCGCTCACCATCCAGAGCAACGGCATCGCGAACACCACCGCGAAGAACAGCAGTACGGCGAAGATCACCACCCGTCGGGGCAGGTGTCTCGGCGGTCTGCGCGGAACCTGGTCCGAACCGGTCAGGGTGCGGCGCCGGTCGGGTCGGCGCTCGGTCAATGGCAGTTCGGCGGTGCGCTCAGTTGTCATAGTGAACCCACCGCTTCTCCATCTTCCACTGGATCGCCGTGACGGCGCCGACGATGACGAACAACACCCAACCCATGGCCGACGCATATCCCAACCGGCCATGCCCGAAGGCCGCCTCGTAGATGTTGTAGATGAACACCGAGGTCGCATTGTTGGGACCGCCGGACGTCATCACATAGATGATTCCGAAGACCTGGAACGACGAAATGAACTGAGTGATCGTCAGGAAGAACAGGCTGGGTGTCAGCAAGGGGAACGTTACGGACCAGAACCGCCGCCAGGCGCTCGCGCCATCCACGGTCGCCGCTTCGGTCAGGGACTGGTCGATGGACTGCAGCCCGGCCAGCAGGATGACCATCGGATAGCCGACGCCATGCCAGATCGCCACGATGATCACAGCGATCAAAGCGGTTCTGGTGTCGGAGAGCCAGGCCGGCCCGGCGACGCCAAGCGTCTTCAGGGTGGAGTTGAACAGCCCGTTGTTGGGCTCGTAGAGCCAGAGCCAGACGAAGCCGATCGCGACGACATTGGTGATCACCGGCGAGTAGTACAAGGTCCGGAAAATACCGATGCCCTTGACTTTCTGGTTGCACAGAACAGCCAGCCCGAGGCCGATCAGAATCGTGGTGACGACCACGACGACGGTGAAGATCACGGTGTTCTTGAGCGACGAGTAGAACGTGTCGTCGGCACTGAACAGTTCGAGGTAGTTACCGAGGCCGAGGAATTTCGGCTGGTTCAGCCCGGACCAGTTGGTCAGTGAGACCACCAGCGAGGCGGTGACCGGGGCGAGCTGGAAGAACAACACGCCGAAGATCACCGGGCCGACGAACAGCCAGCCGGCCAGGTTCTGCCGCCGCTTCTTCTGCTGTGATTTCCGGCCGCGCCGGACACCCGCTCGGACGTTTTGCGTGGCCGGACCGCCAGTCCGCAGGACCGTATTCGTCAAACTCGATCACTCCCTTCGACGGATCTGTCGGGTCCGGACGTGCTGAGTCGACTGCATGGGTTAATGCCCGTGCAGGAGTCAGTTGCTGTCGGCAAGCTTCAGCGCCCGGCGGGCAAGGGGTGGTGCTCGTCAGACCGGGTGGGAGACGGCGGACCTATCCGGTCTGGAAGGGCCGCGGGAAGCCGAGCAGGTGCTGGACGGTGGCGGGTTCGTTGGGCATTGCTGCCTCCAGGAGTTACCACTTGGTGGAAACCAGAGTTCCACTAAGCGAGAGGTTAAGACGCCGCTGTGAGATGCGCAATACCTCGGTGGAATCGTATCCACAAGCGTAGAAAGGGGAGTGCCCGCAAACGAGCGCCAGGGCGGTAGTCAGTCTTCGCCGGCGTTGATCGAGTCCGCGAACTCGCCGGCGACCTTGATCAGCACCGGCCCGATCCGATCACCGGACTCCGGGGTGATCCGAGCCTCGGGGCCGGACACGGACAGCGCGGCCGCGATGCCGGTACCGAGAACCGGCACGGCCAGGCAGCGGACGCCGATCTCCTGCTCGCCGTTGTCCTCGGCCCAGCCGCGGGCGCGGATCAGTTCCAGGTCGGCGAGCAATGCGTCGACGTCGGTGATGGTGCGATCCGTCAAAGCCTGCAAGCCAGTGCGATGCACCACTGCCTTCACCTCGGCATCGGACAGTTGTGAGAGCAGTGCCTTGCCAACCCCGGTGCAGTGCGGCAGCACCCGGCGGCCGATCTCGGTGAACATCCGCATTGAGTGCCGGGACGGAACCTGCGCGACGTAGACGACGTTGTCGGCCTCGCGCATCGCCAGGTTCGCCGTCTCGCCGGTACTCTCCACCAGCTCGGCCAGGAACGGCTGGGCCGCGGCCCCGAGTGCGCGGCCGGCGCTCTCGCCCAGCCGGATCAGCCGCGGACCGAGCGCATAGCGGCGGGACGGCAGTTGACGCACGTAGCCGAGCGCAACCAGCGTCTTCAGCATTCGGTGCACGGTGGGGAGGGGTAGGCCGGAGATAGTTGCCAGCGCGCTCACCGTCACCGATTCGCCGTTGTCCGCGATCCGCTCCAGGAGTTCGAGTGCCCTGGTGACCGTCTGAACGCCCTGGGGCGACTGAGCCATGACTGCTGACGTTAGCACCCGATACCGTCTCGCCATGACAACCTCGGGCGCGCGGTCGACGTACCTGATGCGGGCCGGGCTGGTCCGCAACGTCCGGACCGCGGAACATCTGACCACATTCGTGGTGGCGGGCGTCTCGACAGTACTGATCACCCGGCTGATCCTCGGGCTGAGCGGCTACCCGCAGATCGGCGGCCGCGGCCTGCACATCGCGCACGTGCTGCCTGGCGGCCTGCTGATGCTGGTGTCGATCTTCCTGCTGCTCGCGTACGTCGGCCCGGTGGTTCGGCCGGCCGCGGCCCTGGTCGGCGGGATCGGCTTCGGGTTGTTCATCGACGAGGTCGGCAAGTTCGTCACCTCGGACAACAACTACTTCTACAAACCGACCGCGGCGATCGTGTACGTCGTCTTCGTGCTGATCGTGCTCGCCGCGAAGTTCTTCACCAACCGGCGTCCGATCGACCCGAGGGAGCGGCTCGCGAACGTGGTCGACCATGCCGTCGAGGGCGTTGCGGGCGGACTGTCGCGACGCCGGCTCGCGCAGGCGTCCGAGCAACTCCGCGAGGTCGGCCCGGAGGTCCAGGGCCGAGCCGAGACCCGGGCGCTGCTGGCAGCCTGCCCGCCGGACGAGGTCGAGTTGGCCGCTCCGGTCGATGCCGGCTGGCAAGCGCTGCAGAAAGGGTTCGACCGGCTGGCGACGCATCCGCTCGCGCCGCGCATCGCGGTCGCCGTACTGGTGGTGCAGGCGATCGGTGCGCCGGCCATCGCGGCCGGGATCCGGTTCGACGACGGGCGGCTGCTGACGGACTTCCCGGTGCTGGGGGTGGCAGCGGGCAGCCTGTTGTCGGCCACGTTCACCGCCCGGGGTTGGCTCCGGCTGCGGAGCGACGATCGTGCCAGGGCGGTGCGGCTGTTCGAGCTCGCGGTGCTGGTGTCGCTGCTGGTCACCCAGGTCTTCCAGTTCGCCGGCACCCAGTTCGCGGCGGTCGGCGGGATGACGCTGGACCTCATTCTGCTCGGACTGCTGGGTGCGGAGCGGGATCGACTCCGGCGGCAATCGGCGGTTCGTACTGTCCGCCGGCGACCGTCGGGACTGCCGCCGGATCCGGGTCGCCCGCCCTTTCCTCAGGACCCCGGTGATCCGGTTTAGACCACCCACCCCAGCTTTCGGTACGGCCCATCAGCAGTGGGCCGAGGGTGGCGGCGAAGTAAAGCGCCCCCGCGACGAGGAGTGCGTGGGAGAGGCCGATCCCGGCGACCGCGGCGCCGGCCAGCACGCCGCCGAGCGGGATCCCGGCCCAGCCGAGCGCACCCGCGAGTGAATCGACCCGGCCGAGCATCGCCCGCGGGATCCGTTCGATGAAGAGCGCACCGAGGATCGGGTTGGTGAAGCCGGCCCCGATGCCGCTGACGGCGAAGGCCGCTACGACCATCCAAAGCGGCGCATTGAACGCCAGTACGACGAATCGTGGCGCGCCGCAGACCAGGAAGCTGAGGGTGAACGCGAGCCGCCGCGGGATCCGCTCCCCGATCGTCGCGGCGAGCAGCGCGAACGAGGTGGCAGTGATGAAGAACGCGGTCAGGATCAGGCCCGTCTGTGCCGGTCCGTGCCCGTGATCCCGGATCCAGACCGGAAGCAGTACGGCGAATGCTGCCGCGTCGAGCAGGTTGGTCACTGAGATCATCAGCACCAGCGGTCGCATCAGTCGGTCCCTGGACAGGAATCGCCAGCCCTCCCGCAGTTGCTGCAGATAGCTGCCTTGGTCCTCGTTCTTCTCCGACGATGCCGCGGTGCGCCGTCGGGGCACCCAAATGCGGATGAGGACGGCGCAGATGGCGAACGAGGCGGCGTCGATCCACAGCGCGTTGACCTCGCCGACGAGGGCGATCAGACCACCGGCGGCGAGGAAGGCGAGCAGGCCGGCCAGCCGCTCCGTGGTGCTCTCCAGCCCGGTCACCCGCTCGAGCGGTACCCGAGCCGCCTCGGCGATATCCGGGATCAACGTCGCCTTCGCCGCGTCGCCGGGGCCGCGAAGTGCGCCGGCGATGCCGACCAGGACGAGCAAGGTCGGGAAGGGCAGAGCACCCAGGGCGTGAAGCAGCGGGACCATCGCGACGACGAGCGTGCTGGTGGTGTCAGCGGACACACTGACCCGGCGGGCCCCGACGCGATCGATCAGCGGGCCGCCGAACGCTTTGCTGAGCACCAGCGGCAGCGTCTCGGCCAACGCGGTCAGGCCCATCTTCACCGGCGAGCCAGTGGTGACGAGCACGAACCATGGAATGGCGATGGCGCTCACCCGGGTGCCACAGATGGAGACCACGTTGGCCGCCAGGAACGCGATCAGCGGTGCCCGGTACGGCGTACCCGGTGGGGGCGTGGCCTGGTCGGTGCCGGGCACGGTGGCGGTGGTCACCGGATGTCCCGGGGGTGCGCCTGAATCTGGACGGAGACCAGTTCGGCGCCGTCTGCGAGTGGCTCGGTGAGGTCGGTGCTGTATTTCTCCAGCACCGTCAGCAGTTCGTCCTTCATCGCCTTCAGCTGGGCTGCCGTCAGGTGGAACGCGAAGTCCGACATGATGCTCGCGTCCCGCCACTCCGGGGTCCGGGTCTGCAGCTCGTCGATGCCGCGGAACATGTTCTCGGCGTATATCTGGCCGATGCCGTGCAGGAAGCTCTGGGTCAGCTCCGGCTCCGTCTCCATCAGCTCGTTCTGGTCGAAATGGGTGCTGCGGTGTGCTGCCTTCCACCAGCGGTCCCGGGCATTGCCCCGGTTGTCGTCCTCGACCACCAGGCCCGCGTCCGCGAGCTGACGGAGGTGGTAGCTGGTGGCCCCGGTGTTCACCCCCAGCCGGCCGGCCAGGGTGGTCGCAGTGGCCGGGCCGTTGATCCTCAGCAGACCGAGGATCCGGTTCCGCATCGGGTGTGCGAGCGCTCGCAGGAGTCGCGCGTCGAGGACGACGTCACGCTCCGAGTCGGGGGTCCAGGGTTCGTTCGGCTGGTCGGTCATGCCGCTCAGCGTAGAACTGCAGAATCTCTTTGCAAAGAGATTCTGCAAAGAGGCTTTGCGGTCGGCTCGGCGATGTGCTGCGGCCGGAGTTGTCCACAGGGTCGGAAACAGGTCCGGCGGGTGGGCTCGGATCGCGGCATCTTCTCCGGTGAGAGAGACCGGATGCGGCCGCTGGTGGCCGGGCGGCCTGTATGACGAGACGGAGGTTCAACCATGGTGCGGGTGATGCTCGAGGACGCCGACTACTGCGACGTCCCGGCCGATCTGATGACGTTCGACGAGGGCGTGGTGGTCTTCTGGCGGGAGGGAGAGGAGGTCGGCCGGCACCGGCAGTCCCGGATCCGGTCGCTGGAGCTGATCGCGGCCCGCTCCGGCGGGCGCCGGATCGGGGAAACGCGCAAGCTGTTCCCGAACGCCTATCGGGAGTGGACCCCGGAGCAGGAGGCGACCCTCACCGAGTTGTACACGGGTGGCGCGACCAAGGACGAGCTGACCAAGATGCTCGGGCGGCAGCCGGGCGGGATCGAGACCCGGTTGCGGCATCTGGGCCTGCTCGCCGAGGACGAGAGACTCCGGTGAGGACACGCTCCGGGCGAGACCGTTTTGTGATGCTGTTGAACGGTCGGCAACAATGGCGCGATGGAGTCAGAGTCCGATCCCCCCGATCAGGAGCCCGGGCCGCGGGAAATGATCCGGGCCGCGCTCCTGGACCAGGCTTCCCTGGTGCGGGCGGTCGGATCAGGCCGGCGCCGGGGCGACGAGCCGCCGGCGTACCAGCGGGTCGAGTTGCGGTACGTCGACCTCAAGGCCGCCCGGCACCTGCAGCTGACCGAGTACGACGAGCGGCAGGCGCACACCCGCAACGCCGGCAGCGGTCCGGAGACGGACAAGCTGGTCGACGAGTTGCTGGCCGAACCGTACGGGAACTGGCACGTCGAAACCACCACCGAGACGCTGCGGCTGCGCTACACCAAGAAGGGCAAGCTGCTGCTGCACCGGCAGGACGACAGTCGCGAGCAGCAGACCGGGCACGACCGGACCAAGGAGCGGCTGCTCGACCCCGCCGCGCCGTTCCTGATCGAGCTCGGGATCAGCGACCACCTCGGCCGGGTGAAGCCGTCGCGGCAGTCGAAGTACAAGCAGATCGACGAGTTCTGCAAGCTGCTCGCGCCGGCCCTGGACGAGGGCATCACGGCCGGGCGGATCTCGGCCGGGCGGCCGCTGCAGGTGGTCGACCTCGGCTGTGGAAACGCCTACTTGACCCTGGCGGCGTACCACCTGCTGACCGCAGGCGGGCACGACGTGCGGATGACCGGGATCGACCGGAGCCCGGACGCGCGGCTCCGGAACACCCGTCGGGTCACCGCGTTGGGGTGGCAGGACCACCTGCGGTTCGTGGACGCGACCATCGCGGACGCGGAGCTGGAGACCCCGCCGGACGTGGTGCTGGCACTGCACGCGTGCGACACCGCGACGGACGACGCGCTTGCCCGGGCGGTGGGCTGGCAGGCCCCGTTGGTGCTGGCCGCTCCGTGCTGTCACCACGACATCCAGAAGCAGTTGAAACACGTGGAGGCGCCTGTGCCTTACGCTCTGATGACGCGGTATGGCATCGTTCGAGAGCGATTCGCCGACGTTCTCACGGATTCGTTGCGGGCGGCGGTGTTGCGACAGGTCGGCTACCGGGTAGAGGTGGTGCAGTTCGTGGACAGTGAGCACACGCCCCGCAACCTGCTGCTCCGGGCCGCCCGGACCGGCGCTCCGGCGAGCCCGGATATCCGGGCCGAGTACGATGCGCTGGTCCGCGACTGGCAGGTCCGGCCGCGACTGGCGACCCTTGTCCTCGACCCCGACCGCGAGGCGCTGTCTTGAATCTGCTCCGGAAGGCCCTCGGCATAACCGCAGTGACTCTGCTGAGCCTGGCGGGCGCGGTGATACCCGCCCCGGCGGGAGCGGCAGGGATGACAGGATCGGTTGATCTGGCGACGCCGTCACCGGCGGCGAAGAAGTTGTTCACCATCCACGACTCCCGGATCAAGGAGTCGTCCGGGCTGATCAAGAGCCAGAAGTACGCAGGCACCTGGTGGACGTCGAACGACTCCGGCGACACCGCTCGGATCTTCGGCGTGAACCAGAACGGTGACGTCAAGGCGGTGCTCACCTTCAAGGCACCGGTCCAAGACGTCGAGGCACTCGCGATCGACTCGGACGGCACCATCTACATCGCCGACATCGGCGACAACAAGTCCAGCCGGCAGATGATCTCGGTCTACACGATCCCGGAGCCGGCCAAGCTGGAGAACCAGCGGATGAAGTTCCACCGCTACGACTTCGTGTACCCCGACGGCGCACACGATGCGGAGACGCTGCTGATCCAGCCGGACACGCACCGGCTCTACCTCGTCACCAAGGTGGCGAATGGCAAGGGAGCGTTCTACGCGGCTCCGGCGCAGGCCTCGGTGAAGGGCACCAACGACCTGACCCGGCTCGCGGACGCGCCGCCCGGTATCACCGACGGGACCTTCCTGCCGGACGGTAAGAGCCTGGTGCTGCGCAGCTACGTCGACATCGCCCTGCTGTCCTGGGGGCCGAAGCCGAATGTGCAGGCACGGTCAGCCGTGCCGCTGTCGCAGGGCGAGTCGGTCGCGATCGGGCCGTCGACCACCTCATTGGTGGTCGGCAGCGAGGGCGCGAACTCGATCGTCTACCAGGTCCAGATCCCGGTCCGGAAGGCGACATCGACGGCCGCCGCGACCCCGACCGCCACCAACGCTTCCGGCGGTAGCAAGAACCACAACCTCCGCTGGATCCTGATCGGGGCCGCCCTGTTCGCTCTGTTCGTCACCATCGTGACGTTCCCGCGGGGCCGCCGTGAGCGCCGCGACCGGATGATGGAGAACGCCCGGCTGACGGGCCAGCTACCGCCGGATCAACCCCGCAGACGTACGACCGTGTAGTCGACTGATTCCAGAGACGGGGGCGACCCGGTTCAGGCGCTCGTCACGGGTGAGCCGGCCCTGCGACAGCGCCGCCAGCCACACGTCGCCGTTCGGCGAACCGATGCCGGTCACGTCGTCGTAGCCGCGGCGCACGTGGATCGTCAGACGGGAGTCGAAGCCCAGGGTGCGCAGGTTGACGACGGACCCGCCCGCCGGGTTGACGTTGTTCTTGTAGTTATTGCGTACGACGGCGATCGGCGCGGCCGGCTTGACGATGTCGTGGTACGCCGGGGTGCCGGCCTGCGAGTACAGCAACGGGTTGGTGAACCCGAGGTCGTGACCCGCCGCCTGCTGGGCGATCGCGACCAGACCCGCGAACACGGGCGACGACAGACTCGTGCCGCCGCTGCGGTACTCGTTGTACTTCGAAGTACCGTCCGGGAACGCCTGCGTCTGGCCGACCAGGTAGCCCGTGTTCGGGTCAGCGATCGCGGCCACGTCCGGCACCGCGCGCATCAGCCGCGAGCGGGCGCCGTTCGCGGTGGCGATGCTGGCCGGTACCACGTCGGCCTGATACCACGGCTGAGTGAAGATGCGGCTGGTTCCGCCGCCGGATCCACCGGTGTATTTGCCAGGCGGAGCGGGCGCCCAGACGCCATTGGTGAGGTTGGAACTGCCGGTCTCCCAGCCGGTCTCGAACAGGTAGCCACCGTCGGCATCGACCGCCAGCGAGGTTCCGCCGACAGCCGTCGCCCACGGGCTGTCCGCGGGCCAGTCGGGCGTGGCCCGGCTCGCTTTGGCCGGGTTGCCACCGGTGTTGTCACCCGAGTCGCCAGAGGAGAAGTACACGCCGACGCCGGTTGCGGCGGCCTCGATCAGGGTGTGGTTGTAAGGCTTCAGATAGCTCGGCGGGAGCAGTTCGGTGGAGAAGCCGTACGAGTTGGTGACGATCGACGCCAGGTGCCGGTCCACCACGTGGTTCATCGCGGCGTCCAGGTCCTGGTAGTTGTTCGGAGAACCGACGTAGACGATCTTGGCGCCGGGTGCCATGCCGTGTACCGCATCCATGTCCAGCGTCTGCTCGTCGTACCAGCCCCGTGGGTCCTGCCGGGGCTTCTGCGGCCGCTTGAACCCGCCGGGCGGTATCACCCGGGTGAAGGTCGCGCTGGTCAACTTCGGCAGGCCGTGCCGCGCGGAGTATTCGTTGACGTCCCGCACGATCGTCGGCGAGGCGTACGCATCGATGATCGCCACGGTCTGGCCGGTCCCGTCGGTGCCGTTGGCCACCGCGGACGCAACGCCGTACGCGCGACGCAACTGGGCCGGTGTGTGCCCGCAGACCAGCCACGGGTTCGGGTGTCCAAAGGCGATCGGGACCCGGTTGCCGGCCGGGGTGCGCGTGATGGCGGTGTTCTTCTGGTTCCAGTACGCCGAGCACGGCGGCGCGGGCACGAACGCCGGGGACGGCTTAGCCGACCGCGACGAGGCGTGCGGCGCGATCATCGCGGTGGACTCGTCGAGCCCGACGACCGCGGTGATCGACGACGGGAGCGCAGCGGGCACCGACACCTCGGACTCCGGGGAGCGAAGCGTCTTGCCCCGCACCTTGTACAGGCCGAACTTGGCGCCGAACGCGGCACTGGCCTGTGCCACCGTGCCCTCGGCCTGTACGTAGCGGTTGTTGCGTGGTGTGATGCCGACGTCGAACCCGGCTTTGCGTAACCACCGCTGCACCGCGGACACCTCAGAACGTGACGGCGCGAACTGCGCGCGGAACTGGGCCGGGGTCAAGAATCGGCCGTATTGCCCTGAGCCGGGCGTGGAGACCGCGGTCGCCAGGGACTCCGCGCCGGCCCAGTTGCGCCAGCCCAGGTACACCCGGAAGCCGACGTTCTCTGAGCCCGATGCCTCGCCGACCTTGCTGGACGTGGTCGCCCAGCTCGGAACGCTGCCGGTCAACCTATGTCGCGCGGGCTCGGCCGACGCGGATTGTCCCCACAACGCCGCACTGGTTGCCAGTACCGTTGCGGCGACTGCTGCCACCGCTCGCGACTTCGCGTGTCGCATTCTTCCTCCTGGAACCCGAGGAATCGGTCATCCGGCCAGCGCAGGGCGTCCGACCGTGTGTCAGCCCAGGCGCTCGACCGTGTAGTCGATCGCGTGGGTCAGCTTCTCCACGTCATCCGGGTCGACCGCCGGGAACATCGCGACCCGGAGCTGGTTGCGGCCCAGTTTCCGGTACGGCTCGGTGTCAACGATGCCGTTCGCGCGCAGCGTCTTGGCGACAGCCGCTGCGTCGATGGAGTCGTCCAGGTCGATGGTGCCGACGACCAGCGACCGTGCGTCCGCGTCCTCGACGTACGGGGTGGCGTAGTCGGACTTCTCCGCCCAGTTGTAGAGCCGGTTGCTGGAGTCGGTGGTGCGCTGCACGCTCCACTCCAGGCCGCCCTGGTTGTTGATCCAGTCGGTCTGCTCGGCCATCAGGAACAGCGTCGCCAGCGACGGGGTGTTGTAGGTCTGGTTCTTGCCGGAGTTGTCGATCGCCGTGGCCAGGTCCAGGAAAGCCGGGATCCAGCGGCCGGAGGCGGTGATCTCCTCGACCCGGGCCAGTGCGGCCGGGGACATCACCGCGATCCACAGGCCACCGTCGGAAGCGAAGCACTTCTGCGGGGCGAAGTAGTACACGTCGGCCTCGCTGATGTCGACCGGCAGACCGCCTGCGCCCGAGGTGGCGTCGATCGCGACAAGCGCGTCCGCGTCAGCTCCCTCGACCCGCTTGACCGGCGCCATCACGCCGGTAGAGGTCTCATTGTGCGGCCACGCGTACAGGTCGACACCGGCCTCAGCCGCGGCGATCGGGCGGCTGCCCGGCTCGGCCTTGATCACGCTCGGCTCACCGAGGTGCGGCGCCTGCTGCGCGGCCTTGGCGAACTTGGAGGAGAACTCCCCGAAGCTCAGGTGCTGGCTCTTCTCCCTGATCAGCGCGAAGGTCGCGATGTCCCAGAACGCGGTAGAGCCGCCGTTGCCGAGCACCACCTGGTACCCCTCGGGCAGCTGGAACAGGTCGGACACGCCTTGGCGGACCCGGCCGACCAAGTTCTTCACCGGGGCCTGCCGGTGCGAGGTGCCGAGCAGCTTGGCGCCCTCGGTCGCCAGGGCCGCGACGGCCTCCGGGCGCACCTTGGAGGGGCCGGCGCCGAACCGGCCGTCGACGGGCTTGAGTTCTACGGGGATCTTGATGTCGCTGGTCACCAGCGTGTTCCCTTCGTCGTCTGGCTGAGTGCTTGCGGACGACGCTGTCAGCGTTCACCAGTGTTCCACACCGGCGACACGCCCCCGAGCCCGGTCTCACTCGTGCTTGCGGCTGACGGTGTGCTGACCGGTCATCGCAACGACAGGTCCATCCTCGGTCGCGACCCACTCGCCGCAGGCTCCGCCACCCTCGGCGACGCCGAGCTCGAGTGGGCTGCCATCCATCCGCAGAGCCGGGTGGTAGTACTCGGCCACCTGCTCTGCCTCACCCTCGATGTAGTGACCGATCAGCGCCCGCCGGAACCGGTCCTCCGTCACATTGGGCTCGCTGCCGTGCACAAGCGCCCCGTGGAAGAACAGGACGTCGCCCGGTTCCATCACCACCGGTACGGCGGCCTCTTGGTCCGGCACGGGCACGGTCACGTCGGTGAAGCTGACCTTGGTATCCGCCTTCTCCGTGCACAGGATCGGCCAGCGGTGGCTGCCCGGCACCACCGACAGGCAGCCGTTCGCCTCGTCCACCCGGTCCAGCGCCATCCAGGCCGCGACGCAGGTGCCCGGCTCAGCCTTGAGATAGAAGTTGTCCTGGTGCAGAGCCTGCCCGCGCGAGCCCGGCGGCTTGAAGTAGAGCATCGTCTGCACCGCGTACGGCGACCGCCCGAGCAGGACGGTAAGTACCTCGTCCAGGCGCTGGTCGATCAACCACTGCAGCGAGGCGTCGTCCCACCGGTGCATCTGGGCCATCCGCGGATACCGCCGGAGCGGATCCCGACTGGTCGCCTGTACGCCCACGGTGTCGCCCGGGTAGGAGCCCCGACGCCGCAGCGTCATGTAGTGCTCCCGCAGCCCCTCGACCTCGTCCCCGGCGAAGAGCCCGCGGGCCATCGTGTAGCCGGACCCATCGAATTCTTCCTTGAACGAAACGCTCATCAACGGCTCCCTGTGCATGGGTCCAGGCCACTTGGCGGTGACACATACTGTTCGTCTGGCAAGACGATTCTGCGACCTTCGCGCGTCTGCTGCCACGGAGGATCGACGCAAGGAGTTGAGCTTTTGACGCATCTGAACGGCTTGGCCGCAGGTAGGCCGCTGGAGGTCCAGCTACTTTCGCCGCCGACCTTCTGGCGCTGCGAGCCGAGCTGGTCCTGGGTATCGCGACCGCTGCCGTACTACCTGCTGTGGTGTGTGCTTGACGGGATTGGCCGGCTGGAGCTCGACGGTCGGACTCGCGAACTCGGACCAGGTACCTGCGCGGTATTCGCACCTGGCGATGCGCCGACCGCCAGCCACGACCCGCGCCGCCGCCTGCTGGTGTTCGGGATGCACTTCCAGGTACCGGACGGAGGACCGGGCGCTGCGGACGTCGTACCGGAGGAGCGGTGGTGTGAGCTGGCGGACCGGGTATTGCTGGGTGCACTGGCCCGCAGCTCGGATGCTGCGTACAGGCGAGGGGACCGGCTGGGGGAGCGCCAGGCGGAGCTATGCCTGGAACAGCTGCTGTGCCAGATCTGGGAGTCAGCGCACGCCCCAGTAAAGGGTGCGACCGACACAGCGTTGGAGCAGAGCGCACAGGCGGTCCGGCAGGACCCGGGCCGGGATTGGAGCGTCGCAGAGATGGCTGCCCGGGTATCGCTATCGCGAGCCCAGTTCACCCGCCGGTTCGTGGCGCAGCTTGGTACCTCACCAGTGCAGTACCTGATCCAGGCCCGGATCGACCGGGCACACCAACTGCTCACCGAGACCGGCATGTCCGTCACCCAGGTAGCGTCGGCCCTCGGCTACACCGACGTGCCTTACTTCAGCCGCCAGTACAAACAACGCACCGGGACCACCCCGCGGGACGCCCGATAATGTAGCGCCAGACACGCATCCCGTCCGACGATGCGGCTACTCATGTGAACTCAGTTGCGGCTCCCCTCGGCCGAATCCCTGTACAAGTGCCTACACGGTGACGGTCAGCGAGTCAGTCGCGCGGGGGTATCAGCCCCGCTTCAGGTCCAGTGTGCTGATGATCTCGTTGGCCAGTTCGACTGTTGCCGTCGCTACGAACTCTTGGCGCTCGTTCATCGCTTTGGCGATTCGTTCTTTGGAGCCCAGCCTGCCCTCCAGCGGGATGGGGTCGCCTTGGAGGTCGAGCACGACGCCGCCGGCGGCCTCCAAGATGTAATGACCAGGGTAGAGATCCCAGGTCGCGAAGCCTTTGGCGAATTCGACCATGGCATCGGTCTGTCCGGTCGCGACATGGCACAGGCTGATTGACCCGTAGCCGACGCCGATTCGTCCGCGCTGCCTGCCGTCATCTGCGGGGGCACCGAGCGCAGCCAGGAACCCCTGTTGTCTAGCAAGCGGTGCGAATCTCTCTGCTGGCCGCATCAGATAGTTGGTGACTAGGGCATCCTTCAGTTCTGGGGAGTCGGTCACCTTTATTGGGCGGAGGTTCCCATCGGCTGTGATGACGAACGCCTCGTCGTGACCGTGCTCGTTGCGGGCGCCGATGTAGAGCTGAATCTGATGGAAGATGTCACCTACTACGGCAACGATGGGGCGTGACAGCCTGCGTGAGTAGATCAGGATATGGGTGTAGCCGTGAAGACCTCGGACTGCTAGTTCGCTGGTGTCGAGAGGATCGACTAGGACGCAAAGGTCCGGATCAATGTCCTCGCCTACTCGCTCGGGTCGCCTTCTTCCGAGGTGTAGAGGAACGACGGCAGAATGTCTTGTAGAAGCTCTCGGTACCGCTGGTGCATCCAGATGTCATATTCGGAAAGGAAGTTGTCCGCGTGGCGGACGTTCTTCCGCTCCCCTTGACGGCCGGACAGCGCTGCCTCTATGAGCTTGGGGCGGATTTCCCCGATGATTGTTCGGACTCCGGTGGCGATTTTTTCGGCCAACTCCGGCAGGCGTGAATCAGTCATGAGCTTGGAATCCTTGCGTAGTTAGCGGAGTTCAAGGGGTGGCTCGATACCGGGTGGAGCCATGGTGGCGGCGATGAAGACCGCCGAGAAGTTGGCTGCGTCCATGATGCCGCCGCCGGTAAGACCATCGAAGTCTTTCACCACCAAGTCGTCGGCTTCTACCATCGCGCCGAAGACAGCGAAGTAGATCTCCGCTCGCGGGTATCGCTCGCGTACTTCGCGGACGATCACTCCGATGACATCGGCGTGCTTCACCTCGAAATCGCAGAGCACGATCGTCGGGCTCTCGCCGACCTCTGGGAACAGTGAGGCTGCGTCGAGCGTGATCTGGTCTCGGATCTTATTGCACTTGAGGTAGCCAATCTTGCATCGACCGAACTGTGAGGAAGCGAGGAAAGTTGCCATCACCAGGCCGGCTTCGTTGATTCCGAAGCAGATGTCGACGTCGAGGCGGCGGCCCATGTTCTTGATCTGGTGCTTGAGCCGCTCGACACCCCGTCCGAAGGTTTCCCAGGTGAGATCGAGGAGTCGGCCGCGTTCAGGATTCGCCAAGTCCCGTTAAGTCTGTTCGGCTGTCACCGGGGCTGGTGTCGAGTCGATTCCAGCGAGGTAGCGGTGCAGGGAAGTCGTGGGAATGTCTGTTTTGACAGCGATTTGTCCGAGGCTGGTGGCCTTTGGCTTTGAGTAGCCCACCTGAACTGCGACGCGAACCCGAGGAGCCGACTGTGATCACCACGCCGCTTCGCCGCCAACTCCCGGTCGACGTCGTCGCGGAAGAAGAACCGCTCCAACACCTCCCGATCCGGCGGGCTCCGCCGGATAACGCCCATACGCCTCAGCCTGGTCTCGCGTCAGGAAGGTGGTCGACACGACCGCTCAACGTACGGCACACCCGCCAAACTTCCCGCCTCCGGCTTAGTGGGACATTCCGGCGAGTTGGTCCTCACGGGCCAACTCGGCCGCGAGGTCTGGAGATCGCCGCACGGCTGGAGGTCATCCAGTACGCCGGGCAGCTCGACCAGGGAGAAGGCCCCCGCGTAGCGGTGATCGGGGCACGCGCCTGCTCCCCGTACGGCGAGCACGTCGCCGGGCGGCAACATAAAGGATGGTCTGCGGCTCTACCAGTGGAACGTCGACGTCTCCGGCGCTGTCTACGAGAGCCTCCATCGATTTGAGGTCATCCTGCGCAACGCACTCGACGAGCAACTATGCACGTGGAACGCCCTGCAGCCACGTCCAATGGGTGGCCAGCACTCGGGGGATTGGCTGATGGATCCGTCGCACCTTCTCCAGAGGCTAGCCGGCGGCGATATCGCGAAGGGATCACAACGGGCTCGAGCAGCGTTGCGGACAGGCCGCAGACGAGTACCCGGCCACCCCGACGTGCTGGCCCAGCTGAACTTCGGCACCTGGCGGTTCCTGCTCCCCGACCACGACCCGGGCCGGCAACTGCTCTGGAGCCAGGCTCTTCACGCGGCTTTTCCGTATCTCTCAGGCCAGCCGGCAGACCTGGTCATGGACGTCAACCAGATCTACCGGCTGCGCAACCGGTCGCCCACCTTGAGCCCCTGCTGAGCTCCGGGACGGTACGAGACCGCTTCAACAAGATGAGATCCGTGGTGGCTGCGATCGACCCTGTCGTGGAGCAATGGTTCGTCTCTCGCCAGCGCATCACCGCAATCCTCAAGGACAAGCCACAGACAGCTCGGCTGTTAGGACTGGGCGTCCACCGCTGTGGTCGTCGCGTACGACGACTCCGACGGCTGGTACGACCACGTGACGCCGCCGCTCGTCAACGGCTCCACGGACGCGGTCAACGACCAGGCGGCGCTGTGCGGCACCAAGCCGGCCTCCGGCGGGTACGCCGACCGGTGCGGCTACGGTCCGCGCCAGCCGCTGCTGGTCATCAGCCCGTTCAGCAAGAGCAACTACGAACCGGGGGGTGACGCCTCCGCGGGCTTGGCGTCGACCACAAGCAGAACGACCAGACCTCGATCCTGAAGTTCATCGAGGAGAACTGGCGGACCGGCGGCATCGGCGACGCCTCGTTCGACAGCCGCGCCGGCTCGCTGACATCGATGTTCGACTTCTGGCACCACCCGAACACCCGCCCGGTGCTGCTCGACCCCACCACCGGGGCCGTCACCAGGCACTGACTCTCTGCACCACGCGCCTCGGGGCCCGGACGAGGTCGTCGTCCGGGCCCCGAGGTATTCCTCAGCTGTACGTCGCGCTGACGTGGTAGACGCGGCCGCCCCAGCCGTCATCGGGGAACGAGTCGGCGACCCGGACGTAGCCTGCCTTGTCCGGTCCGAGGTACGGCGTCAGGTCGAACGTTCGGGCGGCCTTGTTCTCACCGTCGTGGATCTGCTGGGTCTCGGTCGCCACCGTGGTCCACTGCTGCCCGTCACCGCTGACCTGGACCAGGAACTCGTTGTCGATCGTCAGCGTCGCGGAGGCCGTGGTGGTGTCGGACGGGAACGGGAAGCGGTAGACGAAGTACGAATGTCCGTCGGCGAAGCGGTTCTGGACTCCGTTGCTCTGTGAGCCGTCCGCGTCGAACAGCCACGGCGTCTCGGCCGCCGTACCGGTGTCGAAGTCGACAGTGTGCGCGACCAGGATGTCGGACCGCGTACTGAACGATAGTTGCGATCCGGACGTAGCCGTCGCGGTCACCGAGTAGCGACCGTCCGGCGTACCAGCTGGAATCGTCGCGTCGAGCTGGACCGACGCGTGCACAGGTACGGCGTTGCCGTGCGGGCGTAGCGTCAGGCTCGTACGCGCCGGGGTCACGCTCCAACCCGACGGGCCCGCGGCTTGGACCACCACCGGGATCAGATCGCCTGTTGGACCGGTCGCCTGGACGTCGACCTGCACTTTCACGTGAGTCGCGCTGCCGGTTGCCGGCATCACCACCGGCAGGGCCGGATCGGTTGTCGCCGACAACGACCGTACCGGTGGCGGCGACGGTACGGCGGCGATCAGGGCGCTGAGCGCGCTGGCCTGGGTACGCCAGTCGAAGACCTTCGGGTCGGCACCGGACCACCGCTCCCCCAGCCGGTCGGCCGCGTCCCGGTCGTTGTCCCAGACCGTAGCCGCCTGTCGAGCGACGAAGTCGGTGTAGCGGGCGTCGTGCGTGGTGTCGGCGAGATCCATCCAGTAGCGCATGAAGATGCCCTTGAACTGCTTGCCGTTGTCGTCGCACGTGCGGTCCGGCGCATCGCAGTACTCGGTCAGGACGCCGTCGGAGACCAGTCCGCCCGGGGCGATCGCCGCGTCGGCCAAGCGTCGTACCGTGGTCAGCAGCTTGGGGTCGTGGGTCGCCCGCCAGAGCTCGAGGCCGGCGCCGATCGCCAGGCCCTGGTTGTAACTCCAGACCGTGTCACCGTTGCTCTGGCAGTCGTCCTTCAGGCCGTCGTTGATCAGGCCGGCGGAGTTGATCATGCCGCTACCGGTGAACCAGTTCCAGCCCTCCTGGGCTCGGCCGAGCCAGCGCGTGTCGTGCGGCGTCCGGTTGTGCAGCTCGGCGGTCAGGCGGATCCAGAGCCCGTTGGTGACAGCGTTCTTGTAGGTGCGTTCGCCGTTCCACCAGACTCCGCCGCCACAGGTGCTCGGGTCCCAGTAGCCCTCGACGTACTCCGCGATCGTGACCGCCATGTCGAGGTACTTGCGGTTCTTGGTCAGGTCGTACGCCTGGATCCAGGTCAGGCCCCACCACTCGGAGTCGTCGATGGCGCGGCTGGTGAAGTTGCCGAGCAGCGGGTCCCCGGACAGGTATCCCGGCGGGAACACGCCCTTGTCCTTCTCGAATGTGTTGTCCAACTGCGGCAGGTAGCGCCGGTCGCCGGTGCGCTGCATGTAGTCGCCGATCGTCTGCAACGCGACCGCGGAGTTCCACCAGCTCGACGGGAACCACGCCTTGTTCGGCTCGTACGAGCTCATCAGCACGTCGGCGGCGACCCGCGCTCGCGCGACCGCCGTTGGACCGGCGGCTACCGGCCCGGGATCGGCGCCGGCCGGTGGCGCGACCAGGGTCGCGGCGACGAGACACGCCCCGGCCATCAGTACCTTCAGAACTTGCACAGGACGGCTCACAACGATCTCCTCGAGGTGCTTGGTGGCGGCTCGGCTCAGCGAGGCTGGAAACGTTTCGAGAAGGAATCGTCGTCCCCCCAGACAACGATGTCAATGGCGCGAGCGGGTACGTCTTTCTGATCCTCGCCGGACTGGCATTCCTCTACCCGTTGCTCTGGATGATCCTCAACTCGTTGCGGCCCGGCGCCGACATCGTCCGCGACCCGCTCGGCTTCGATCCCGCGACGGCGTCGTTCGGCGCCTACCGTTCGATGATCGACACCATTCCGATCGGCCTTGGCTTCCTCAACACCGCGATCGTGCTCGTGGGAAGGGGTGCGATCACGATGGTCTTCTGTCCGTTGGCGGGGTACGGGTTCGCGAAGTACTCCTTCCGCGGGAAGCGAGTCCTCTTCGCGGTGCTGCTGGTGACGTTGATGATGCCGACGCTCGCGCTGATCATCCCGCTGCTGCTCGAGATGGGGACGCTCGGATGGGTCAACACCTACCAGGCCCTGATCCTGCCCGGCAGCATCGAGGCGTTCAGCGTGTTCTGGATGCGGCAGGTCATCGAGAACGTGCCGGACGATCTGCTCGACGCGGCCCGTATCGACGGCTGTTCGGAGCTCGGCATCTTCACCCGGATCATCGTCCCGGTCATCCGGCCGGGACTGGCGGCGCTCGCCGTGCTGACGTTCATCAACGTCTACAACGACTTCGT
>JAWWPC010000139.1:0-16660 GCA_033851055.1 Kribbellaceae bacterium | reverse complement strand
CCGATCTCGGCCATCCTGTTCGGTGGTCGCCGGGCCACCACGGTGCCGCTGGTCACCGAGGCCCGGGACTGGGATCACGGTGTCTTCATGGGTGCCACCCTGTCGTCGGAAACCACCGCCGCGGCGGTCGGCCAGGTCGGCGTCGTACGTCGTGATCCGATGGCGATGCTGCCATTCATCGGCTACAACGCGGGTGACTACCTGAACCACTGGATCACTGTCGGCAAGCACAACGACGCGTCGCTGTTGCCGAAGATCTTCTATGTGAACTGGTTCCGCAAGGACGAGGCCGGCAAGTTCGTCTGGCCGGGCTTCAGCGAGAACGGTCGGGTGCTCAAGTGGGTGATCAACCGGCTGGAGGGCCAGGCCGCTGCGGTGGAGACTCCGATCGGCCGCGTTCCGACGCTCGACTCGATCGACGTGACCGGACTGGAGTTGAGCCTCGAGGCGCTGCAGACGGCGCTGGCGGTCGACGACGACGAGTGGAAGGCCGAGATCCCGCTGATCGAGGAGTGGTTCACCAAGCTCGGCGACAAGGTCCCGACCGCCCTCAAGCTGGAACTGAACGGCCTGAAGGCACGTCTCGGGATGTAGCTCCTCGAGAAGCCGTTGGAATCCACCCGGAGGGCGGATCCAACGGCTTCTCCGTTGCGGAGGCGGGGGGATTTGAACCCCCGAGAGGGGATTACCCTCAACCCGCTTAGCAGGCGGGCGCCATCGACCGGACTAGGCGACGCCTCCCTCGCCGGCCCCAAGTGGGATGCGGCGACGGCTCAGACTATCTGGACAGGCACCTTGGCGGCAAAGCGGGTTGCCACACTCCTTGCGTGTGTCCTTCTCCGGACCTGTAATCTGGCGCAACCCGACGAGGTCGAGCATCCACGTCAACCTAGGAGGCCGTGTCGGCGTCAGTACTGAATGAGGGGCTGTCTGCCGCCTGGCAACGCCGCCGCACGTCGTCGATCAGGGAACGGAGCCATGTCCCGGAGTTCTAGTGCAGGACGCAGGTCCGCGCCGAAAGGCAACAGATCGCGTCACCGTCACCGGGCGCACCGGGCCCGTTCAACCTCGCGGGCGATCGGTCTGACGCTGCTCAGTGCGATCTTCCCCGGCTCCGGCTTCGTGATAGGCGGCCGGACCAAGCTCGGCGTCTTCGTGATGACCCTGAGCGCCGGTCTGGTCGGCCTGGCCGTGCTGATGGTGTTGACCCGCCGTGACCAGGTGATCCAGCTCTTCGTCGATCCGAGCCAGCTGCTGGTCGCCGCCGGCGTACTGCTGGCGCTGGCGCTGTGCTGGATCAGCGTGATCGTCTCCTCGCACAAACTGCTCCGTCCGGTCGGTGTCTCCGGCGTCGGGCGTGCCGTCGGCTCGGCCTTCGTCGGGTTGCTCTGCTTCGCCATCGCGGTCCCGACGGCCGTCGCCGCGGAGAACGTGATGGCTCAACGGGACCTGGTCGGCAGCGTCTTCGCCTCCGAGAGCAACTCCAAGAGCGCCACCCGGCCGAAGGTCAACAACCAGAACAACCCCTGGGCGAAGACGCCGCGGCTGAACATCCTGCTGCTGGGCGCCGATGACGGCGTCGGCCGCACAGGCACCCGGACCGACACGGTGATGGTGGCCAGCATCGACACCAAGACCGGTGACACCGCGCTGATTTCACTGAGCCGAAACTGGATGCATATGCCGTTCCCGGCGAACTCGCCGCTGCACAAGTTCTACCCGGACGGCTTCTACGACCCGAGCCTGGGCGACGTGGAGCAGCCGGAGTTCTACCTGGACGCGATGTACCGCAACGTCCAGGCCGCGCACCCCGGTGTGCTCGGCCCGTCCGACAACCCGGGCGCGGACGTGCTCAAGGTGTCGGTGGGCGAGGCGATGGGCCTGGACATCTCCTACTACATGCAGGTCAACCTCAAGGGCTTCCAGGCGATCGTCGACGCGCTCGGCGGGATCACCGTCAACATCAACTACAAGGTGCCGATCGGCGGCGACTACCGCGGCCCAGGTGCGGCGGACGACATCCTGCCGAAGGCCTACCTGCACCCCGGCCCGAACCAGCACCTGAACGGGTACTACGGGCTCTGGTACGCCCGCGGCCGGTTCGGCCTGAACGACACGTCCCGGCAGGAGCGGCAGCGCTGCGCGATTCACGCGATCGTCAGCAGCGCCAACCCCCGCACCCTGGTGACGAAATACCAGCAGATCGCCAGCGCCAGCAAGCAGCTGCTCCGGACCGACATCCCGCAGGAGATCCTGCCGGCGTTCGTCACGCTCGGCCTGAAGGTCAAGAACGCCAAGGTCTCCAACGTCGACCTGGACAGGAACAAGAACTTCCCGAACGGCCGGCACCCGGACTACGCGGCGATGCGCGAGATCGTCGCCAAGGCGACCCGGCCGAAGACCACGCCGGTCGCGGCCACCCCGTCGTCCCCCGCGACCAAGAAGCCCACCGCCGGCAAGACGACCGCCGCGACCCCCCCGCCAGGCAGCACCCAGGACCTCACCGACGCGTGTGCGTATCACCCGACAACAACGCCCACGGGGTAGGTCCTGAGGGGTCCGATGAGATCCTTGCCTGATGCGTACGTCGACGTACCGGATGCGGCCGGGCCGGTTCCTCGGGATCCTGGCCGCCGGGTTGATTACTCTCGGGGTGGCCGCGCTGGTTTGGGCCTTCGGCCTACCGGCTGCGGTGATCGCCGTTTTCGTCGTACTGGGCGGGCTGATCGCACTGGTCGGCCTGTGCGTCCTGGCTCGGCCGCCGGTGTTGCTCAAGCTCCGGGCCGACACGGTGGAGGTTCGCGGCGTCGCGACGGCCTGGACCAGCATCACCGAGGCCGGCCTGGTCGACACCACCCACGGCGAGGCGATCGCCCTGCGTACCAAACGCCCCGACGACACCACCCTGATCCCGCTCCGCTGGCTGGCGCCGGACCAGGCCGGGAAGCTGACAACCGACCTGCAGGAGCGCCTCAACACGGCAAACGGGTACACCATCTGGGACGGCAGTGCCGCCGAGCCGGGCGATCGAGCAGAATGATGCACGCATCATCCGCCTGAGCTAGGAGTTCACCGGTGCCGTTGTCCTTCGATCTGTCATATGAGGAACTGCTGACCTACCAGGGCACGAATCCCCGGCCCGACGACTTCGACGAGTATTGGGATAAGGCGCTGGCCGAACTGGCCGGCACCGACCCGGAGGTCGAGTTCGTCCCGGCGGACTTCAAGGTTCCGTTCGCGCGCACCGAGCACCTCTACTTCACCGGCACCGGCGGCGTCCGGGTGCATGCCAAGCTGGTCCGCCCGCTGACGACGGAGGGCCCCGCACCCGCGGTCCTGATGTTCCACGGGTACGGCGGCGAGCAGCCGAAATGGGTCGACCTGCTGCCCTACGCCGCCCGGGGCTTCACGGTCGCCGCGCTCGACGTCCGCCACCAGGTGGCCTTCGTCGACCCGTCCGCGCACCCGAACAGCTTCTATCTGCGCCACCACGTGGTGGAAGGGCTGGACGAGGGCCCGGAGCACCTCGTCTACCGGCACGTCTTCCTGGACACCAAGCGGCTCGCGGACATCGTTCGCGGCCTGGACGAGGTCGACCCGGACCGGGTCGCCACCACCGGCTGGAGCCAGGGCGGCGGCCTGAGCCTGGTCTGTGCGGCGCTGGAACCCGGCATCAAGCTGGTCGCCACCGTCTTCCCGTTCCTGACCGACTACCAGCGGGCCTGGAAAATGAGCCTGGAGAAGGCGCCGTACGACGAGATCACCACCTGGTTCCGCAAGCGCGACCCCCGACACCTGCGTGAGCAGGAGGTCTTCACCAGCCTGGGCTACATCGACGTCCAGCACCTGGCACCGCGGATCCAGGCCAGGGTCGACCTGTCCATCGGCTTTGACGACCAGACCTGCCCGCCCTCGACCCAGTACGCGGCGTACAACAAGATCACGTCGGAGAAGTCGGTCCGGATCTATCCCGACTTCGGCCACGAGGACCTGCCCGGCGCGATGGACGAGATCTACACCCTGATCGGCGAAGCCCTCTGACAAGCCTGACCATCCTCGGTACGGCGGCGCCGTATCCGCAGCCGGATCGTCCTTGCTCGGGGTATCTGCTGCGGGCCGGCGGCGCGAAGGTGTGGGTCGACGCCGGACCGGGATCGATGGCAGAGCTGCTGCGACACACCACGTTGCAGGAGCTGGACGCGATCTGGCTGTCCCATCTGCACCTGGACCACATGTTCGACGTGCTGAACGCCTACTACGCCCTCAGCTTCGGGCATCTGCCAAGCCGCGAGCCGCTGCCGGTCTACGCACCTGCAGCGCTGGCCGAGCGCCTGGCGGGATTCTTCGTCCAGCTCGACGCGAGCTTCGTCAGCGAAGTACTCGACCTTCGCGCTCTCGAGGATGGGCTTGAGCTCTCGATCAAAGGGCTGACCTTGACCAGCAGAGCGGTCGAGCACGGCATCGAGGCCTACGGGCTGCGCGCCTCCGCCGACGGCCGCAGCCTGGCCTATTCCGGCGACTGCACACCCTGTACGGCGCTCGACGAACTGGCGGCCGGGGTGGACCTGCTGCTGTGCGAGGCGGACGTGGACACGCCCGGCGACCCGCACGTCCACCACACCCCTGAAGAAGCAGGTGCGCTTGCCCGTCGTACTGGGGTTGGGCGGCTCGTCGTCACCCACGTCGGGCCGACGTTGACCCCGGAGGCCGCCACCGCGAGGGCCGCCGGGGTGTTCGGCGGCCCGACGGTGACTGCGGTCGTCGGCCGCAGGGAGCCTTGGTAGATCCGCGGCGCTCGCCGCGTCCGCCTTGGCTCGTTCAGTTCGCTTCCTTACCGACCCAGTAGTGCCATGGCGGGGACGCCACTGGTGACCGGGTCAGACCGTCCGGCCAGGTGGCCGGCAGGTCGTGACTCCGTGCCGCGTACAGGATCACCTCCCATGCCGCCCGTTCACCACGCACGGCGACGCGTGCGGCCGTTTCGGCCCGCATGTCGGCCAGATAGTGGATCGCCGGCAGGAACTCGGCGCTGAGCCGCGGACTCAACCTGCCGATGCGTTCGTCGTCCACCCGGACCTCGACCACCATCCGCGCCCGGTCCTTGTGGCTGTCCTCCTCCTCGACCGCATGCATCGTGGCGTAGGCCCAGCACTCACCCTCAGGCCGGAAGAACGGCGCCATCACCTCCGGGTTCACCTCACTGCCCGGTACGACGATGGCGCTGCCTGGCGGCAGCAGGTGATAGCTCCCGGGCGGTGGCAGGTTCACCGGCACGAGCATGTGCGGCTGGCCGAGCGCGATCGCAACGCTGGCGTGGAACTGGGTGCCGTCCGACTCCTTCGGCTCCCAGGCGGAAGGCTCCCATTCGCTGACCCACAGATGGCACGGCACCCTCGGCTGCAGGCCCTGGCTGACCAGCTCGGACAGCACCGGATGGTACCGGTGAGCATCATCCCGAGGCAGGTACCCGACCACCTGTCCATGCACCCGGACCGCGATCGCGCGCGGGTCGAAGCGGTTGTACGGTTCCGGGACGAGGTCCGCCTCGGTGTCCAGGTCTGCACCACGCGCCGGGATCGGGTCAGGGAACAGGCTGCGGATCGCGCGCTCGTGCGGCGCCTCCCGGACAACCTCCTGACCACACCACAGAGCGTCTCCCCACAGACTGAACGGAATCGATTCCATCTGGTGTCCTCCAGTCCCCGTGTGACCGGCTTTACCCCGCGCGTCCGATCGCAAGATTGGTCGCTACCCCGAGTGAGCGTATGAAAACTAGAATGCCCGCACAGCAGCGGTTTCAAGCCTGCTGGGGCGACCTGATACCGAAGAGTGAGAGAGCGGTGCCAGCCACATGCCAGCCAGCAGCCCCCTGACCCGTGGAGCGGTCGACGCCGAGGCCATCGAAGACGCCGTACGAAGGCTCGATGGCATCGCGCTCCGAACTCCGCTGCAACAGAACCTCAGGCTGTCCGAGCGGACCGGGGCCGAGGTCTGGCTGAAGCGGGAAGACCTGCAGATCGGCCGCTCCTACAAGGTGCGCGGGGCGTACAACCTGATCGCGCAGCTGGACGAGACCGCCAAGAAGGCAGGCGTCATCTGTGCCAGTGCGGGCAACCACGGCCAGGGGCTGGCGTACTCCTGCCACATGCTCGACGTGCACGGCCGCGTCTATGTGCCACGCACCACCCCGCGCCAGAAACGGGATCGGATCGCCGCACTCGGTGGCAGCCAGATCGAAGTGATCGTCACCGGCGACACGTACGACGATGCCGCCGCAGCCGCACTGGCAGAAGCCACCCAGACCGGCTCCACCCTGGTCCCTGCCTTCGACGATCCCCGCACAGTCGCCGGACAGGGCACGGTCGCTGTCGAGTTGGTGGACCAGCTCGGCCGGGCGCCCGACGTACTGGTGGTTCCTGTTGGTGGTGGCGGCCTGATCGCGGGAGTGACCACCTGGCTGGCCGCACGTCACCCCGGCGTACGGGTTGTGGGGGTGGAGCCGGCCGGGGCGGCGAGCATGGCTGCGGCGCTCGCGGCCGGCAGGCCCGTGACGCTGCCACACGTGGACAGCTTCGTGGACGGAGCCGCCGTACGACGGGTCGGGGACGTGACGCTGCCTCTGGTCAAAGCCAGCGACGTCGCGATGACCTCAGTGCCGGAAGGGCTCGTCTGCTCGGAGATGCTGGAGCTCTATCAAGCGGATGGATTGATCGCTGAGCCTGCGGGGGCGTTGTCGGCCGCGGCTCTCGGTCGTGGGGTCGAGGTGCACCCGGGTGACACAGTGGTCTGCCTCCTGTCGGGCGGCAACAACGACGTCAGCCGGTACGGCGAGATCCTCGAGCGCTCGTTGGTCCATAAAGGGCTGAAGCACTACTTCCTGGTGACGTTCCCGCAGGAGCCGGGGGCGTTGCGGCAGTTCCTGGATGGCGTGCTCGGGTCCGACGACGACATCACGCTGTTCGAGTACGTGAAGCGCAACAACCGTGAGACCGGGGTAGCGCTGGTCGGCATCGAGATCGGCCGGCCTGATGATCTGTCCGGCCTGCTGGCGCGGATGGACGCTGCTCCGCTGGAGATCGAGCGCATCAAGCCCGACTCGGCCGAGTTCCGCTACCTGATCTGAACAGCCTGGGTCCGAAGAACCTCTTCGGACCCAGGCGGATTTCAGGGAAGCGGGAGGGACCAGACGTCGGCAATCGAGGGGTCGTAACCGGACGCGCCGGCGTTGTGACGGATACGGACCCGGACCGTCGAAGCGGAGAGCAGGGCCGGGTCGTCCATCAGGAACTGGTAGGTCTCGAGGCCACCAGCCTTCCGGTCCATCAGCCTGTGATGCACGACCTGGCCGTTGACCTGGACCTCGTAGTCCTTCGACTGCGCCTGATCGTAGGTCTCCACCAGTCGCATCAGGAACGGCTGACCGGTCTTGATGCCGAGGTCGAACTCGAACCACGAGCCGGGCACGAACATGCCTGAGTAGCGTCGGCTCCGGCCGGCCTCGACGCTGGTCCCCGATGACGGCGCCGCGGCCAGGTTGTGGGCCGCCTCCGCTGCACCATCCCCCAGATCCACGTAGTCGATCGCGCCGACCGGCGTCAGCGACTGCGTCACTGCGAACTCCACCGGCGCCGCGATCAACTCGCCTCTTGCATCGGAGAACCTCGCCGTCAGGTCCACCGTCGCAGCGTTGCCTTCCACCGGTACGGCGACCGCCGAGTCGACGCCGACTTCTGTCCCTGGAGCAAGCGTCGCGTCAACTGCTGCGGGCACGGTCCAACCCGAAGGGACAGAAACAGTCAGCTTGCCGGTCAACGCCCGGGTCGATCGGTTTCGCAGAACCGCGTGCACAGTCGCAGACGTACCCGGCTCGCCCGAGGCAGGCGTGACCTTGACTGATCGGAGCTCGACCGGGGAAGCAACAGCCAGAGAGCCACCCGCGGCGACGCGCACCGGCGTACCGGCGACTGCGAAGCGGACCTCCGCCGACAAGGCTGCAGGAACGATGGCAGCGCCGGGTGGCACGGTCACTGTGAACTTGAAGTCCTTCCATCCGCCGGCAAGGACGGTTGACGCCTTGTCCTGGGCTTGCACGGACCAGCCGGCCGGAGCGGCAAGAGCCGCCGATACTCCGGGCCGCGCTTGTCGGCCCGTGTTGGTGACGCGAACGGACACCGGTACGACGTCGCCCGGTAGGTGCTCGCCTGATCCGACGGTGACAGCCGCACTGATCCCGACTAGTCGACGTACGGCCTCGGACAACGAGGCGACGATCGCTTGGTTGCTATTGGCAAGCAGCTTCCGGGCATCGCTACCAGAAATCCAGCGGGCCAATTCGAGCGCAATGGCCAAGGCGTTGGCGGCATCGTGCGCGGCATCCGGGCCCTGCTCCTTGAGAGCTCGGTAAACCGCCGACTTGACGTCGTGGCTTGCCTCCTCGACATGGCGAAGCTCCGCCTGCGAGATCTCTCCCTGCTGTGCCAGCGACGCCGCGGTAGCTGACAACTGGTCAGCGCCGGCCAGTGAGACGCCGAGTGCACTCCGAGCAGGATCGACGACGAACCGGTAGCTGCCGGAGCCGACGGACACGGTCACAGTGTTGCCGTCGTCAACGATCCCGCTGACATGGTCGGCCTGGTCCAGGGACTGACCGCTCTCGGTGACGGCGTACTGGTTTTCGGTAGGGATACGGACCTTCGCCGTCGTGTTGCCGGGCACGGTCACGTCGAGCGTCAGGCCACCCTCGGCCGTCCGCGCCCAGTTGCTGGCGATGGTGCCGTAGCGGGTCTGGTGGGAGAAATCCGCGAAGTCGATCCCCGCACCGGGAGTCGGTGCGATGAGCGAGGTCGCGTAACCCGGCGATGCGGCCGTGACACCGGCCAGCGTGCCGTACATCCACTCGCCGACCGCGCCGTACGCGTAGTGGTTGAACGAGTTCATGCCGACGTCGTTGAAGGTGCCGTCCGGGTTGATCGAGTTCCAGCGCTCCCAGATCGTGGTTGCGCCCTTGCCGATCTCGTAGCCCCAGGAGGGGTACGACGTGTTCTGCAGCAGTTGATAAGCGAGGTCGGTGCGGTCGATCTTGGTGAGCACTGGCAGCAGACCGTCCACCCCGAGGAAGCCGGTGGACAGGTGAGTGTCCCGCCGCAGAATAGCGTCGGCAAAGTGTTTGCCTGCAGCATCGATCCGATCGGCAGGGACCAGATCACTCGTGAAGGCAAGGACATAAGCCGTCTGGCTGTCACCGGATACCTTGCCGTTGGCATCGATGAAGGAGGAGGCGAACGCCGCCTTCACGTCTTCGTACAACTTCTGATACTTGGCGGCATCGGCGGTGTTGCCGATTGCAGCCGCCATCTGGCTGAGCTGCCGGGCGCCCTTCGCGATGAACGAGGTGCCGATCACGTCGCCCGGCGTCGGGTCGTTCAGGTTCAGCCAATCGCCGTAATCGCCGCCGCCGCGGATCAGGTTGTTCGAGCTGGCGACCAGGTAGTCGACGTACCGGGCCATCGAGCTGTAGTGCTGCCGGATCACGCTCGTGTCGCCGTAGGCCTGCCACAGCGTCCATGGCACGTTGACACCCGCATCCGCCCAGCCCGTGTTGCCATAGCCGCCGTCAAACGAGTTCGGTACGACGGGCGCGACGCTGGCGTAGGCCCCGTCGGCCCGTTGGGTGTCACGGAGGTCCTGCAGCCATTTGGTCAGGAAAGCCTGCGAGTCCATGTTGTAGACGGCGGTTCGCGCGAACACATTGATGTCGCCCGTCCAGCCCATCCGCTCGTCCCGGGCCGGAGTGTCGGTCGGGATCGAGAGGAAGTTGCCGCGTTGGCCCCAGACGATGTTGCTGTGCAGCTTGTTCACCAGTGCAGAGGAGGTCTCGAACGTGCTCGTCAATTCACCATCAGTGCCGAGTACGACGCCGGTGACCGCGCTGGCGGGCGGTGCTGTGTCGAGCCCGGTGATCTCCACATAGCGGAACCCGTGGAAGGTGAACTGAGGTTGGAACGTCTCGGGCGATGCCGTGGCGAAGGTGTAGTGATCCGTGGCCTTGGCACTGCGGAGGTTGGCTGTGTAGAGGGTCCCGTCGGGGTTGAGCACCTCGCCGTAGCGGATGCGCACGGTCTGACCGGGCTTGCCTGTCAGTGTCAGCCGGGCGACTCCGACCATGTTCTGGTCGAGGTCGTATAAATAGGTGCCAGGCGTCGGCGAGGGGATCGACCGGGCGTTGAGCTGCTGGGTGATCCGGACAGGTTGGTCCGTTTGCGGGACCAGCTTGGCGGTGGCATCGGAGCGGACCACCACCGCGCTCCACCCCGAGGCGTCGTACTCGGGTCGATCCCAGCCGGTCAACTCGGTCGCGCGGCGAGCGTCGTAGCTCTCGCCATTGAGCAGATCGGCACTCTGCACCGCACCGGGAGTGGTGCGCCAACTGTTGTCAGTGGCAACCACCTCGGTCGTGCCGTCGTCGTAGGTGATTCGTAGTTGCGCCACGAGTGCGGTCGCACTGCCGTACTTGTTGGCGCCGAACATCGCCACATTGCCGCTGAACCAACCGCTCGAGAGCTCCGCACCGAGCGTGTTCGCGCCCGGCTTGAGCAGCGCCGTCACGTCGTAACTCTGCGACTGGATGCGATTGTTGTAGTCGGTCCAGCCAGGTGCGAGTGCCTGGTCGCCGACCTTCACGCCGTTCAGCCGCAGCTCGTAGATACCCTGCGCGGCCGCGTGGATACGCGCGCTCACGACCTTCTTGCTTACCGTGACGTCCTTGCGGAACAGCGGCAGCGCCTTGCCCGGCAGCCAGAGCTCGCCGCCTTTGACCTCGAGACCTCCGGTGGGCAGCACCACACCATCGGCGAACGTCGCGTCACCAGCGGGGAAGGAAGTATCGACGAGCATCCGGCCGCCGCTGTTCGTCACGTTGAGGCTGTGGATGATCGCGTCCTCCGCGCCGGAGGTTCTGAACCCGACGACACCTGGCCCGTTGTAGTCCGACCGGTCCCGCTGGTCGATCTGCGCACCGTCGAGCCAGGTGGTGATCCGCTGCCCGGCGACGGTGATCTTCAGGTTGTGTCGCTGCCTCAGATCGACCGCAAGCGGGATCTCGGCGAGGACGGAGTACCCACCGTCGGCATTGCGCACGTGCGGCCGGAACAGCGGCTTCCCGGCCGTCTCCTCGTTGATCTGCCACATGTAACCGAGGCCCGCGCGGCCACGGAAGAACACCCCGAACGCGTCCTTCTTCAGGGTGAAGTCCAGTGCGACCGTGTAGTCGGTCCACTCGGCCCCGATCGAGGTGTCGGCCCCGATCCAGTCGCCTTGCCAGTCCGCCGGCCGCAGCGGCCCGGTCTCGAACGTAGCCACCGGACTCCATCCCGAGGCCCGGCCTTTGTCGTCCCAGACCCGGACCGTCCAGAAATACCGCTTGTACGCCGCCAGCGCCGGGCCGGCGTACGGGACGTCGACAGAGCTGGCGGAGGAGACGACCCCGCTGCTCCACACATCGGGCTCACTCACGCCGGCGGCGGTGGAGGCGACGTGCACCTCGTAGCGCTGCTGGCTGACACCCCGGCGGGACGCGTTCAGTTGCCAGCTCAGGCGTGGCGTCTCGCCACTCACGCCGAGCGGATCGGTCAGATTGTTGGTCAGCAATTGGGAAACCACAGGCATAGTCCTCGGTGGTCCGGCATCGGCGGTGACACCCTGGGACATCAGCGCCAGGGCAGCGGTCAGGGAGACAAAAGCGCGGAAGTACACGGTGCGGGCGGACACAGTGGCTCCTAGAGTTGGGGGTTGAAGGTCAGCAGTTACAGGGCGGTCATCGCCCGATCACCTCGTTCTCGAAAACCCGGGACTCAGCGGCGTCCCAGTCGGCCGGATTGCCTCGCGGCTCGTAGCGCCGGAGTTCATGGGTGGCTCGCACCAGCGCCCGCATCGCGGCGAGGTCGGGCAACGGTTCGCCTAGGGCACGGGCCTGGACCAGCACGTTCCCCAGAGCGGAAGCCTCGACGGGACCGGCCAACACTGGCAGGTCGCAGGCATCGGCGGTGAGCTGGCAGAGCAACTCGTTCTGCGAGCCTCCACCGATCACATGCACGACGTCGACGTCCTGATCGGCGATCAACCCGGCCATTCGGACGGTGCGGCGGTACGCCAGCGCGAGGCTCTCGAGAACGCACCGCGCGGTCGCCCCTCTCGTCGACGGTGCCGACTGTCCTGATCGTCGACAGGCCTCATCGATCCGGGCCGGCATGTTGCCCGGAGCAAGGAACGACGGATCGTCCGGATCGATCAGTACGACGAACGCGGGCGCGGCCGCTGCTTCGGCGAGTAGCCCGGCGAGGTCATCGCTGCCCCACGTCCGCAGGCATTCCTGCAGGATCCACAGGCCCATGACGTTGCGCAGGAAGCGGATCCGGCCGTCCACGCCGCCCTCATTGGTGAAGTTCGCGGCTTGCGCTTCGGCCGACAGCACCGGCTTCTCCAGTTCCAGCCCGACCAGCGACCACGTCCCGGACGAGATGTATGCGAACCGATCTCCTTCAGCCGCAGGCACGGCCACAACCGAGGAAGCCGTGTCGTGCGACCCCACCGCGATCACCGGCGTCGCGTCGCTGAGGCCGATTTCCTCCGCCACTGCAGGCAGCAGCGGCCCGACCACCTGCCCGGCCTCCCGCAACTCCGGCAACAACCTCGCCGGTACGCCGACGCGCTGGGCCAGGGAATCACTCCAGCGACGTGCGCGAACGTCGTACAGCTGGGTGGTGGAGGCGTTGGTTGCCTCGGCGCCGATCTGGCCTGTCAACCAGTAGCTGAGCAGGTCCGGGATCAGCAAGAGGGTCTCCGCGGATTTCAGGGTGTCGGGGCCTGCGGCAACAAGCTGGTAGATGGTGTTGAAAGGCAACTGCTGCAGCCCGGTCACGGCGTACAGGTCGTCGGCTGGGACAGTGCTCAGCACCTGCTCCATGACGCCTTCGGTACGGGCATCGCGATAGTGCACGGGATTCCCGAGCAGCGCGCCGTCGCCGTCCAGCAGTCCGTAGTCGACGGCCCACGAGTCGATCCCGATGCCGTCCACAGGCCCACCTCGCGACAGGCCGACGAGCAATTGCCGGTAGAGGCCGAGAACGTCCCAGTGCAAGGTGTTGCGGAGACGGATCGGTCCGTTCCAGAAGCGATGCGTCTCGGTCAGCTCGAGCGACTGCGGCCCGACCCGACCGAGCATGACCCGGCCGCTGGACGCGCCGAGATCCACTGCCGCAACCCGAACGGTCACCTCATTCTCCTGACACTAGGGACCGATGATCTTGAGGTCTAGGGCGAGGAGGTTGGCTACGGCGGCTAGGTCGGCGGAGAGGTGGCCGGTGCCTAGGGCCCAATGGTGGGCTACGCCGGAGGCGGACCAGGCGTCCGTCCATTCGCCCGGGTCGCAGTGGAAGTCGACGCGTGAGGTGGTGTTGCCGATCTGGAGGAGGGGGCCGGGGACGACCTCGCCTTCGGAGGCGATCAGGCGGAAGGAACCGTCGCGGAGTTGGCCGAGGCCTAGCGCCGTGACCGGGCCGTGTTTGACGTCGAACTCGACGGAAACACCCCAGCCGCGCTTGCCGTGATAGACGCCGAGGCCGCGGAGCAAGGGCTTCGCCGAACTGATGGCAAGGTGGGCAGGCCCGTCGTGACCCATTTCCACCACGTTGTCGTTGAAGTTCAGCGCCTGCAGTTCGGTGAAGGAGCCGCCCGCGCCCAGCTTGTCCATCACCAGCATCGCGAGTGAGGTGCGGAGCTCGTACTCCCCCGCGGCCGGCACGCCCCTGGCAGTCAGCAGAGAAGCGCCGAGGATCATCCCGGCGGCGACCCGCTCGTGCGCCTCACCGTCCAGGCCGCGGTGGTAGTAGGCGAGGGTGTCCAGCTGGAAATCCTCGACCAGCCGGTCCAGTGCGACCGAGACCGTAGCACCCCAGCGGAAGTCGTCCTCGACCACCGAGTCGTCGAGGGTGAAGACGTCCTGGGCGACCTTCATCCGGGCCTCGGTCTCGGCCTGGGTGACCTTCTCGACCCGGACCCGCAGGTCGTCGATCTCCAGGATCTCGACGTGACCGCCGAGCTGGGCCGACACCAGGGTGGGGTCGGTGATGACGTCCATCATGCCGGGGTAGAGGTGCCCGAGAAGACCGTGCCGACCGTGCCGCAGCGCCGCGCGGACTCCTGCGGCCTTGATCCACCTCTCGATGCGCGTCCACGCACGCTCGTCCTCGACGTACCCGGAGACCGACCGGAAGTCGATGCCGCAGCGCTCGAAAGCTGCTGCCATCTCGGGCAGCGGGCAGGAGCCGCAGTACGCGAGCCAGGCGCCGGTGTCGAACGACGCGTGGTCCATCGCCTCGGTCGGCTGCAGGTTGAGCAGCAGCACTGGGGCACCGCTGCGCTGGGCCACCGGAACCAGCATCGAGGCGGTCATGTAAGTCGTGAGAAAGCCGACGATCAGGTCGCAGTCCGCCAGGCGCAGCTTCTCCGCCGCTGCCGACCCTTCAGCAGCGTCGGAGATGAAGCCGACGTCGACGACCTCACAATCCAGCGCGGAGAATCGCTCGGACACTCGCCGGGCGGAGGCCTGCAATTGCGGCAGCAGGTCCGGGAACTGTGGCCAGTAGGCGCCCAGCCCGCCTGCGACCAGCCCGATCCTGGTCTTCCGCGACTCGACCCAGGGCAACACGCCGTTGCCGTCGACCGAGCGGCTCGGGTCAGTGCTCCACATGCTTCACTCCTAGCGCAGGAAGGCGGCAGCGACGCCGGCGTCGACGGGGATGTGCAGGCCGGTCGTGAGGGACAGCTCCCCGCCGGCAAGAGCGAAGACCGCCGCAGCCACATGCTCCGGTAGCACCTCGCGCTTGAGCAGCGTCCGCTGCGCATAGAAGGCGCCCAGCTCCGATTCCGGTACGCCGTACACCGCGGCGCGCTGCGCACCCCAACCCTTGGCGAAGATGCCGGAACCGCGCACCACCCCGTCCGGGTTGATCCCGTTCACACGGATGCCGTGACCACCCAGTTCGGCTGCGAGCAACCGGACCTGGTGCGCCTGGTCCGCCTTGGCAGCGCCGTACGCGACGTTGTTCGGGCCGGCGAAGACGGCGTTCTTGCTGGAGATGTAGACGATGTCGCCGCCCATGCCTTGGTCGATGAGCACCTTGGCTGCGGCCCGGGAGACCAGGAACGAGCCCTTGGCCATCACGTCGTGCTGGAGGTCCCAGTCCTTCTCAGTTGTCTCCAGCAACGGTTTTGAGATGGAAAGACCGGCGTTGTTCACGACCAGGTCGATGCCGCCGAAGGCCAGCGCGGCCGCATTCATGGCTTTGTCGACAGCAGCGCCAACCGACACGTCGGCGCTGACGGCAACGGCCTTGTCGGCGCCCCCGATCTCCTTGGCAACCGCCTCGGCGGCGGCTGCGTCCAGGTCGGCTACCACCACGCAGGCGCCCTCCGCCGCCAGCCGATGGGCGATGGCCTTGCCGATGCCGGAGCCACCACCGGTGACGAAGGCCACCCGAGTGGCGAGCGGCTTGGGCTTGGGCATCCGCTGCAGCTTGGCTTCCTCGAGCGCCCAGTACTCGATCCGGAACTTCTCGCTCTCGTCGATCGGCGCGTACGTCGAGACTGCCTCGGCGCCGCGCATGACGTTGATCGCGTTGACGTAGAACTCGCCGGCCACCCGCGCGGTCTGCTTGTCCTTGCCGAAGCTGAACATGCCGACACCCGGCACCAGCACGATCGCCGGATCGGCTCCGCGCATCGGCGGGCTGTCGGGAGCCGCGTGCCGGTCGTAGTAGGCCGCATAGTCCTCGCGGTACCGCAGGTGCAGCTCGCGCAGTCTCTCCGTGACCTCCTCCAGCGGGGCAGTCGTGGGTAGGTCCACCACCAGCGGCCGGACCTTCGTTCGCAGGAAGTGGTCCGGGCAGGAGGTGCCAAGCGCGGCCAACTCGTTGAGCCGGGCACGCGAAGTGAAGTCCAGCACTGCGTCGGAGTCGTTGTAGTGCCCCACCTGCGACTTGTCCGTCGACGCCAGCCCTCGGATGAACGGGGCCAGCTTCGCGGCCCGGTCGTGCCGCTCCCCGGTCGGCAGCGCCTCGAACCCCGGTACGACGGCCCCGAACGGCTCGGGCTTTCCCCGCTCGGCGAGAAACCGTTCCGCCGTACGGATGATGTCGAGGGAGTTCGCCTCGCACTCCTCCGAGGTGTCGCCCCAGGCGGTGATGCCGTGGCCGCCGAGGATGACACCGATGGCCTGGGGGTTGTCCCGCTTCACCTGCGCGATGTCGAGGCCGAGCTGGAACCCGGGCCGGCGCCAGGGCACCCAGACGACGCGATCGCCGAAGCACTCGGCCGTCAACTCCTCCCCGTCCGCGGCCGTCGCAAGCGCGATCCCCGAGTCAGGGTGCAGGTGGTCCACGTGCGGCGCGTCCACCAGGCCGTGCATAGCAGTGTCGATCGACGGCGCGGCACCACCCTTGCCGTGCAGGCAGTAGTCGAACGCGGCGACCATCTCGTCCTCGCGCTCCACGCCCGGGTAGACCTCGACCAACGCGTTCAGGCGGTCCAGCCGCAGCACAGCGAGGCCCTTCTCGGTGAGAGTGCCGAGGTCGCCGCCCGAGCCCTTCACCCAGACCAGCTCGAC
>JAWWPC010000209.1:0-10736 GCA_033851055.1 Kribbellaceae bacterium | reverse complement strand
GGTTTCTGCAACCATCTGGGTCGAGGAAGTTGGGACCGATGAACGGCGACACGCCGGGGAACTACGGACCGACGATCGGTTGAGCGTCAGCTGAAGCTGAGCGTCAGCTGAAGTCGGTGTTGAGGCGGCCGAGGAGGCGGGCCAGGTCGGCCAGGTCGGCGGTGTCCCAGCGGTCCAGGATCGCCTGGAACTGGGCTTGCCGCTGGGCCCGCATCGCGCCGAAACGCGCCGCGCCCTCGCTGGTCAGTCGGAGCAGCCGGGCCCGTCCGTCAGCCGGATCACCGACGCGTTCGATCAGGCCGAGCGTCTCCAACTGGGTGATTCCCCGGCTGACGGTCGACTTGTCCAGACCCAGCGCCTGGGCGATCTCGGAAGCACGCAGGCCGGTTCGGCCGGCCGCCGTGGCGAGTTCGATCTGCGAGATCAGGGCGTAGCCGGCCGCGTCCATCTCCGGGTGCACCCGGCGGGCCAGCTGCATCGAGGCTGAACGGGACCGCCGCAGCAGCATGGACAGTTCATGCTCCACGTCGGCGATCAGCCGCGTGCTCTGCTCCGGACGATGCACGACCATCGCCGTTACCGGACCACGACGCCTGCGTCGCGCAGCGCCTTCTTCACGTCCGCGATCCGGAGGTCGCCGAAGTGGAACACACTCGCGGCCAGCACTGCGTCTGCCCCCGCCTCGACTGCGGGCGGGAAGTGTTCGGGCCGGCCCGCGCCGCCACTGGCGATCAGCGGTACGTCGACCACGGCGCGGACCGCGCGGATCATCTCGAGGTCGAAGCCCTGCTTGGTTCCGTCGGCATCCATCGAGTTGAGCAGGATCTCCCCCGCGCCCAGCTCGGCGCCGCGCCTGGCCCACTCGATCGCGTCCAGCCCGGCCGACCGCCTACCACCGTGCGTGGTCACCTCGAAGCCGGACGGCTGGTCCGGAGCCCGCCTGGCATCCACCGAAAGCACCAGCACCTGGTTGCCGAACCGGTGCGCGATCTCCTCGATCACGGCCGGCCGGGCGATCGCGCCGGTATTGATGCCGACCTTGTCCGCCCCGGCCCGCAGCAGGCGGTCCACATCGGTCGCCTCGCGGACGCCACCGCCGACAGTCAGCGGGATGAAGACCTGCTCGGCCGTCCGCCCCACCACCTCGTACGTCGTCTCGCGGGACCCGGACGACGCGGTGATGTCGAGGAACGTCAGCTCGTCCGCGCCCTCCGCGTCGTACAGCTGGGCCATCTCGACCGGGTCGCCGGCGTCGCGCAGATCGGCGAAGTTGACGCCCTTGACCACCCGGCCGGCGTCAACGTCGAGGCACGGAATCACACGCACGGCGAGGCTCACAGAAGCAAGCGTACCGAGCCGGTCATTTCCAGGCGCGGCGTTTCGCGGCGGGGGTCTCGAGCGGGGCGGTCTGTTCCCAGACGCGACGCCAGCGGGCGGCGTCCGGCCCCGACTGGGACGGCGAGGTGCCGGCGGCGACCCGCTTACGGGCCTCCCACCAGGTGGTCGCCTCCTCGTCGAGCAACGCCGACACGGCCGCGGAGATCTTCGGCGCGAACTCGCGGGGGGACTCCCCCTCGGCCGGGCGCAGCGCATCGCCGTACCGGACCGCGACCGTCGGGCGGCCCGGGATCGGCCAGCCGCGACCGCGCGGCATCGCGGCGAACGAACCCTTGATGCCGACCGGGATCACCGGTACGCCGTACTCGACCGCCAGATAGGCGGCGCCCATCCTGAAGCGTTCCATCCAGCCGTCGGTCGAGCGGGTGCCCTCGGGGAAGACGACCACGTTCCAGCCGTCCGCGAGCAGGTCGCCCGGAGTGGAGCTGAGCTTGCCGCCGCGGCGCTCGATCGGGAACGTGTTGAACACGATCGCCGAGGCGGTCGCCCGCCACCAGGTGTCGAAGAAGTAGTCCGCCGCCGCGGCCACGGCAGTCTTGCGGCGCATCGCGTCGGGCAGCGTGCAGAGCAGCAGCGGGGTGTCCAGGTGGGACGAGTGGTTCGCCACGATCAGGGCGGGCCCGTTCACCTTGCCGAGTGCGTCGAGGCCGCTGACCTGCGGGTTCACCTCGAACCGCAGCACCGAGTTCAGCGCGCCCTTCTGCAGCACCTCGCGCAGCGCCATCGCTGCCGGCGTCCGGGCCCACTTGGTCGGGAAGACCGAGGTCTCCCTAGGGATCACGTACGGCTCGGCCGACCGCGGCACCTGCGGACGACGTCCCCAGCGCCAACCGCGCGCCACCAGGCGGACGTCGCTGACCGTACCCTTGGTGAACTTCACCAGGCTGGTGCCCATTCAGACCACTTCCGCGAGTAGGTGCGGCGGGTTGTGCAGGTAGGTGATGGAGGGCGACCGGCCGACCGAGTGGCTCACCATCTCGAGCGCGTCCTGCAGGGTCGAGGCGGACCGGAAGCCCATCCGCTCCACCGTCTTGCGGTTCGCGCCGACCCAGACGATGTCGCCGCAGTGGTCCAGCGCGTGGCTGATCCAGTACCACATGTAGAACGGGTGCACGCCGTGGTATGCGTTCGAAGTGCGGTAGAGGTGGATGTACCACGGGTCCTCGGCGTACTGCTTCTCGAACTTCGCCTCGATGGTGGCCGGGTCGGTCGACTCCGACAGCACCTCCTCGAAGAAGTCCACGTACGACGGGTGGTGCAGCTGGGAGAACTCGTAGTCCACCGGGTGGTAGAGGATCACCGCCCCGTCCTTACGGACGATCGGCTGGCCCAGGTACGAGTTGAAGTAGTAGCCGAGTCCCATGCAGGCGGCCAGGATCGGGTTCATCACCGAGTTCACGTTGTACGGCCCCACGAACGGGACGCCCATGATCGCGACATCGGCCTGACCCTGCACCTCGACCTTGTGCTGGCGGTGCACGTTCGCGATGGTCGCCTCGTGCACCGGCTCGATCTTGCCGGCGTGGATCCCGGTCAACCCGTAGTTGGCGCGGACGTCCTGGAAGATCTTGTGCCGCAGCTTCGGCGGGGCCAGGTCCAGCCCGCGCTTGGTGGCGAGCATCGAGGCCTGGTCCTTGACCGACCACTCCCACTCGCGCTTCTGCAGGAACTCCAGCGGGCCGCCGAAGATGTCGTTGTTCAGCGTGGTTTCGATCTGGAAGACCTTGACGTGCTCGGTCAGCACCGCGCCCATCCGCCAGGCCGAGTGGTGCATCTTCGAGGCCTTGTGGTCCATGAAGGACCGCGAGTGGATCATCGTGTGGCTGTTGTGGTGGTGCTTCAGCGACCTGTACGACGCCAGCCCGATCGACGTCGACTTGTGGCCGCCGTCCATCGCCACCAGGTTCACGTTCACGTAGACCAGCAGGTCGGACTCGGCCGCCCGCTTGGAGATCTCGACGTCCTCGCCGTGCTCGGTCTGGCCCAGGTGGGTCAGGTTGTCGCGGTCCTCGGCGTCGAAGTTGTAGAGCTTGCCGTCCGGGTAGAACGACCGGAACACCCGCTCTCCGACGATGTCGCGCAGCTCGTTCGGGGTGAGCCGGCGGTGCAGCGCGTTCGCGGAGATCAGCTCCACGTCGTCGACACCGGCGTCGGCCGCCATCGTCAGCACGGCCTCGATGATGCGCTGCCGGATGTCCGGCTTCTTCATCTGCGGCAGCGGGATGGAGATGTCGTCGAACGCGATCGTCAGCCGCATCCCCGGCCGGAGCAATTCCGGCAGCGGTTCGGACTCGAGCGGGTTGCGCAGCGCGTTGTCGATCGCCTCCTCGACGTCGCGCACCGCCGGCAGCGCCTCCGGCGGGTACACCACCCTGGTGCCGAGCGGGAACCTCTCCAGCCGGAATCCCTCGCCGTTGTGCACGAGCAGCGGCGGCGTCCGGTCGTCCACCTCAAGCACAAACCCTGGCCGAGCCATGTCAGAACCTCTCTCGTCGTACGTTCAACGGGCCGGTCATGATGCCCTCACATCGAAGGCCACCTTGACGGTGCCCAGGCGGCCGGCGGACTGCGCGTGGTCGAGCGCCTCACGCCACCGGTAGAGCGGGTAACGCGCCCCGACGATCCCGTCCAGCGGGGCCTTCGCAGCCATCTCCAGCGCGGTCTCGAAGGCGGGCCGGTCGTTCGGCTCCTCCCGCGCGGACGCGTAGGTTCCGGTCAGGTCGAGCTCGCGGAACCAGACGGGCGACAGGTCGGCACCGGTCGACGGCATCCCCGCCAGGACCACCCGGCCACCGGCCTTGGTCACTCGAAGGACCGTGTCGATCGAGTCCTTGCTGCCGACCGCGTCGACGGCGATGTCGACGCCGCCGAGCAGGAACTCCCGGGCGCCGAGCCCCGGCTTCAACCGGAACGCCCCGGTGGCCCGCCGTACGCCGCGGAAGACCTCGTCAGGCGCGACCACGTCGCTGGCGCCGAAGGCCCGGGCCAGCTCTCGCTGCTTCGCGTGCTTGGCGACCACAGTGATGCGGCCGGCCTGCGTCAGCTCGCGCAGCGCGAGGGTCGCGAACAACCCGACCGCGCCCGCACCGCTCACCAGCACCGACTGCCCCGGCTCGACCTTCGCCCGCAGCGCGGTGTGGACGGCGCACGCCAGCGGCTCGGTGAGAACCGCCCGCTCGTCGCTCATCCCGTCCGGTACGGCGTACAGCTGACTGCGGTGCGCGACCATCACCTTGCCCCAGCCGCCGCCGGTGTCCTGGCAGAAGCCGGTCTGGAGTCCCGGGGCCACATGGCCGACGGTGATCCGGTCGCAGCGGTTGGTGTTCCCGGCGGCACAGCCCTGGCAGGGCTCGACCCCGCGAGCGGCGCAGGTCAGCACCGGGTCCATCACGACCCGGGTGCCCTTCGGCAGGTCCTCGCAGTCGTCCAGCAGTTCGCCGACGATCTCGTGACCGGGCACGAACGGCATCGACACCACCGCCGAGAAGTACAGCTTGGTATGACCGGTGACCATGCCGAGGTCCGAACCGCAGATGCCGGACAGGATCGGGCGGATCCGGGCCCAGCCGTCCCGGTCGGCCTTCGGCTCGCCGATGGTGACGAGCCGCAGCGGCGCCGCCGGGCCGGTCAGGATGCCGGGGATCCGGCCGCCGACCGCCTTCGCGGCGAGGTACTTGGCGGGAGAGCGGTACATCTCCAGTGCGAGCATCATCGGGCGTTCACCCCGGGGATCTCCAGACGGGACGAGGTGGACGGCGTCTTCCAGTCGACGATCTGCCAGCGCGCGGCCCGGGCGGCCCGGAACAGCGACACATCCGGCGAGACCGCGACCGGGTTGCCGACCGTAGTCAGCATCGGCAGATCCGAATGGCTGTCGGCGTACGCGTAAGACTTCGACAGATCGATCGACGTATCGCGGGCGCGGTGCTTGATCCAAGCGGCCCGGGACTCACCGACCAGCGGCGGCCCGGTGAGGAACCCGGTGCAGCGGCCTCGGTCGTCCACGGCCAGGTCGGCCGCGATGATCTCGTCGAACAGCGGCTCCAGCGGCCTGGTCAGGGGCCGGATCGCGCCGGTGATCAGGATGGTCCGGTGACCCGCTGCCCTGTGCTCACGGATCCGCCGGACGGCCGCACCGCTGAGACGCTCGAGCACATGCTCGGCCAGTACCTCGTCGACGATCCGGTTCAGTTCTTCCAGGTCGGCGCCCTGGTAGCGGCGGTAAATGGTGCGGAGGAAGGTGCCGCGGTCCTTCCGCTCGGCCGCGATCAGCTTCGGCAGCTTGCGCACCATCGCGCCGATCTCGCCGAATCGCTGATGGCTGTCCAGCTCCGGCAGCCGCATCCAGAGGTAGGTCTCGATCACGTTCGAGGACAGCAGCGTGCCGTCCATGTCGAACGCGGCGATGATCGTCTCGCTGTCCGTCGTCTCGAGCTTCTTCAGCGTGCCGGCGGTCTCGGCGAGGACCTTGTTCCGCTTCTTCCGTACGACGTCCAGCCGGCGCAGCGAGTCCGTGACGCTCGGGCAGTGCACCTCCTGCAGGTAGTACTGCCAGTCCACCACGGACGAGTCGCACCAGAACTTCTCCCGGTCGTCGCCCTCCAGCGCGTTGTGCAGCGCCAGCACGTTGCCGTCGATGAACTGCAGCTCGGCCTGCGCGTACTCGGAGTACAGGTCCATGTAGCGGCGGAGGAAGTCGAGCCGGCGCTTCTGCACGTCCAGCTCGCGCGCGTACTTGCGGGCGCGTTCGCTGCGCGGGACGTGCGTGATGACCTGGTCGGCGATCTTGTGGGCCCGTTCGCCGTACCGGAGCATGGTCTCCACCGAGTCGCCACCGGGGAACTTCCACACCGGCAGCCGGACGGCACCCCGCTCCCCCAGGTCGAACGGATGCCTGGAGAAGTACGCGCGCACCCCGGCGTACAGCTGCTCGAAGGTCAGCGGGTTCCGCGCGCCGGAACTGACGTGGTAGTACTCCGGCTTCGACGGCTCGGGCTCGGTGGCCATCACGGCGCAGATCGCGCCGACGACGTGGTCGACCGGGATGATCTCCACGACCGAGTCCGGGCTGGCGGGGAACTCCGGCAATTCGCCGCGGCCGTACGCCAGGATCAGCGGCTCGGCCATCTTGAAGCCCTCGATCCAGCCTGGGTATGGGCTCTGGAGCGCAGACTCGATGATCGCCGGCCGCACGATCGAGGTCGGCAGGGTCTTGGCGAACTCCTCCACCACGCGCTCGCCGAGCGCCTTCGTGAAGGTGTAGCAATCGGTCCAGCCGAGGCTGCGGGCCCGCTCGGTGCCGGTCTCGACCAACTTCTTCGCGACCCACTCGGTACGCCGCCGCTCGGTGTCAGCCGCCGCGGTCAGGTGACCCGCGCGGCGGTGCAGCTTCTCCGACTGCTTGCGGAACTTGGCCAACATCGCTGAGCCCCGGGAGGCCTCCTCGATCCGGTCCTTCATCGCCATCCCGGCCTTGGCCTCGGCACGCCAGTCGACGTTGTGCTCGACCGGACCCTCGGGGATCGCACCGCGGCGACGGCCCGCGGTGTAGGCAGTGGAGATGTGGATGTAATGCACCGGCCGCTCGGTTGCCGCGCGACTTTCAAGAACGCGCTCGAGCAAGCTCTTCGTGCCAAGCACGTTGGTGGTGAACGCCTCATGGATCGGCGGGTCGAAGCTCACGTCGCCGGCGCAGTGCACCACGATGTCGAGATCCCGCGGCAAGGCCGGTACGTCGGACAGGTCGCCCTCGACCACCTCGACCCGGGCTGCACTCAGCGCAGCGGCATCGGCGTACGGGGTGCCCTCACCGTAGAACGGCTGGAAGATGTCCTTCTTCAGCAGTTGCGCCATCCGGTCGGCACCGGTGAGCGAGCCCTTCGGCCGGATGATCGCGACGACCGTCGTACCCGGCAGGTCGCCGAGCATCCGGTGCAGCAGCGCCTCACCGACGAAGCCGGTGACGCCGGTGACCAAGACCTTCTTATCGGCCAGCTTGTCGGCCAGACTCACTTGGTGCCTCCACGGGTTAGTTCGAGCGCCTCGGCCAGGGTGAACGCCCCGGCGTACAGCGCCTTGCCGACGATGACGCCCTCGACCCCGTCGCCGACCAGCGTGCTCAGCGCGCGTAGGTCGTCCAGGCTGGAGACGCCACCGGAGGCGACGATCGGCTTGTCGGTCCGGGCGCACAAGTCCCGGTAGAGCTCCAGGTTGGGCCCCTGCAGCATGCCGTCCTTGGTCACGTCCGTGACGACGTACCGCTCGCAGCCGGCCTGCTCGAGGCGCTCCAGCACCTCGTACAGGTCGCCGCCTTCCTTGGTCCAGCCGCGGGCGGCGAGGGTGCGGCCGCGCACGTCGAGGCCGATCGCGACCCGGTCGCCGTACTCCGCGACGATCCGGTCGCACCACTCCGGGTTCTCCAGCGCGGCCGTGCCGATGTTGACCCGCCGCGCGCCGGTCTGCAGAGCTGCTGCGAGTGAGTCGTCGTCGCGGATCCCGCCGGACAGTTCCACCTGTACGTCGAGCCTGCCGGTGACGTCGGCGAGCAGTGCACGGTTGTTGCCGCGGCCGAAAGCGGCATCCAGGTCGACCAGGTGGATCCAGTCCGCCCCGGCCTCCTGCCAAGCCATCGCCGCGGCCAACGGATCGCCGTACGAGGTCTCGCTACCGGCCTCACCCTGCACCAGCCGGACGGCCTGCCCATCCGCCACATCCACCGCAGGGAGCAGCACCAGGTTCTCAGACATGGGCCACACCCTAAGTGGCTGTGGTTCCGCCTTCGTAACCCGCTGCCTCGCTGAGTCGTTGGGAACGGATCTGTCGCAGCAATACCACGGGACTCAGTGGTCTGCCCGGATGTCCCCCACTCACCAACAGCCTCAGCCGACGACGAACGGGAGGTTTGGTGAGTGCTGGCGGTCCGTAGGCTCGGCCGCATGACCCTCACCTTGGAGGAGTTGGAGCAAGACCCGCACGCGGCGCTGGCGCGGATCCGGCCGGTCGCCTGGGTGGAGGCACTCGGTGGCTGGGTCGTGGCAGGCCGGGAGCTCGCGATGCAGGTGATGCGCGATCCGGCGACCTTCACCGTCGACGATCCGCGGTTCTCGACGGCGCAGGTCGTGGGGCCTTCGATGCTCTCGCTCGACGACTCGGCGCACGCGCAGCATCGAGAACCTTTCGAGCATCCCTTCGGGTTGGCTCAGACCCGCGCCCGGTTCAACGCCTTCGTCGAGGCCGAGACCGACCGGCTGGTGTCTGCCCTTGACGGCGGCTCCGCGGATATCCGTCGTACGGTCGCTGGTCCGTTGTCCGTGGCCGTCGTGGCGTACTCGCTCGGCCTGCCTTCGACCGAGGCAGCCAGGGTGCTGAAGTGGTACGGGGCGATCTCGGCATCCGTCTCGGGCATCTCAGCTGGGCGGCCTGTCACTGCAGAAGGTGCGGCAGCCTTCGCCAAGTTGCACGCACATGTTGCGTCGGGCATCAATCAGGGCGACTCGCTGATCCGTGAGGCGAGTCGGGCCGGTCTGGGCACCGACGAGGTCGTGGCGAATGCGGCGGTGCTGATGTTCGGCGGCATCGAGACCACTGAGGGCATGATCACGAACGCTCTCCTCCATTTGCTGACGAACCGCGACCAACTCGACCTCGTACTGGCGGATCTCGATCTGCTGCCGAACGCCATCGAGGAATCCCTGCGATTGGAACCGGCTGCTGCAGATGTCGACCGCTATGCGACCCGTGACGTCTCACTCGCCGGCGCCGAGATCAGCCGCGGCGACCTGGTCACCGTGTCCTTGGCGGGCGCGAATCGTGATCCAGCGGTCTTCCCCGACCCAGACCGGTACGACGTACGCCGATCCAACGCGCGGCGTCACCTCGCCTTCGCCAGCGGACCGCATATCTGCCTCGGCATGCACCTCGCCCGCCTCGAGGCCGTCACCGCCCTGACCGCACTCCTGACCCGCCTGCCCGACCTCCGCCTCGACCCGGCCGGCTCTCACCCACCCCGCGGCCTGGTGTTCCGGAAACCATCGGCCCTGCACGTCCTCTGGACCTCATAGCTGGGTTCAGGTCGGGCGGCGAAGGATGAGGATGGCGGCCGGGTAGGTGGGAAGCTCGCGATCGGGGTCTGCGGCGGCATCGCGTTCGAACTGGGCGAAGCCGGCCTCGATCTCATCCTTCGGCAGATGCTCGAAGGTCGAGAGCGCCCGCAGTTTGATCCGCTCGTACGACGAACGCAGTGTGCGCGGGCCTTCCACTGAGACCCAACTCGGCTCGGCGTCGGCCACAAGCCCGGCCTGTTCTGACAGCCGCAGTACCTGCTCGAGCGGTAGATACATCTCGGCATCAACCTGTCGTGCCGACGGGAAGTATCGGTACCAGAAGAGGTCCGGCATCAGATCTGTGAACTGCGACCGGAGCAACACCACACCGCCAGGCTTCATCACCCGTGCCAGCTCCCGCAGCCCCGCCAACTGATCCTGGAAATGGTGGAACGATAGGAACAGCAGAGCAAGATCGCATGAGCTGTCGGGAAGCGGGATCCCCTCAGCCATTCCCTCCAAGTAGGTCACTGCAGGATGAGCGGCTGTGGCGACGGCGACCTCCCGCATCCGGGCCGACGGCTCGACTCCGTAGACAGGACCACCGAACGTCTCGGCCAGCGCCGGGGTGAACCGCCCGATCCCGGAGCCAAGATCGAGCACCGTCAAAGGTCTTGCAGAGGGTGCATGACGGGCGAACTCCTCCATCCACAGGTGCAGACTCTCCGGGGTAAGCCCGCGCCCCTTGGCGTACACGCTGTGCAGGCGGTCGTCGTAGTTCACCATGCCTGCCGACCCTAGTGTGTCCCCAGAGTGTCCGGTACCTTCCTAAGCCCGCTATCGGTGCCGCGATCATCCGGGTTCCGCCGGCGATCCAACCCTCAGGTAGGGATTCGGGCCAGGAAGGTGGTCACAAGGGACCGATGAACCCCGACACACCGGGAAACAACGGACCGACGATCAGCTCCTCACCACCGCGGCGAGGTGGTCGACGATCTCGGACACCGGGACGTCAGAGCGCTCGCCGGAGCGGCGATCCTTGACCTCGATCAGGCCGTCGGTGAGGCCCTTTCCGACTACGGCGATAGTTGGAACGCCGATCAGTTCGGCGTCCTTGAACTTGACGCCGGGCGACACCTTCGGGCGGTCGTCATACAACACCGAGATACCGCGCGACTCTAGTTCGGCTGCGATCTCCGCTGCCTTCTCGAAGACCTCGGCGTCCTTGCCGGTCGCGACCAGGTGCACATCGGCCGGGGAGATCTCGCGCGGCCAGATCAGGCCGAGTTCGTCGTG
>JAWWPC010000347.1:0-2945 GCA_033851055.1 Kribbellaceae bacterium | reverse complement strand
GCGATCTCGTCCAGGATCAGCAGCAGGTCGTAGGAGTCGGCCAGAGCTCGCAACGCCTCCAGATACGCGGGTGAGTAGAACCGCATGCCCCCGGCACCCTGCACGATCGGCTCGACGATGATCCCGGCCAGCTCGTGGGCGTGCGCCGCCACCAGCTTTTCCAGGTCGGCCAGATATCCCGGCGAAGGGGCGGCGTCGTAGCCGGGTGGTGGCTCGGCTGCGAAGACGTGCGCGGCCAGCACGTCGGTGAACAGATGGTGCATGCCGCCGACCGGGTCACAGACGGCCATGTCACCGAACGTGTCGCCGTGGTAGCCGCCGCGAACGGTCAGCAGCCGGTGCCGCTCGGGCCGGCCCTGGGACCGCCAGAACTGCAGCGCCATCTTGATGGCGACCTCGACGGCGACGGAGCCCGAGTCGGCGAAGAAGACCTTGGTGAGCGGCGCCGGGGTGATGTCGACCAGGAGCTCCGCGAGCCGTACGGCCGGCGGGTGGGTGAGACCCCCGAACATCACGTGCGCCATCCGGCCGAGCTGGTCGGTGAGCGCCGCGTCGAGCACCGGGTGACCGTAGCCGTGGATCGCCGCCCACCATGACGACATCCCGTCGATCAACGACCGGCCGTCGGCGAGCGTCAGCCGTACCCCGGACGCCGAGATCACCGGTTGCGCCGGCACCGCCGCCGGCATGGGGGCGTACGGATGCCAAACGTGCTCGCGGTCGAACGCCAGCAAGCGTTCGATCTCCTCAGCGGCCATCTCCATGGGGCCCGAGCCTATGCGGCCCTCACCGGCGAGACAGATGCGCGCCCGACCAGACCTGGGCCCGGTTACTTTGGAGGAACCCTCAACCGGTGCGCTCGATGCCCTGCTCGCCGGCCCAGGTGAGCAGCTCTGCCGTGGCGGCCTCCTTGCCGATCAGGCCCTGGTCCAGGCGCAGGTCGAGCAGGAACTTGTAGGCCCTGCCGACGACCGGGCCCGGTGAGACGCCCAGCACGGACTGGATCTCGTTGCCGTCGAGTTCCGGCCGCATGGCGGCCAGCTCCTCCTCGGCCGACAGCCGGGCGATCCGCCGTTCCAGGTCGTCGTAGGTGCGTGACAGCGCCGCGGCCTTGCGCTTGTTGCGGGTCGTGCAGTCCGCCCGGGTCAGTTTGTGCAGCCGATCCAGCAGGTGCCCGCCGTCGCGCACATAGCGGCGTACGGCCGAGTCGGTCCATTCGCCCGTCCCGTAACCGTGGAAGCGCAGGTGCAGCTCCACCAGGCGGGACACGTCGGCGACCAGATCCCTGGGGTAGCGCAGCGCGGTCAACCGGGCCTTGGCCATCTTGGCCCCGACCATCTCGTGGTGGTGGAAGCTGACCCGGCCGCCCTCCTCGAACGCCCTGGTCTTGGGCTTGCCGATGTCGTGCAGCAGGGCGGCCAGCCGCAGCACCAGGTCGGGACCGTTCTCCTCCTGCGCGATCGCCTGCTCCAGCACGATCAGCGAGTGCTCGTAGACGTCCTTGTGCCGGTGGTGCTCGTCGATCTCCAGCCGGAGCTTGGGCAGCTCGGGCAGGACCCGCGCGGCCAGCCCGGTCTCGACCAGCAGCGCCAGGCCCTCGCGCGGGTGGGCGCCGCAGATCAGCTTGCTGAGCTCATCGCGGATCCGCTCAGCCGACACGATGTCGATCCGGTCGGCCATGTCGTGCATGGCCTCGACGACCCCGGGCGCGACCGTGAAGCCGAGCTGGGAGACGAACCGGGCCGCGCGCATCATCCGCAGCGGATCATCGCTGAAGGAGTCCTCCGGCCGTCCGGGCGTCCGCAGCACCTTGGTGCGCAGATCCGCCAGGCCGCCGAAGAGGTCGACGAACTCGTGTCTCGGCAGCCGTGCCGCCATCGCGTTGACGGCGAAGTCCCGGCGGACCAGATCGTCGCGGAGCGAGGTGCCGTAGGCGACCTCCGGCTTGCGGGACTTCGGGTCGTACGACTCGGAGCGGTAGGTGGTGACCTCGAGTTGATAGTCGCCCTTGCGCACGCCCACCGTGCCGAACTCGATGCCGATCGTCCACACCGTGTCGGCCCATCCGTCGACGAGCTCGAGGATGCGTTCCGGTGAGGCGTCGGTGGTGAAGTCCAGGTCGTTGCCCGGCCGGCCCAGCAGCGCATCCCGTACCGGCCCGCCCACCAGCGCCAGCTCATGGCCGGCGGCGGCGAACCGGTGGCCGAGCTGGTCGGCCACGGGAGCGTCGCGGCGCAGCAGCTCGGCGATCGCCTTCTGCTGGTCCGGGGTCAGGTCGTTCGACTCGGCCATCGAGGGTAGGTCCTTGTGGTCGGCTACGGAACGGATCGGCTGCTCGATCGGGCTTCACACCGTGCGATCCCCGAGTTACGTTCTGAACACGCTACTCGGGGGCGGAGGAGGCCGAACCACGATGAAGGACGCCCTGGCCATTCACCGCTTGCTACTCGAGCGGGAAACGCTGCACGAGATCGTACGACTTCCGCGTGCCATCGCTCACGCCGACGAGCTCCCCGAAGTCCTCGGGCTACCCCCCGGGCGCTGTCTGGCCACCCGTGTCTATGCGTTCAGTACTACCAGCAGCGTCCAGCGATTTCTGGCCGCCGTCGTGGTGGAGGCGGGCTCCGCCCCTTCCTGGGAATCGTTACGAAGGGCTCTCGGGGCCCATTCGGTGCGGCCCGCCCCCGCCGATCTGGTCAACCACGCGACCGAGTACGCGGCCGATCTGGTGGCACCGCTGCTGCTGCCCCAGTCCATGAAGATCCTCATCGACCAGCACATCGTCAATGTCCTGCACGATGACGGCGTCGCCTACACCGTCACCGGTGAGCCGTGCACGGCGCTCGGCATCCGGACCCGCGACCTCTTCGCGCTGTCCGGCGCCAAGCCCGTGGATCTTGGGAAAGTGGAGGAGGTGGGCCTGACCGGGGTCATCCCGGCACTAC
>JAWWPC010000064.1:0-2921 GCA_033851055.1 Kribbellaceae bacterium | reverse complement strand
GACACCCACGGCCGGACATCACGGACGAATCACACGGACGAGCGACACGGACGGACACAGGAGGACGCGCATGGACGGTCCTGTTCTCAGAGCACAGGGCCTGGTCAAAGAGTTCAGGGGTTTCCGCGCCGTCGACGGAGTGGACCTGGACGTCGCCGAGGGCAGCGTGCACGCGTTGGTCGGTCCGAACGGGGCCGGCAAGACCACCCTGTTCAACCTGCTGACCGGGTTCCTCACCCCCACGGCCGGGAGCATCCTGCTCGGCGACCGGGACCTGGCCGGCAGGCGCCCCGAACAGGTCGCCCGGCTGGGCGTGGCCAGGTCCTTCCAGATCACGAGCCTGTTCGCGCAGCTGACACCCCGTGAGCACGTCGAGCTGGCGCTGCAGAGCGGTACCAGCCTGGGCTGGCGGTTCTGGCGCTCGGACAAGGCACTCGACCGGTTCTCCGGCCGGGCGATGGAGCTGCTCGACCAGGTGGGGCTGGCCGACCACGCCGAGATCCCCGCGGGCACCCTCGCCTACGGCCGCAAGCGCGCCCTGGAACTCGCCCTGGCCCTGGCCCTCGACCCCAAGGTGCTGCTGCTGGACGAACCGACGGCGGGCATGGGCGTGGAGGACATCGAGCGGACGGTGGAACTGGTCGGCAGGGTCCGGCAGGGCCGGACGGTCGTCATGGTCGAGCACAACATGAGCGTCGTCTCCACCCTCGCCGACCGGGTCACCGTGCTGCAGAACGGCCGCGTGCTGGTCGAGGGCCCGTACGCCGAGATCCGCCACGATCCACGGGTCATCAGCGCCTATCTGGGAGACGCCCATGCTCACGGTTGAGAAGCTCTCCGCCTGGTACGGCGAGGCCCAGGTCCTGCGGGAGGTGTCGCTGCAGGTCGAGGACGGCGAGATCGTCACCCTGGTCGGCCGCAACGGCGCGGGCAAGACCACGCTGCTGCGCTGCATCATGGGTCTGCACGACCGCGCCGAGGGTGCCGTCGCCTTTCGCGGCGACGACGTCACCGGGCTGGCCGCCCACCGGAGGGTACGGCGCGGGCTCGGCTACGTCCCGGACGATCGCGGCATCTACGCCACCCTCAGCGTCGAGGAGAACCTCACCCTCCCGCCGGCGGTCGGCCCGGAGCCGTGGCCGCTGGAGCGGGTGTACGAGACGTTTCCCCGGCTGCGTGAGCGCCGGAACTTCGCCGGTACCAAGCTGTCCGGCGGCGAACAGCAGATGCTCGCGCTCGCCCGGGTGCTGCGGACGGGCGCCCGGCTGCTGCTCTGCGACGAACCCACGGAGGGGCTGTCCCCGCTGATCGTCCAGCAGATCGGCGACATCCTCCGCGAGGTCAAACGGCAGGGCGTCACGGTGCTGCTCATCGAGCAGAACGTGCACTTCGCCGCGACCGTGGCCGACCGTCACTACCTGCTCGCCGAGGGCCGCATCGTCGAGTCCCTGGACAACGACCAGATGCGGGCACGCGAACACGAGCTCCTCGACTACCTCGGAATCTGAATCAAGGGAGAAGACCATGAATGCCTTCGGACGTACGGCCGTGCTCGCGGTCACCGGAGCACTGCTCGCCGGCTGTGCGGGCGGACCCGGCGGGGGCGGGGGGAAGATCAGCGACGGCAAGGTCGTGCTGGGCGTGCTCAACGACCAGTCCGCAATCTACGCCGACCTGTCCGGCAAGGGCAGCGTCGAGGCCGTCAAGATGGCGGTCGCCGACTACAAGGCCAAGTACGGCGACAAGGCCGTCGCCAAGAAGATCGACGTGCTCTCCGCCGACCACCAGAACAAGCCGGACATCGCCAACACCAAGGCCCAGGAGCTCTACGACCGGCAGCAGGCAGACGTGATCCTCGACGTGCCGTCGTCGGCCGCCGCGCTCGCGGTCGCCAACATCGCCAAGGCCAAGAAGAAGGTGTTCTTCGACGTGGGCGCCGCCACCACCGCACTCGAAGGTGCCCAGTGCAACAAGTACACCTTCCACTACGGCTACAACACCTACATGCTGGCGCACGGCACCGGCGACACGGTGACCAAGGACGGCGCGAAGAACTGGTACATCGTCTACCCGGACTACGCGTTCGGCCAGGACATGAACAAGAACTTCACCGCCGCGGTGAAGGGCGCCGGCGGCACCATCATCAAGAGCGATCCCACGCCCTACCCCAACGACAACTTCTCCACGTTCCTGCTGAAGGCCCCCGGTCTCAGCCCGAAGCCGCAGGTGCTCGGCACCATGCAGGCCGGCGGTGACCTGGTCAACCTCGTGAAGCAGTACAACGAGTACAAGCTGCGCGACAAGGGCATCGGGCTCGCGGTCGGGCTGATGTTCATCACCGACATCCACTCCCTCGGGTCGGATGCGCTGGCCGGCACCAAGTTCAGCGACGCGTGGTACTGGAACGCCTCCCCGGAGAACCGCGCCTGGGCTGACAAGTTCCTGGCCAAGACGGGCAAGCGGCCGACCTTTCCGAACGCCGCCAACTACTCTGCGGCCACGCAGTACCTCGAGGCGGTGCAGCGGTCCGGCACCGACAAGTCCGACACCGTGGTCAAGCAGCTCGAAGGCCTCAAGTTCAACGACTCCTTCGCCCACAACGCGACCATCCGGGCACAGGACCACCTGCTGCTGCACGACGTGTCCCTGGCCCAGGTGAAGCCGTCCAGCGAGGTCAAGGAGCCCTGGGACTACGAGAAGGTCCTCAAGACCATCCCGGCCGACCAGGCGTTCCAGCCGGCCGACCCCGGCTGCAAGCTGTAGGGGCGGCCATGCTGCAACAGGCCTTCAACGGGCTGGTGGGCGGGGCGTTCTACGCCCTGCTCGCCCTCGGCCTCGCCGTCATCTTCGGAATGCTCGGCGTGGTCAACTTCGCCCACGGTGCCTTCTACATGCTCGGTGCGTTCGGGTCGTACGTGCTG
>JAWWPC010000020.1:0-14567 GCA_033851055.1 Kribbellaceae bacterium | reverse complement strand
TATTCATAAGCACTGAATCGAACTGAGCGGTATTAATTCCTGACGAGCACCCAAGCCCTTGTAGAACAATCTGGACTCTTTCCGGCCAATAGCGCGTGTCGCGCTCAATAAAACAACGACTCCTACCTTTTGATTTTCGTTGTCTATCAAAACAATGAAAACAAAGGGAGAAGCCGTTGCGGTACGAGGCTATGACAGGGCTGACCGATGGACAACTGCCGAGCTGACCGCCCGCGTCCGAGCCATCCACGGCGACCTCCACTCCAACGGTCGCCCCTACGTGCTCGGCCTGTACCGCTCGATCGCGAAGGTGTTGCAATGGACTTGTCTTGACCGCGGTCGAGTGGTCACCGTAGGTTTCACGGGTGCCCACGGTGACCGGTCCGACACCCCAAATGACCAGTGCCGCCGAATTCGCTTCGCTGAATGCGTTGCCGACTGCCGGGGGACGTCCGGGACGGACTTGCCGGATAGCGGCGCGTGCGTATTTGTCCATCGCTTTCGGTGCGCGGTGACCGCGAAGTACGGCGTTCCTGGACCTGCTGCTCTGCGGAGCCCGGTGCGGTACCTGTTCTGGCTGCTGGGCCGTCAGCGTCGCCGGGCCGCGCTGGGGTCCTTTCTCAGTATTGTCTGGATGGTCGGACTCGCCCTGACCCCGTACCTGCTGGCCCGGGCCACTGACGAAGGGCTACGCCGGAATGGGCTTCAGCCGCTCCTGCCGTGGATCGATGGCCTTCTCGCGGCAGGCGTCCTGATTGCCTTCGTGGCGATTCTGCGGCATCGCACCATGACCAAGATGAGGCTGGACGCCGCCTACCGCACAGTCCATGCCGTCGTGGTCCACTCGACGGTGCTCGGCAGCGCGCTGAACCGCAAGACCACCACCGGCGAGGTGGCGACCATCGGCATGAGTGATGCCTGGGTGGTCGGCAACACCATGACCGTGGTCGGTCCCGGCGTCGGCGCGGTCGTCTCCTGTGTCGTCGTTGCGTTGCTGCTCTTCGCCATGTCGCCGGTCCTGGCCGCGGTCGTGCTGCTGGGCCTTCCCGTGATCGTCGTTCTGATCGGGCCGATCCTCGGTCGGCTCCAGAACCGTGCGACGGTCTACCGCGAGCGTCAGGGACGCCTCACGGCGCGCATGGTGGACATCGTTCAGGGGCTTCACGTGCTGAACGGGGTCGGTGGCAAACCGATGTTCTCGGCGCGCTTCGAGCGGGGCTCGGGCGAGCTGCGTGACGAGGGCTACCGGGTCGCCTCGATCGCGAGCTGGATCCCGGCCATCGCGGTCGGAGCTCCGGTCGTCTTCCTGGCCGGGGTGACCTGGATGGCCGCGCGGATGGTCGCCGGCGGGGATCTTTCGGTCGGTGATCTGGTCGGCGCCTACGGCTATGTCGCCTTCCTCGTCGTACCGCTCGCTACCCTGATCGAGAGTGCCTCGGACATCAATCAGGGGATCGTGGCCGCACGGCGGGTCGTGGGCTTCCTGGCTGCCCGCCCCGACTCACTGTCGGTGGCTGGTGAGCCGGGACCTGCCGCCGGAGCAGTGCTGCGCGATCCGGACTCCGGAGTGACGCTTCGGCCGGGGAGTTTCACCGCGGTCGCCAGTGCCCGCCCTCTCGATGCGTCGATCGTCATCGACCGGCTGGGCGGCTTCTGCGGGTCGGACGTCACCTGGGGCAGCCAGCGGCTCGCGGCGATCGAGCCGGCCGAGGTCCGGCAGCGAATCCTGGTGGCGGACAACGGAGCCGACCTCTTCGCCGGAACGCTCCGCGAAGTGGTGTCCGGACGGTTCGACCGAGACGATGCGCTCCTGGTCGGTGCACTGCACACTGCGGCGGCAGAGGACATCCTGGCGGCCGCGCCGGACGGCTTGGCGACAGCTGTCGCGCCGCAGGGGCGCAACTTCTCGGGAGGCCAGCGGCAACGGATCCGGCTGGCCCGCGCCGTCGCCGCAGAACCGGAGCTGTTGCTGGCCTCCGAACCCACCTCGGCGGTCGACGCGTACACCGAAACTCTGATCGCGCAGCGGTTGCGAGCTGCCCGTACGGATCTGACGACCCTGGTGACGACCACCTCACCGGCCGTCCTGGACGTCGCCGACGTCGTGTACTTCCTGGTCGACGGAAAGGTCGCCGCGACCGGAACGCATCACGAGCTGCTGGACGGCGTACCCGGCTACCAGCTGCTCGTTTCCCGTGCCCTGGGTGAGTCCGCACAGGACGAGAACTTAGGCGCGACGCCGACGTCAGGGCGCAGCTGATGGCCGACGACCCGACCTTGCCGGACGGTCATCTTCCGGTTGCGACGAAGCGGGAGACCTGGCGGGCAGGGCTGAAGCTGATCCGTCTCGCGCGCCGAACCTTCGCCCTGATGGTGCTGCTGAACGTGCTGGCAACCCTGGCCGGACTCGGTGGGCCCTGGCTGCTCGGCAAGATTGTCGACGCGGTCGTCAGCGGCCGTGGGGGTCAGCAGATCGACCGCCTGGCCCTGTTGATCGTGGTCTGTGCGGCGCTGCAGCTGGTGCTCACGCGCTACGCCCGCAACGTCGGAGCACGATTCGGCGAACGGACCTCGGCGGAGGTTCGCGAGCAGTTCCTTCGCCGGGTACTGCGGCTACCGGCCGCGGTCGCCGAGCGGGTGCCGACCGGCGACATCACCTCACGGGCGTCGACCGACGTGAACTCGGTCGCGTTCGCCTTGCGGGACGCGGTTCCCGACGTGCTGATCGCCGTCGTCCAGACGCTGTTCATCTTCGTCGCCGTCTTCGCCATCGATCCGCTGATGGGCGGCTGCGCCGTGATCGGCCTGTCGGGCATCTGGTTCGCCGCTCGGTGGTACCTGGCCAGGGCCCGAACGGCCTATCTCGAGGCCGGCGCCGCGAGCTCGACGCTGACCGAGGTGCTCACCGCGACCGTCTCCGGTGGCCGGACGGTCGAGGCCTTCGGGCTCCAGGAACGCCGGCTGCGGGCGGGCGTCGAGGCGATCGAGTACTCCCGCACCACCCGGCTGCGGACCCTGACGCTGCGGACCGTGCTGTTCCCGGTCGTCGACGTCTCCTATGTGCTGCCCCTGGTGGCGGTGCTGCTCGCCGGCGGAGCCTTGTACGGCAGCGGCCGGATCAGCCTGGGCGCGATCATCGCCGCTGCCTTCTACCTTCGCCAGCTGGCCGGGCCGTTGGATGTGTTCGAGCTGTGGATCGATCAGATCCAGAGTTCGGCGGCTTCCTTCGCCCGGCTGGAGGGGATCGAGACGATGGCCCGCCCCGCCCCCACGACGGCATCCAGCCCGGCGGACGACCGGATCGAGGTGGACGACGTCTGCTTCGCCTATCCCGGCGGACCTGACGTGCTGACCGAGGTGAGCCTCCGCATCCAGCCGGGCGAGCATCTCGCCATCGTCGGACTCTCCGGTGCCGGAAAGTCGACTCTGGGTCGTCTGCTGACCGGCATCGAGCACCCGCGGACCGGGGCGGTCACGGTGGGCGGCGTGTCTGTCGCCGAGCTTCCACCCGAACAGCTCCGCCGGCAGATCGTGCTGGTCACGCAGGACCACCACGTCTTCGCCGAGTCGGTCCGCAACAACCTGCTGATCGCGAGGCCGACCGCAGACGATGCAGAGCTGCGAGCCTCCCTGCAGGCCGTGGGTGCGAGCTGGACGGATGACCTGCCAGATGGTCTGGACACGGTGCTGGGCAACGGCGGCCTGACGCTGGAGACGGCGCATGCCCAGCAGATCGCCTTGGCCCGAGTAGTCCTCGCTGATCCACACACGGTCGTCCTGGACGAGGCCACCTCGATGCTGGACCCCACGACCGCCCGCAGCGTCGAGCGCGCCCTGGCCTTGATCCTCGACGGCCGGACGGTGCTGGCGATCGCCCACCGGATGCACACCTCACACGACGCCGACCGGGTAGCCGTCATGGCCGCCGGCCGCATCATCGAGATCGGCTCACACGACGAGCTGCTCCGGGGCGACGGCGCCTACGCGGCGCTGTGGCGGTCCTGGCACGGTGACTCCGCAGATTGACCGGCAGCGCAGCGCCTCAGTTCTGAAATAGGGGCTTGCCGCCCGCCACTCGGACACGCCGTTCGAGTGGCATCTTCGCCAGAGTGATTTTTGTGATGCCAGCGAAGGGTGTACGAGTTTTGGACGCCGAACAAATTCGTCAGCATTCACCCGAATATCGCCGGAAATTCCAGCTGAAATGTCTTGTCTGCGATTGGCGCGATGGGCCTTCGCTGACCTTCCGGTGTCCTCGATGTGGCGGTGCCGTGGATGGTCGACAGGTCAGGCGGAGCCAGAGCAGATCGGTTGATCTATGGGAACCAGCGGATCTACCTGACTGACGAGGAGCCCTGCAGGTGGGTGAGCTTGTCCGGATTCACCACGCCGTGGATGGCGACGACCACGCCGTCGGTGATCAGCAAAGACCAGATTCCGACAGTGCGGCCATCGGCATCGCTCATCCGCAGACCTGGATGACCGCCGACGTGGACCGGCTCAGTGGTGACCCGGAAGCGCGCCATCTTGCCGAACGACCCGAGCAGTACCCGCCCGACCCGATCCGCCCCGAACACCGGTCGTCGCAGGCCCTTGCCCTTGCCGCCACCGTCGCCGGTGAACGTCGCGTCCGGAGCCAGCATCGCCACGAGGCCGTCCAGTTGACCGTCTTGGCAGGCCGCGAAGAACCTTCGGGCCAGCTCGTCGCGCTCCCGTGGCGACGTGTCGAACCGTGGTCTGTCCTCCTCGAGTTGCCGACGGGCCCGGACGGCGATCTGCCGGCAGGCCGACTGGCTCTTCGCCATGATGGTTGCGACTTCCTCGTACGAGTAGCCGAACACGTCATGCAAGAGGAACACGGCCCGCTGGTCGGGGGAGAGCCGCTCGAGCACGAGCAGGAAAGCCGTCGACAGTGAATCGGACAAGGCCGCGCTATCGGCCAGATCGACGTACTCGTCGACCACTGGTTCGGGCAGCCAGGGGCCCACGTAGGTCTCCCGCTGCCGGCGGGCCGACCGCAATTGGTCGATCGCGAGCCTGGTCGTCACGGTGGTGAGGAAGGCCTTGGTCGATTCGACTTCGCGGCCCTCGACCGTTTCCCGGTGCAGACGCAGGAAGGCCTCCTGGACGACATCCTCGGCGTCACCGAAGCTGCCGAGCATCCGGTACGCGATCGACAGCAGCAACGGCCTGAGCGCTGGATAACTGATCTGTTCCATCACGCCCTCTGAGACGATCCAGTCTGTTTCTCAGTGACATCGCGGTCCGATGTCACACCGTCGGGTGGTCGTTCGTCTCCGACCGTAACCGAACTCTTGGAGGAGACGAACCATGAACCTCGCAGCCTGGATCGCAACCGGCGTACTGGTTGTCGTGTTCACGGTGTCCGGCGTGGCCAAGTCGACGATGTCGCGGGATCGGCTGATCGCGACTGGTCAGACCGGCATCGCACCGGTTCCGATGCCGCTGGTCCGCGTCGTCGCCGTGAGCGAGCTGTTCGCGGTGGTCGGCCTGGTCGCACCGTGGGCGATCGACCGCTATCCGGCGCTCACTCCGGCGGCGGCGATCGGCCTGGGCATCGTGATGATGGGAGCGGCTGTCTCGCACGCTTCGCTGAAGGAGCCGCGGCCGGTTGCAGCCAACGTCGTACTGCTCGCAATCTGCGCCTTCGTCGCCGCCGGCCGGTTGGCTGCGCTGTACTGCCACAGGCCGGGCTGGTGAGACTCTGGCGATCGCACGCTGACGCACTGCGGACATTGACGTCCAAGTACGGGCCACTGCGCCGCCCACGCCTCCACGTGATCGTGGTTATGGTCCACTGCGCGCCCCTTCGAGAGCAGCGTCTTTGCCGCCTCGAATATCTTTACGTCGAATCATTTAACGTCGAAGCCTTTCGGGTCGAACGCCCGGCGGCCCGGAGAGGACGGTTCCATGGTGTCGCAACCTGAGTCGGTGAACGCGCAGATCGCCGAGTGCGACCTGCTGCTGACCGGCGGTCGAGTAATTAACCGGAAGACAGTTCTGAACGACGTCGCGGACGTCGCCATCAGCGCTGGCACGGTCGTCGCCATGGCCCTCTCCCGGCAAGGAGCCCGGACCATATGAGCACGCAGACAGGCCCCGATACGGACGCACGGCTGGTCGGGCTGGACGACATCCGCGCCGCCGCCGACCGGATCGCCGGGGTCGTCCTGCGCACTCCGGTGATCGCCCTTCCGCACCCCACCCGGCCCGAGGAACTGCTGCACTGCAAGGCCGAGTCGCTCCAGCCGACCGGCGCGTTCAAGCTGCGGGGTGCGTACAACACGATCGCTCAGGTCCTCGACCAGGCCCGCGCAGGAGGCATCGTCGCCCAGTCGTCCGGAAACCACGCTCGGGCGGTGGCGTGGATCGCCCACCGGCTCGGCCTGCGCGCGGTCATCGTGATGCCGGACGCGGCGCCGGCGAACAAGGTTGACGCCGTCCGCGCGCTCGGCGCCGAGGTGGAGCTCGTGCCCGCCGCGCGGCGCGACATCCGCCCGTTGGAGTTGGCGGCCGAAGGGTACGTGCATGTGCCGCCGTACGACGACCCGCGCATCATCGCCGGCCAGGGCACGGTCGGGCTGGAACTCCTCGAGCAGGTGCCCGATCTCGATGTCGTCCTCGTCCCGGTCTCCGGCGGCGGGCTGATCTCCGGGGTGGCGACAGCCGTCAAGGCACTCCGGCCCGATGTTCGTGTCGTCGGGATCGAGCCGGAACTGGCGGCGGACGCAGCCGAGAGCCTTCGGGAGGGTCGGCGCATCAGCTGGGAGCCGGAACGCACCTACCGCACAGTGGCCGACGGGTTGCGGACCACCGCGCTCGGGGTTCATCCGTGGGAGCACGTCCGCCGCTATGTCGACGAGATCGTCACCGTCAGCGACGAGCAGATCCTCGCGGCGATGCGCCATCTGGCGATCGAAGGGCGACTCGTGGTCGAGCCGTCGGGTGCCGTCGCCGTCGCCGCCTGGATGCATGACGTCGTGCCCGCGGGAACGACCACGGCCGCGGTCGTCTCCGGCGGATCGGTCGACCCAGCCTTGCTGGCGTCCGTCCTGGGGCGGATGCAGCCGAACTGAGTGGTGAAGGGCCCCTGCCACACTGTTGACCGGTTCGTGCGGCAGGGTGAGGGAATGCCGCTCCGGGAGCAACGCTTGCAGAAGGTCCTCGACTCGTTGGTGGCCGGCGGGGCTGCCGGTGTCCTGATGCACTATCGGGACGAGCACGGCCTGTGGCGCGGCGCCAGCGGTGTTGCCGAGGTCGGAACGGACCGGCTGGTCGATCCGGAGGGCTGGTTCCGGATCGGGAGCGTCACCAAGACGTACACGGCCGCGGTCGTGCTCTCGCTGGTGAGCGACGGGCTGGTGGGGCTCGACGACTCGTGTGAACGGTGGTTTCCGGGCGTGGTTCCAGGTGGTGACGGGATCACGGTGCGCCAGCTGCTCAACCACACCAGCGGTCTCTACAACTACACCGACGATCTGCCCGAGCCGAAGCAGATCGTGCTCGACCGGTACAACCACTGGGAGCCGCAACGCGCGATCGGGATGGCAACCGCACACGATCCGCTGTTCGCGCCGGGTTCGTCGTGGTCGTATTCCAACACCAACTACATCCTGCTCGGGTTGCTGATAGAGGTCGCGACAGGCAGTTCCTATGCGGAGGCGATCCGGGCGCGCGTGTTGGAGCCGTTGGGCCTGCGGCAGACGATCGTGCCGGGTGATGAGGTGACGCTTCCCGAGCCGCACGCGCACGGCTACCTGCCCGTGGACGGCGAGCTTGTGGACTTGGCCGAGTTCAACGCGTCGAAGGCTTGGGCAGCCGGCGAGATCGTCTCGACGGCGCAAGACCTCAATCGGTTCTACGCGGCTCTGCTGACCGGTGAGTTGCTCCGGCCGGCAGAACTCGAGGCCATGCTGACGACCGTCGACACCGGAGACGGCGGGGGCGGCTACGGTCTTGGCATCGGCCGAGTAGAGCTGCCCGGCGGTTTGGTCGTCTGGGGCCACACCGGCGGGATCTTCGGCTACCTCACCGGCAGCTATCACTCAGCCGACGCCAGCCGGCAGCTCTCCCTTTCCTACACCGGCACGGACGCCGAGCCGCCCGAGACCGATGACCTGTTGGCGAGCTTGTTCGAGTCAGCGTTGGACTAGTACGGCGACCGTTCGGCCCGGGACGGTCACTGTTCCGTCAGCAGAGGACCAAGTGGTCTGTTTGACGACGGGGTCGACGCCGGCGTTTTGAATGGCGGAGAGACTCAGCGACTGACCCCTGAGGCCCGGGACCTGTTGGGTGACCGCCGCGCCGGTGGTGTTGAAGACGACCAGGACACCGCGCAGGGACGGGTCGATGTTCGGGCCGACGGTGTCGTCGATGCGCATGACGACGACACCTGGCTTCGCGTCCGGCGTACCGCTGAGTGGGAAGGTGACCTTCTGGTCGATCAGGTCGGCCGTGCCGAGGCGGAACAGCGGCGTGGAGAACCGCAGCTTCAGTAGGCCGGCCGCCTGCGCACTGGCCGTGCCGACGTCAGCGGCGGACGGCTTCAGTGCAGGGTTCGCGAGCAGCGGCTTCATGAAGGGCCACTTGGACTCGTTGTCCGCCTTGGGTGGCAGGCCGTGGCCGAAGCCGTTGTCGGCGCCGGTCCAGTCGAGGGTGTTGAACCAGTCGCCCGAGTTGTAGGAGTTGCGATCCAGCGACTTGCTGCGCAGCAGGTCGGCGCCCGCGTGCCAGAACGACGGTGTCTGGGACAACGCCGTCGTTGCCAGCGACAACGTGTTCATCCGGACCCGGTCACTCATCGGCAGCGAGGCCGGCAGCTTGTAGGTGAGGGAGTCCCAGAGCGTTTCGTTGTCGTGGGCATCGACGTAGCTGATCACCTCGTCCGGCTGATCGGCATATCCGGCTGGGGCGCCGTTGTAGTCCACCGCATCGCCTCGTACGACGGAACCTGTGTCGGCCGAGCGGAAGGTGAACGCGCGCAGGTTGCCGGCCAGGCCGAGCTGTACCAGGTCGGTGTCATGGGCGAGCCGCTTCGCCTGCTCAGCGGGCGAGCCGTTGGCCGGGGCACCGTTCGGGTCACTCGCGGCACCGGAGCCGAAACCCTGGATTCGCGGGTCGTCGTCGAACGGGCCGCCGCCACGAACGGCATCACGGAGACGGTCGGAGAAGGTGCCGATACCGGTCCCGCCGAGGTTGCCCTGGCGGGCCTGGACGAAGCGCGCGTCGTTCGCCACCTCGCCGTAGTTCCAGCCCTCACCGTAGAGATAGATCTTCTTGCCGTCGACACCATCTTTGGCGAGAGTCAGCTCGTCCAGAGCGGCCCGGACATTCAGCATGTTGGCCTTGCTGTGGTGGCCCATCAGGTCGAAGCGGAACCCGTCGACGCGGTAGTTGCGCGCCCAGGACACCGTGCTGTCGACCATGATCTTCTCGGCCATCGCGTGCTCGGTGGCGACGTTGCTGCAGCAGGTCGAGTTCTCCACCCCGCCGCTCGCGTTCAGCCGCTGGTAGTACCCGGGCACGACCTTGTCGAGCACCGAGGTCGGCGCCTGCCCAGCGGCCGGCGTGTGGTTGTAAACCTGATCCAGTACGACGCGCAGCCCCGACTTGTGCAGCCCGCCGACCATCGTGCGGAACTCGGCGACCCGTGCAAGCCCGTCCCGCTGGGTCGCGTACGAGCCTTCCGGCGCGAGCCAGTGGTACGGGTCGTAGCCCCAGTTGAAGGCATCCTTGTCGGCCACGGCCGTGACGCAGGCCTGCTGCTCCTCCGAGTCCGGCGCGAACGACTTGAGATCGCAGGCCGGCTTCTGCTGGGTAGCCGGATCCTCAGGGATCGAGGCGATGTCGAACGTCGGCAACAGGTGAACAGTGTTCAGACCAGCCTGAGCCAACTCGCGCAGGTGCTTCGTGCCGTTGCCCTCGTCCGCAAACGCCAGGTAGGTCCCGCGATGTGCCGCCGGGACGGTTGGGTCGCTGATGGAGAAGTCCCGCACTTGTAGCTCGTAGATCGTCGAGTCCACGCCCCGCGACAGCGTCGGAGCGGGAGTGCCAGACCACAGCGAAGGCATGCCGGCCGGATCGTCGAGATCCGCCGCTATCGAGTACGTCGAGTCAGTGGTCAAGGCGATTGAGTATGGGTCGGTGACGACGTTGGTCTCCACCTTGCCGGTGGTCGGCGCGAACACAGTCACCTCGTACCGGTACTTCGCACTCTTCCAGTCCCGCCGCCCCTCGACTGACCAGGATCCGTCGGAGTTCTGAAGCATCCCCACCCGCTGCGATCCGACGAGCAGGCTGACCTTCTGTGCCGTCGGCGCCCAGAGGGTGAACCGCGGCACACCACCGTGCCAGGTCACCCCATACGCCCGGCCGGACGCCGATCCGGCGTACAGATCGTCCAGGACGCCAGGGATCTGTACGCCGGTGGCGTCGAGCAACGCCCCGGCATCGTCGTACTGGGCGAGTCCTAGCTGGCCGGTGAGGATCTGCCGGGCGTCCCCATGATCGAGCCGCAGAGCGGTGTAGCCCTTCAGTTGCGGGAACTTGGCCAGCACCGTCGGCGGGATCCCGGCAGGGTCGTAGCGGAGGCCGGCCGATGAGCCACCGATGTCGTTTGCATCGATTGCGAGGGAACCGTTCGGCGACCAGTGCAACCGCCAACGCGACCGCTCAGGGTGGGCCACCGCCGGTACGGCGAGCAGGTCGCGGCTGAGCCAGTACGCCTTGGCCAGCTCGAGGTCAGGTTGGGCGCCGGGCTTCGACGAGGTGACTGTCAGCATATGAGTGGCCAGAACGTAGGAGAAGGTGACGACGAGTCCGTCCCCAGGCACGGTGATAGCGATGTTGCCGCCGTTCGGGGTGCCGCCGGCGCCGTAGCTCTCGTTCCACGATAGGCCGTGTGCGACCTTCGCCTCATAGCTGCCTGCTCCGATCTCGCTCGTCGACCAGGTGTAGGTGCCGTCGCCGTCCGGGTCGGTCAGCCACGGCCGCATGCAGTCGGGCGACCAGTCGGCCGAACAGCCGAGCTCGGACTGGAACGAGCCGGGCACGGTGATGATCGGGCCCTCGGCATCCGACGTGACGTAGTGCCGCCCGTGTTCGTAGTAGAACGTGACGGGCGTAGCCGGCGCCGTATAGGAGATGTTGCCGCCGTTGAGGTTACCCCCGGCACCATAGTTCTCATCCCACGACTTGTTGATCGCGGCCTTGTATGCGTGCTCGCCGGTCGGCAACGTGTAGGTGCCCTTCCAGACCTGGTCCTTCGGGTCGAGCTTGAGCTGAGCCTGATCGCAGTCCGGTGCCCAGTCGGCGGCACAACCCATCTCGCTGTTGTGGTCGCCGGGCACGCTGACGTTCGCCGGCTGGGTGACCGGGCCAGTGCCGCCACCACCTCCACCGGGGGCCGGGGCATCGCCGACAATGCCGTAGGAGCCGGAGACGGAATAGTTGCCGGAGGCATCCTTGAGAACCGCCCGGTACTCCAGCAGGGTGCCCTTCGGCAGCCCGCTCACGTCGTGGAACACCCGGTACGGCGCGTTGTCGTCCGACCCGAGCCGCTGCCACGCCGTCGTACCGACCGGGCGGAAGCCGAACGTCACGGTGACCGGCGTGTTCTCCGGCACAGCGGCGGCAATCTCCGCGCGACCGCCAACGGTGGCCCCGGCCTCGGGGGAGCTCATGTAGACCGCCGGTGCCTTGCTGCGGTGCTGCAGCGGGGCGGTGGCCCGGTAGACCGTGACGGACAGCGGCGCGGCGGTGACCGTCACGCGGCCCTCGCGGTCGGTTTTGATCGTGCTGTTGCCGCCGTAGATCGCTTTGAAGCGGCTGTGGGTCATGTAAGTCGGCACGGTGGCGGACTTAGCGGTGGTCGCATTGTTGGCCACCACAAGGTACTCGGTCTGGTCCTGGCCGAAGCGGCTGAAGGCGAACAGCCCGCCGGCGTTGGAGGAGTAGCGGGCGACTTGGGTGCCGTCGGCGAGGGCTGGGTACTGTGCGCGGAGCTTCTGTAGTCCAGCGATGTGCTGGTACATCGGCGCGTTGGTGTCGAAGCGGTCCTTGCTGCCGATCGTCGTGGTACCGGTACCGTCCACGACCTCGTCATCGGTGTAGTCCGCGGTCTTGGTGGCGAACATGTCCTGCCGGGCGTCCTTGTCACCACCCGCACCGGTGAAGCCCTGCTCGTCGCCGTAATAGATGACCGGCTGGCCGCGGGTGAGGAACATCAGCGAGTGCGCCAGCTCGTCCCGCTGGAATAGCTCGCTCCCACTGGCGCCCGCCTGCTTGAGGAAGGTGCCGACGCGGCCCATGTCGTGGTTCCCGAGGAACGTCGGCAGTTGATACGCGTTCGAGTCGGCGTCGGTGTAGTAGTCGTCATTCGCGTAGAAATCTCGCAACTGGCTGCTCGGTTTGCCTTCGGCGAAGGCGACCGCGTTCGCCTGGAAGCCGAAGTCGAGTGTCGCCTGCAGCGCGCCCTTGGTGGTGTAGGTGGACATCAGCTTCGGGTCGGCGTCGTACACCTCGCCGAACATGAAGAAGTCCTTCTTCCCGGCCGACTTCGCGTAGTCCAGGATCGCGGGGGAGAACTTCTGCCAGAACTCGATGTTGACGTGCTTCACGGTATCGATCCGGAAGCCGTCGATGCCGAACCCGGCCCAGGTCTTGTAGACGTCGATCATCCCGTCGCGGACCTTCGGCTGCTCGGTGAAGAGGTCGTCCAGCCCGACGAAGTCGCCGTACTCGGCCGACTCACCGGCGAAGGTCGAGTCGCCGCGGTTGTGGTAAAGCGTCGGGTCGTTCAGCCAGGCCGGCTGCTTGACCGTCGCGTCCGCCGGAGTCCGGAAGACCGGCACGTTCGGGAACGACGTCTTCGCATCCAGCGGGGGGAAGGTGTCGCCGCCGGCATAGGCCTTGTCGTCGAAGACGTTGCCGGCAGCATCCTTGTAGGGACTGGTCGACTTGGGAATGTAGCCGTACTGGCCGGACTGGTAGTCGATCACGTCCGCGGTGTGGTTGGTGATGATGTCGAAGAAGACCTTCATCCCCTTGCCGTGCGCCAGGTCGATCAGCTTGCGCATGTCCGCGTTGGTGCCCAGGTGCGGGTCGATCTGGGTGAAGTCGGTGATCCAGTAGCCGTGGTACCCGGCGCTGACGTTCGCGCCCGAGCCCTGCACCGGCCGGTTCTTGAACGACGGGGTCAGCCAGATCGAGGTGGTACCGAGCGACTTGATGTAGTCGAGTTTCTGCATCACCCCGGCCAGGTCGCCGCCGTGGTAGAAGCCCTTGTCCGTCGGGTCCAGCCCAGTGGTCAGCCGGTCGCCGGTCAGCCCGCCCGCGTCGTTCGACTTGTCCCCGTTGGCGAACCGGTCCGCCATCAGGAAATAGAACCGCTCCTTGGTCAGGTCCTTGCGAAGGCTCGGCGTCGCCAGTGCGTTGTCCGCGGCTGTCAGGCCACCCGCCAGGTCGACCGGCTTCACCGACACGACATGACTGGTGTCGTCGTAGTCGAACTGCAGTTTGGCCGGGCCCTCGATCCGCAGCGGGATGTTCGGCCCGTTGAGCACACCGCCGACGCCGTAGTTCTCGTCCCAGGCGCCGTTGACGGTGACCTTCAGCTCGTAAGCGCCTGCCGGCACGTCGAAGACCTTGCTGTACGACGTACCGCTGCCCTTGGTGAGCTCACTCTGCGGGCAGGAAGGCTGCCAGTCCGCCGGACAACCCAGCTCGGACTGCAGCGACCCAGCCAAGGTGATCACCCGGTCGGCCGTGATGGATGCAGGGACGGATGCTGGGACAGCCACGGGTCCCGCGGGCGCGGGGATCGCCGTACCGAGTCCGAGCGTGACCAAGGCAACCGAGGTCAGCGCGGCTACCAAGCGGCTGCGGGCACGAGTGCGGGCATGGAGCATGACGGACTTGGACACGCGGGACCCCTCCCCAGAGCGGAATGACCTGCCCGGACGCTAGCGGCATGCGTGACCAAGCGGAAGGTCTGACGCACGCTGTGTATCCGACCCGGGGCGCGGTCTCCGTTCGGGGGCGCGCTGTCGGTCCGTTCGGGCGTCGCGCTGCCGATTGGTCGGAGATGCGGACCTCCAGGCATACACAAGCCGCCTGGCAAGCGATTGCGGCGCTCTCGAGAGGGACTTCTGTATGTGTGGGCGTCCGGATCACACGGCGGCCGTCAACTGGCGGTCAACTGAAGAGCCGCGGCAGTACCTGCTCGATCGGGTCGGTGTGGATCGCGGCCGCCTGGTCGTCGTACGGGGTGGGTTCGGCGTTGACGATCACCAGTCGGGCGCCTGAGCCGAGCGCAACGTCGCAGAGCCCGGCCGCGGGGTATACCTGCAGGGAAGTGCCGATCGCGACGAAGAGATCGCACTCGCGGGCGGCTTCGACCGAGGCGTCCAGCACGGCCTGGTCGAGGGACTGGCCGAAGGAGATGGTCGCGGACTTCAGGATCCCGCCGCAGTCGAGGCAGGCCGGATCGTTCTCGCCGGCTTCGAGCCGGGGGATTACGTCTGCCATCGGGATCTGCCGGCCGCAGT
>JAWWPC010000010.1:0-21053 GCA_033851055.1 Kribbellaceae bacterium | reverse complement strand
GAGCTCGCGCTCTGCGCCGACTACCGGATCGCGGCAGACGACGCCAAGCTTGGCCAGCCGGAGATCCTGCTCGGCGTCATCCCCGGCGCCGGTGGCACCCAGCGGCTTTCCCGGCTGGTCGGCCCGTCCAAGGCCAAGGATTTGATCTACACCGGTCGTTTCGTGGATGCTGCCGAATCGTTGCAGATCGGCTTGGTGGACAAGGTCGTGCCCGCCGCCGAGGTGTACGAGGCGGCGGTTGCCTGGGCCTCTCGGTTCTCCAACGGCGCTGCTCTGGCCTTGCGGGCGGCGAAGGAGGCGATCGACACCGGGCTCGAGGTCGACCTGCGCACCGGGCTGGAGATCGAGCGGCAACAGTTCGCCGCGTTGTTCGCCACCGAGGACCGCTCGATCGGCATGAAATCTTTCGTGGAGAACGGCCCCGGCAAAGCAGCGTTCAAGGGCCTTTGAGGAGACAGATGACCGCACCCGCACAGTCCAAGCCGTCCGCCACCGCGGAAGAGGTCGAGGCGGCCTGGAAGGACAACAAGCTCGCCCAGGTTCTCTACCACGATTGGGAAGCCTCCACCTACGACGAGAAGTGGTCGATCTCGTACGACGAACGCTGCGTCAGCTACGCCCGGGACCGCTTCACCGACATCGCCGGCTCCGCCGGCTGGCCGTACGGCAAGTCCCTCGAGATCGGCGCCGGTACCGGCTTCTTCACGCTGAACCTGAAGCTCGCCGGCGTCCTGCACGAGGCGCACGTCACGGACCTGTCCCCGGGCATGGTCGAGGCCGCCAAGCGCAACGCCGATGCGCTCGGCTTCGCCGTCGAGGGCAGGGTCGCCGACGCGGAGAAGCTCCCGTACGACGACGATGAGTTCGACCTGGTGGTCGGTCACGCCGTGATCCACCACATCCCGGATGTCGAGTTGGCGTTCCGCGAGATGCTGCGGGTACTCAAGCCCGGCGGCCGCTTCGTCATCTGCGGCGAACCCACCCGGTACGGCGACTACGTGTCGCGCAGGCTCTCCCGGCTGACCTGGTGGGCCGCCACCAACGTGACGAAACTGCCCGCGCTGGCCGAGTGGAGACGCCCGCAGGAGGAACTGGACGAGTCGTCCCGGGCTGCTGCGCTCGAGGCGGTCGTCGACCTGCACACCTTCGACCCCGACACGCTGGCCCGGACTGCTCAGCGCGCCGGTGCGGTGGACGTTCGCACAGTCACGGAGGAGTTGCTGGCTGCCTGGGTTGGTTGGCCGATCCGCACCTTCGAGGCTGCCGTACCGGACCACAAGCTGGGCTTCGGCTGGCGGATGTTCGCGTACCGCTCGTGGCAGCAGCTCTCCAAGGCGGACCGGCTCCTCGCCAAGGTCGTCCCTGACGAGCTCTACTACAACGTCTCGATCACCGGAGTGGCTCGCACATAATGGAAGGATGCGCTTGCTGACCGCGGCGAATCTGCGTTGGGTGATCCGGCACCGGGCGTGGACGCCGTACTACCTCAAGCGGTACTGGCGGTTTGCTTGGTTCAAACTGCGGCACCCACAGGTGATCACCGAGGGTTTCGTCTTCCTGGGCAAGAATCTGGAGATCGTTGCCCGGCCCGGTCACGGCCGGCTGATCCTCGGCAAGTGGGTGCACCTGGGCGACGAGACCCGGCTGCGCGCGCACGAAGGTACCCTGCGGATCGGCGACAAGGTGGTGTTCGCCCGCGACGTGACGGTGAACTGCTACCTGGACGTCGAGATCGGCGCCTCCACGCTGATCGCGGACTGGACCTACATCTGCGACTTCGACCACAAGACCGACGACATCGGCGTGCCGATCAAGGACCAGGGCCTGGTGAAGTCGCCGGTCCGGATCGGCCCGGACTGCTGGCTGGCCACGAAAGTCACCGTGCTGCGCGGTGCCGACATCGGCCGCGGCGCGGTGATCGGCGCGAACAGCGTTGCCCGTGGCAACATTCCGGAGTACAGCATCGCGGTCGGCGTACCGGCCGTGGTGGTGAAGGACCGCATCAGCCGGTACGCCGCGGACGCCGAGCGCCGGGCCTACCTGGAGGACCTGGCCCGGGGTAACGCCGAGACGCACGCCCGGCTCCGCGCGGGAGCGCCCGTCGTACCGGCTGCTGATGCGGGCGGAGCCGGGGAGCCGGCGGAGCGTCCGCTGAGCGAGGACGACGCGCCGTCACGTAACAATTCACCTACTGATGGTGATAGAGCAGATGTAGCCCAGGAGTTCTCAAGTTGCTCGCCGGACGGGCATTATGTCCCGGACGTTGTCGGAGAGGAGATCCAGCGTGGCTGAGCAGACCGGCGCGGCACGCCTGGCGGCGGAAGGCTCCGCCCTGGTGAATGCTGCCCGGTCCCAAGCGCGGGTGGAACCGGCGGACCTCTGGTCGATCCTCGACCAGGCCGCGGAAGATGAGTCGATCGCGGCTGCCAAGCACCGGCCGGTCGAGTCGGTGCCGATCGCGACAGCGGACGACGAGAGGCCGGCCGATATCTCTGACAAGATCCCTGACAATCAGATCCCTGGCACCCCGATCTCCGGCCCCCGGCGGAAGTGGTCGCCGCGCCCGGTCCCGGGTATCAGAAGGAAGAGAAAGCCGCAGCAAGCGGTACCGGCAGCGGACGAGGAACCGACCCCGGCTGAGGAGATGGACGTGGGAACTCACGACGACAAGGCGGCAGCGACCGCCGGAGCCGAGAAGGCGGTGACACCTGTGGAGGCTGAGGAGACTCCAGTGGGCGAGACGGGGCCTAGCAGTCGCAGCGCGACCGCGACGGCGACCAAGCCCGGGAGGCCGCAAACGGCGGCCGAGATCGTGGCCGCCCACAAGGCTGCGAGGGAGAAGGCAGCCGAAGAAGCCGCTGCTGAGAAGCCGGCAGCGGATACGGCGATGACCAAGCCGGTGACGAGACAACCCGCGGTTCCGTCGACCGGTTCGCCGTCGACAGGTTCGGCGACAGGTTCGAAGGCGACTGGTTCGACGGCGACCGGTTCGAAGGCGACTGGTTCGAAGGGGCCGGCCGGCAATCCGCCGGCTTCGACGAAGTCGCCCGGGGTCGGCAAGGGTAGCCGCGGCAAGAGCCAGGCCGCGATGTCGGCCGTCGGCTCAGGCGTGGCCAACATCCGGAACATGATCGCCTCGCTGGTCTGGCTGGTCGCCGTACTGGCGGCGGGAGTGCTGGCGCTCGGTGCGCTGTTCACGGCACTCGACCAGACGAACCAGAGCAACGAGATCGTTACCTGGATACTCGCCCGCGGGCACGAGTTGGTCGGGCCGTTCAAGGACCTGTTCCGGCTCGAGACGGCGAAGAACACACTGCTGGTGAACTGGGGCATCGCGGCGCTGGTCTACCTGATCGCAGGCAAGATCGTGGAGCGCTTCATCCGGCCATAGGTCTGGTCAGGCGTCAGCGGGCCGGGCAACAACGATGAGGTCAAGGCACTCGTCGAGGTCGCCCGGCCTGCTGCTGATCTCGAAGTCCAGGCAGCTGGTCGACCGGACCAGCTCGCTCAGTTCCGGCGACCAGGTCGTCGGCTCGCCGGCCAGCTGTGCATCCACACACGACCCGTACGCAGACTCCCAATGGGCGAGGCGTTCTCCGTGCCGAAGGCCGAGGACGTCGGTGACATCCAGATGAGCCTCGACCAGTTCGACGAACTCGGCCGCGGTGAGTTCTTTGGTGTGGTACCAGTTGCCGCTCGGGAAGGTCAGCCGGTTCGGCGTCGACAGCACCAGCGTGCCGCCCGGTCGGAGCACCCGCGCGCACTCGGCGATGAAGGCCGGCTGGTCCCAGAGGTGCTCGATGGCCTGCATCGAGACGACGAGGTCGAAGGAGTCGTCGGCCAGGCCTTGCTGGACCAGATTCCCCCGCAGTGGATTGATCTGTGGATAGACCTTGGCGACGTGGCGCAACGTCGTACTGTCGTAGTCGAGGCCGATCACGGCATCCGCGCCGGCCGTGCGAAGCAGCTCAGCGCCGTACCCCTCGCCGCAGCCGGCGTCGAGCACGCGGCCCCTGACAATGCTGCTGACAGTGCCGCTGACGATGCCGCTGACAGTGCCGGTGACATTGCCTTCGCTGTCGGCCAACCACCGGTACGCCGCCTCGCTCCGGGCGAACCAGTAGTTCTCATGCCAGATCCCGGGGGCCGTTCTCTCCCCAGTGAGCGGTAACGTCTCAGCCACCCGCGCACTGTAGTCGTTCGAGTCGTACGGTGGATCCGCGTCTCCGGCGCCGGCTACCGGAGCTGCACACCCGTCGTCCGACTCGAACCACAAACTGTGATGGGACTCGCACGGAACACAAGTTCCTCGTGAGTAACATCCGTGGCAGGGTGGGGGAGCACCGCAAACCAGAAGGGGTCCCACACGCTATGAAGATCGTCGTCTGCGCGAAGTTCGTGCCGGATGCCACCGCGGACCGCCGCTTCCGCCCCGAGGACAACACGGTCGATCGGGCCGGTGTCGACGGGCTGCTGTCCGAGCTGGACGAGTACGCCGTCGAGACCGCGCTCACCGTGAGAGATGCCGACGGTGACGGCCAGGAAAACACTGTGACCATTCTGACGGTCGGCCCGGACCAGGCCGCCGACGCCATCAAGAAGGGTCTGCAGATGGGCGCCGACGCCGGCGCCCACGTGAACGACGACGGGATCCACGGCTCCGACGCCGTGGCCACCTCGCTGATCCTGACCAAAGCGCTGGGCAAGCTCGAGGCGGACCTGGTCGTGTTCGGGATGTCCTCGACCGACGGCAGCATGGGCGTCGTACCGGCGATGGTGTCCGAGCGGCTCGGGTTGCCGGGTGTCACCCTCGGCTCCGAGGTGACCGTCGACGGCAGCACGGTCCGGATCCGCCGCGACGGCGACACCGCCAGCGACACCATCGAGGGCACGCTGCCGCTGGTGCTCAGCGTCAGCGACCAGTCGGGGGAGCCGCGGTACCCGTCGTTCAAGGGCATCATGGCCGCTAAGAAGAAGCCGGTGCAGAACTGGTCCCTGGCCGATCTGGAGATCTCCGCCGACGAGGTGGGCGGGGCCGCTGCCTGGACGGAGGTCACCGAGGTGACCGCACGGCCGCCGCGGTCCGCCGGCACGATCGTCACCGATGATGATTCGGACCCAGCCGGTAGCGGCGCGCATCAATTGGTTGAGTTCCTGTCCAGCAACAAGTTCCTCTGAGGGGCGACCAGAGCATGTCGAACATTCTCGTTCTCGTTGACCACACCGCTGGCAAGGTCCGGAAGACGACCGCGGAACTCCTCACCATCGCCCGCCGCCTCGGCGAGCCCGTCGCGGTCTACATCGGCGACGGCGTGCAGGACGCCCTGCCCGCCCTCGGCCAGTACGGCGCCACCAAGGTGATCGCGCTGCCGAACCCGGAGCTGTCGCAGTACCTCGTCGCCCCCAAGGCCGAGGCGCTGCAGCAGGTCGCGGCCAAGATCGAGCCGGCCGCGATCCTGATCTCGTCGAGTTCCGAGGGCAAAGAGATCGCGGCCCGCCTCGCGGTCAAGCTGGAGTCCGGCCTGATTACCGACGCGGTCGACGTACAGGCCGGTGACTCCGGTCCGATCACCACGCAGTCGGTCTTCGCCGGCAACTACTCGGTCAAGGCCAAGGTGACCAAGGGCACGCCGATCATCACGGTCAAGCCGAACTCAGCGAGCCCTGAAGCATCCGAGACCTCGCCGGGGGTGGAGGAGTTCGACGTCTCGATCTCCGATGTCGCCAAGACCGCCCGTGTGACGGATTCCAAGCCCCGCGAGGCAACCGGCCGCCCGGAGCTGACCGAAGCCGCGATCATCGTGTCCGGCGGCCGCGGTACCGGTGGCGACTTCGGCCCGGTGGAGGCTTTCGCAGACTCCCTCGGCGCAGCAGTCGGGGCCTCCCGCGCGGCCGTCGACTCGGGCTGGTACCCGCATGCCTACCAGGTCGGCCAGACCGGCAAGACCGTGTCGCCCCAGTTGTACGTCGCGGCAGGCATCTCCGGCGCTATCCAGCACCGGGCCGGCATGCAGACCTCGAAGACGATCGTCGCGGTGAACAAGGACGAGGAAGCACCGATCTTCGAACTGGTCGACTTCGGCGTCGTCGGCGACCTGCACAAGGTGCTCCCCGCCGCCACCGAAGAAGTCACCAAGCGCAAGGCGTAGTCCCTTCAGTTCCGCTCAGTTCCGCGCGGCCCGGTTGCTACCCAGCAGCCGGGCCGCTGCCGGGACCACCGGCCACGCAAAACACAACCCTTCCGGCAAGCGCCTACCTGGCCCGGAAACCGGACACTTGTGTATGCGCTGGTGGTGGGCCAACACGGAGGGACCTGGCCGGGCAACGTGCCGGAAATCCGGAGGCCCTCGCGGAAGAAGCGTGTGAGGATCGAGGGATGGGTGTGGAGGAGCGGTACTGGTATGCGGACCGGCTGGATCCGGAGGAACTCGAGTTCCAGCGGCTGTACGGACCGGTGATGCCGGCCACCCGCGCGGAGGCGAAGGAGTTCTTCGACGGGTTCGGCGGAGCTTGGTGGATCGCGGGCGGGTGGTCGATCGAGGCGTTCACCGGGGTGCCGCGGCATCACGAAGACCTCGACGTCTCCATCTGGCGCAAGGACGTGCCAGGACTGGTTGCCCACGCACAGGGCCGGTATCACGTGTGGTCCGTCGGCAGCCAGACCATCTCCCCCATGTCGCCAGAGAAGGCCGAGGTGCCGGACACCGCGGACCAGGTCTGGCTGCGGGAGCACGCGCTCGCGCCGTGGCGGTACGACGTGGTGCTGAACCCTGATCGGGACGGACGCTGGATCTTCCGGCGCGACCCAGGCCTCGACTACGACCTGGACGAGGTCACCTGGGTGGCGGACAACGGGATCCGCTACCTCCGGCCGGAGATGGCGCTCGCCTACAAGGCCAGGCTTGACCGCCCCAAGGACAAGGTCGACCTTGCCGTCACGCTGCCACTGCTACCGCCGAGCAAGCGGACCTGGCTGGCCGACATGATCGACCACCTGCACCCCGGCCACGCCTGGCTCGACCAGATCCGCCAGGCATGAGCACACCGTGAGCACTCCAGCGAGCGCCCAGACCAAGGGGCGCCCAGCCCAAGGGGCGCCTACACCAGGGAGCGCGCTTAGGCCGAGGCCGGGGAGCGAGCGCGGCACTAGCCCAGGTGGGCGGCGTCGAGTGCGGACTGCAGCGACTGGCGGTAGCCGTTGGAGGTGACGGTCGCGCCGGACACGGTGTCGATCTGGGCGTTCTGCGCGCTGACAGTCTCCTGTTGCAGTACCGGGATGGCGTAGCTGTTGATCCTGAGGTCGTGGCCTGATTCCTGGGGGTAGTTGATGGCGGTCGCGGACACGATGCGACCGCCGGACACGTTCAGCTGGACCTGGACGGGACCGAACTCGGTGTCGGCGGGGCTGCCGTTGACAACGATGGGCTTTGAGGTCTTGGCCGAACCGCCTGCCGTCCCCGGCGTTGTCGACGGAGACACGATCCCGGCCGGCGGGGCGGTCTTCGTGCGCGGGCCGGAAGTGCTGCTGTTCGTGCTGGTGGGGTAGAGGAAGAGCACTACAGCAGCTGCCGCGGTGGCAGTCAGCACGGCGGCGTTGCGTCCCGTCCGGGCGACCTGCGGACTTCTCATCGGGCGCCTGCTTGATGGGCGGCGTCGAGCGCCGACTGAAGGGACTGGCGGTAGCCGTCGGAGGTATATGTGGCGCCGGACACCGTGTCGATCTGGGCGCTCTGCTTGGTCACGGTGTCCTGTTGCAGCACGGGGATTGCGTAGCTGTTGATCTCCACATCCCGGCCGCTGCCTTGCGGATAGGCGATCGCGGTAGCACTGATGATCTTGCTGCCGCTGAGCTTGATCTGCACCTGCACGGGACCGTAGTCGGTGTCCACGGCCGCGCCGTTGACCGTCACGGTCTTCGGCGCAGCGCTCTGCGTCGGTCGGGGACTCGGAGTCGTTCTGGGAGTTGTCTTGGGAGTTGTTTTGGGAGTAGTCCTCGGTTTGGCCGAGGCGGTCCGGCTCGGTGTCGGCGACGTCGACGGCTTCGGGCTCGCGGAGCCCGTGGGTACGGATTGAGTCGGCTGGCTCGCGGAATCGTTGACGATCCCGGCCGAGGCGACCGGGGCGCCGCTGGCGGCATGCTCGCTCGCGCGGATGCTGAACCCGACGACGGCGATGCTGGCTGCCCACATCAGGGCGGCGAAGCGTCGTCTCATCGGAGCGCCCTGAGGGTCTTGAGGTTGGTCACCACGTAAACCTCTCTTGGTGTAGTTGTGAGTGCGGCAGCCCGGCATCGAGGGCCGCCTGGGACGCGGCGTCCATCCATTGGTCCGGACCGCAGACGAACACGTCGTACTCGTGCAGGTCGGGAACGAGCTGCAGCAGCGCGTCGCTGTCACGCCACTGGGCCGCGCTCCAGGGGAGCCACGAATCGCGGTCCGGGATGCGAGGACCGGTGAAATAGTGCACGGTGACGCCGCGGCGGCGCGCGAGCTCATCGAGCTCCGCGCGGAAGACGAGGTCGGGCCCGCTCCGCGCCCGATAGACGAGCACCGCGTTCCCGGGGGCGTAGGGCAGGTCCTCCAACAGGGCGCGGAGCGGTGTGATGCCGATGCCGCAGGCCAGCATTGCGACCTTCTCGCCGACGCGGTACTCGCCGGTAAGCCGGCCGTAGGGGCCTTCGATGAGGACCTTCGTACCCGGACGAAGGCCGGCGAGCCGGCTGCTGCCGTCGCCGAGGTCCTTGGCGGTGATCTGGATGCGGTCGTACTGAGGTGCTGCCGACAGCGAGTAGGGGTTGCCCCGGGACCAGCCGGGGCCGTCGAGGAAGCGGAAGATGAAGAACTGCCCGGCCCGCACGGGAAGGCGGTGCAGGCCACGCCCGCCCATCCGGACCGTGACGACGTCGGGGCTCTCGCGAACGACCGAGCTGACCGTGATGCCGTGCCGGAGCGTCCGCCACAGCGGCAGATAGACGCGGAAGACGAGAACGGCGCCGGCGGCGACCGCGTAGGCGGACCACCAGTACACGCGCGCGAGCGATGAGGTCGCGAAGTCCGCCCCGGTCCAGATCTCGTGCGGGATCGAGAACCCGACCCCGAGGTAGGCGTACAGGTGCAGCAGATGCCAAGACTCGTACCGCAGCGCCCGGCGAGCTGCCCGGACCGACGTGACGGTCACGGCGGTGAGGGCCGCGGTACCGGCGGCGGCCAGCAGCATGCCTCCGTACGTCGTGACGATGTCCCAGGTCTCGCGGAGCACGTTGGCGTGATCGGTGAGCGTGTAGCCGACGGTGATCAGGATGACGTGAGCGATGAGCAGGTTGAACGACCAGAAGCCGACAAGGCGGTGCCGGCGGGCGAGCTCGTCCTGGCCGTAGCTGCGCTCGATCATCGGCACTCGCGCCATCAGGAACACCTGGACCAGCAGCAGGTCGGCGGCGACGAGCCCGGTCAGCCGTCCCACCGAGGTGAACTGATCAGCCGGCTTCGAGCCCAGCAGTTGTATCCCGCGGCCGGCCAGCCACAACGCTATGACGGCCAGCACGCTGGACCAGCAGGCCATGGCCACGACATCCCGCCACCAGATGGGTGCGGGCCGGACCCGCGGGCGGAGTCTCGCATGGCGACGAGCCGAACGGGTTGCCGTGCTCGTCACTGTGCGCCTCACTGGTCTATGGGCCGGGAAAAGCTGTCGGTGCCGAAGGCCGTGGCGGCGGTCAAGGGCTTGCTCCACGGGAAGAACTCTGCTGACCGTGACTATGCCCGCTGATCCTTAGGTCTTTCTTTGAGGAATCTGCGTGGTTGCTGTGAACGCGGTAACGACGGGTAGGTCACCGCGCCAGAAACAGGCGGGGGCGCGGGAACATCGGGGGCGGACATACTCTTGAAGGTGTTATGACCTCCTCTGCCCGTCGCACGGTCTATCTCGACCACGCCGCGACGACCCCGATGCTGCCCGCGGCGATCGAGACAATGCTCTCGCACCTCGGTCGGACCGGCAACGCCTCTTCTCTGCACGGCTCAGGCCGCGCCGCGCGGCGTACGGTCGAGGAATCGCGGGAGACGATCGCCGAGGCGCTCAACGCTCAGCCGAGCCAGGTGGTGTTCACCTCGGGCGGGACCGAGGCGGACAACCTGGCACTGAAGGGCCTGTGGTGGGCCCGCCTGAGCGAAGATCCGCGCCGGCGCAGGATCCTGCTCAGCGGGATCGAGCATCACGCCGTACTTGATTCGGCGGTCTGGCTGGCGCAGCACGAGGGCGCCGAGATCGAGTGGCTGCCGGTGGACGAGCTGGGCCGGGTGCGGCTCGACGACCTCAGGACGGCCATCGAGCAGGACCCGGAGACGGTGTCGTTCGTATCCCTGATGATGGCGAACAACGAGGTCGGCACGTTGCAGCCGGTGCGTGAGGCGGCCGCGCTGGCTCACGATCACGCCATCCCGGTGCACACGGACGCCGTCCAGGCGGTCGGCCAGATCCCGGTGGACTTCGCGGATCTCGGTGTCGATGCGATGACGATCACCGCGCACAAGATCGGCGGCCCTTACGGGATCGGTGCCCTGGTGGTCCGCAAGGAGACCAAGCTGGTGCCGATCGTGCACGGCGGCGGCCAGGAGCGCGACGTACGTTCGGGCACGCTGGACACCCCCGCGACCGCGGGCTTCGCCGTTGCGCTGAAGCACGCGATCAGGAGTCAGTCCGAGGCAGGCGTACGCTTGATCGGCCTGCGCGACGAGTTGGTGGAGGGTGTGCTGGCGACGGTTCCGGGAGCGCTGTTGTCCGGGGATCCGGTCGGTCGCTTGCCGGGTAACGCGCACTTGTCGTTCAGCGGCTGCGAGGGTGACTCGCTGTTGCTCCTGCTCGACGCGCGCGGGATCGAGGTCTCCACCGGCTCGGCCTGCAACTCCGGCGTCGCCGAACCGAGCCACGTACTGCTCGCGATGGGGTACGACGACCAGCGGGCGCGCGGGTCGCTCCGGTTCACGCTGGGCCGCACGTCCACCCGGGCCGACGTGGAGGCCGTCCTGGAGAACATCGGCCCGGTGGTCGAGCGGGCGATGTCCGCGGGTTTGCAGAACGTGGGAAGGAACAACTGATGCGGGTACTCGCAGCCATGTCCGGCGGGGTCGACTCCGCCGTGGCGGCCGCGCGGATGGCCGAGGCGGGCCACGACGTGGTCGGGGTGCACCTCGCGCTGAGCCGGAACCCGCAGTCGTACCGCAGCGGCGCCCGGGGGTGCTGCACGATCGAGGACTCCCGCGACGCGCGGCGGGCCGCGGACGTGATCGGCATCCCGTTCTACATCTGGGATCTGGCCGAGCGGTTCCACGCGGACGTGGTCGAGGATTTCCTCGCCGAGTACGCCGCCGGCCGCACGCCGAACCCATGCCTTCGCTGCAACGAGAAGGTCAAGTTCAGCGCGGTGCTCGAGCGGGCGCTCGCGCTGGAGTTCGATGCCGTTGTCACCGGCCACTATGCGCAGATCGTCGAGACCGTGGACGGGCGCGAGTTGCACCGAGCCGTCGACCCGGCCAAGGACCAGTCCTACGTGCTTGGTGTGCTCACCCAGCAGCAGCTCGAGCACGCCTTCTTCCCGCTCGGTGACACCCCGAAGACCGAGGTCCGGGCCGAGGCCGAGCGCCGCGGTTTGTCAGTGGCCGCGAAGCCGGACAGTCACGACATCTGCTTCATCGCCGACGGCAACACTCCGGGCTTCCTCAGCAAGCACCTTGGGGAGGCGCCGGGTGACATCGTCGACTCCAGCGGCGCGAAGCTGGGCGAGCACAAGGGCACCCACGGCTTCACCGTCGGGCAGCGCAAGGGTCTGAAGATCGGTACGCCGGCCGCGGACGGCAAGCCGCGCTTCGTACTGGACATCTCGCCGGTGGATCGCACTGTCACGGTCGGGTCCCGCGAGGAGCTGGCGGTCCAGCGGCTCATTGCCTCCAAGCCGCGCTGGTGCGGCCCGGCTCCGACCGACGTGATGAAGGTCAAGGCCCAGTTGCGTGCGCACGGCGAGGAGATCGCGGTGACCGCGCGGCTCGCGGACGACCAGGTGTTGGTCGAGTTCGACGAGCCGGCCGACGCGGTCGCACCCGGCCAGGCCGTCGTCCTGTACGACGGAACCCGAGTGATCGGCTCTGCCACCATCGACACGGTCGAGCGGGCCGCTCAGAAGGTGTGATCATGCTCGGTATGAAGACATCCTGCGACACCCCGTGAGCTCGCCCTTCGGTCCCGCGGCGACCACCGGACTGGGCTCGCTGCCCGGCGAGGACATCCGCGAGTGGACCAAGCTGGTTCTGGACGTTGTCACGATCCCCTTCCTGCCCGAACTCCCGGCCCGCCCGTACGGCGACATGATGAGTCGGGCGGTCGCTGTACTGACTGAGCTGGCGTGTGACCTGCAACCAGCCGGCTGGCGGCTCACCGGCGGTACCGACGCCCGGGCGAGCCTGGATCAGCGCCGGGCGCGCTCCCTGCTCCAGCAGGACCTTGACGTTCTGGAAGAGTTGGCTGACGGCTACAAGGGTCCGCTGAAGGTACAGCTGGCCGGACCCTGGACACTCGCTGCCACGATCGAACGGCCTCGCGGTGACAAGGTGCTGGCTGACCACGGGGCACGGCGTGACCTGGCCGAGGCGCTGGCCTACGGCGTGCAAGAACACCTGACAGAGGTACGACGCCGTGTACCCGGCGCCGACCTGGTGATACAGCTCGACGAGCCCGGGCTGCCCGCCGTACTGGCTGGGGCGATTCCGACGGCTAGCGGCTGGGGCAAACACCGCGAGGTGGATGGGCCTGCCGCCGTGGAGCTGTTGGCCTATGCCATCGAAGCGGCGGCTCCGGCGACCACTGTGGTGCACTGCTGTGCGGCCAGGCCACCCATCGAGGTCTTCCTGAAGTCCGGAGCCGACGGGGTCGCGGTGGATGTCGCCCTGCTGAACGACCCGGGGTGGGAGCAGATCGCCATGGCCGTCGAGGGCGGCACCGTGCTGTATGCAGGCGTGATTCCGACCAGTGGGCTGGTACCGCACCCCGAGAAGGCGGCTGAGACGCTGACCCGCCGGTGGCACGAGCTCGGCCTGTCCGTGCCCTCACTGGCCGATGTGGTCGTCACTCCCTCCTGCGGGCTGGCTGGTGCGTCCCCGGAGGAGGCCAAGGCCCGGCTCGGGGCACTCCGTCGTACGGCCGAGGTCGTAGCGGAAGCTTCTCAAGCCTGAGGTGTCGATCGAGGCACGGCCAGTTCGACGCGTCGGCAGAGGGAACGCTTCGATCTGAGACAGAGGACACCGAATGCAGACAGTGACATCGGCTGACGGCACCACGATCGCCTACGACAAGGCAGGAACCGGACCCGCCGTAATCCTGGTCGCCGGTGCATTCAGCTACCGCAAGTTCCCGATGCTGCCGAAGCTGGTGGACGAGCTCGCGGAGAACTTCACGGTTTACAACTACGACCGGCGCGGACGGGGCGACAGCAGCGACACCCAGCCGTACGCCGTCGAGCGGGAGATCGAGGACATCCAGGCGCTGATCGAGGTAGCAGGCGGTTCGGCGGACGTCTGGGGGCTATCCTCCGGCGCCGTGCTGTCGCTGCAAGCCGCCGCGGCCGGCATCGGTATCCGGAAGCTGGCGCTCTATCAGCCGCCGTTCCGGGTGGACGAGAGCAAGCCGCTGCCGCCGGCCGATCTTCAGCAGCATCTGAGCGAGCTGATCGCAGCCGACCGGCGCAGCGAGGCCGTGAAATACATGATGACCAAGGGGATGGGCGCGCCCGGCGTCGCCGTCGCGATCATGCGATTGCTGCCGCTGTGGAAGCGGTTGACCGTCGTCGCCCACACCCTCCCGTACGACGTCGCGATCGTCGGGGACAAGATCTACGGCAAGCCGTTGTCGCCCGGCGACTGGGCCGACGTGTTGGTGCCGACACTGGCCCTTGCCGGAGGCAAGGCTCCCGAGCTGGTCCGGACAGCCGCACGGCAGTTGGCCGAGGTGCTCCCTGACGGTCAGTACCACGTGCTGGAGGGCCAGAGTCACAACGTGTCGCCGAAAGCTCTCGCGCCGGCACTGTCCGACTTCTTCCAAGGCTGAAGGTGCCGGTTTTCCGGCCGGTTTTCGTCGGTGGTCGGCGGTAGGTTTTGGGCATGAGCACGGAGATCCCCGAGACAACTGCCGCCGACCAGCCTGCCGCGCCGCCCGAGGAGCGGGCGCGGCATGCCGAGCTGAGCCGCGAGATCGAGGAGCACCGGTTCCGCTACTACATGGCCACCTCGACCATCTCCGACGCCGACTTCGACGCGCTGATGCACGAGCTCGAGGGCATCGAGGAGCAATACCAGGAACTGCGCACGCCCGATTCGCCGACGCAGAAGGTCGGCGTACCGGTCTCCACCCTGTTCACCCCGGTCGAGCACCCGACCCGGATGGAGAGCCTCGCGAACGCGTTCTCCGCGGAGCAGATGGAGGCCTGGGTCAAGCGGCTGGAGCGGGAGGTCACCGCGGATCAGATCACCGGAAGCGGCTTCCTCTGCGAGCTCAAGGTGGACGGCCTCGCGCTCGACCTGATCTATGAGAACGGCCGGCTCGTCAGCGGCGCCACCCGCGGCGACGGACGCACCGGCGAGGACGTCACGCCGAACGTCAGGACTATCAAGAACATCCCGAACGAGCTGCACGGCGACGACCTGCCCAGCTTCCTCGAGGTGCGCGGCGAGGTCTACTTCCGGGTCGAGGACTTCATCGAGCTGAACGCGCAACTGGTCGAGGCGGGCAAGGACCCGTTCTCGAACCCGCGCAACGGCGCGGCCGGCTCGCTGCGGCAGAAGGACCCACGTGTCTCGGCGCAGCGCCCGTTGCGCTTCGTCGTGCACGGCCTCGGCAAGGTCGAGGGTTACCACGTCAGCAGACTGTCCACGGCGTATGAGCAGTTGAAGGCCTGGGGTTTGCCGGTCAGCGACCGGGCCAAGCGGGTCACCACGCTCGACGAGGTGAACGAGTTCATCGCGTACTACGGCGAGCAGCGGCACTCGGTGGACCACGAGATCGACGGCGTGGTGGTAAAGGTCGACGAGGTCGACCTGCAGCGCGCGCTCGGCTCGACCTCCAGCGCACCGCGCTGGGCGATCGCCTACAAGTACCCGCCGGAAGAGGTCACCACCAAGCTGCTCGACATCTTGGTGAATGTCGGCCGCACCGGCCGGGTCACCCCGTACGGCGTGATGGAACCGGTCCGGGTGGCCGGCTCGACGGTCGAGTACGCCACCTTGCACAACGCCAAGGAGGTCGAGCGCAAGGGCGTGTGGATCGGTGACACGATCGTGCTCCGCAAGGCGGGTGATGTGATCCCGGAGATCCTGGGGCCGGTGATGGAGCTACGCCCGGATGACGCTCATCCCTTCCGGATGCCCACCGAGTGTCCGTCCTGTGGGACCACCTTGCGGCCGATGAAGGAGGGGGACGTCGACATCCGCTGTCCCAACTCGCGGTCCTGCCCGGCACAGTTGCGAGAGCGGCTTTTTCACCTGGCGGGCCGGTCCGCGTTCGACATCGAGGTGCTCGGCTTCAAGGCCGCTGATGCTTTGATCAGCGGCGGCTTGATCGCCGACGAGGGCGACCTGTTCGCACTGACCGAGGAGGATCTGGCCGGGAGTTCCTTCTTCACCACCAAGGCCGGTGTCCTGTCGGCCAACGCGAAACGCCTCCTTGCCAACCTGGAGCAGGCGAAGTCCCAGCCGCTTGCCCGGGTACTGGTCGCACTGTCGATCCGGCACGTCGGGCCGACGGCGGCCGCCGCACTCGCCGCGGCGTACGACGACATCGAGGCGATCGCGGCTGCCGGCGAGGAGGAGTTGGCGGAGATCGAAGGCGTCGGCCCGACGATCGCGACGGCCGTGATCGAGTGGTTCACCGTCGACTGGCATCGCGAGATCGTTGACAAGTGGCGAGCTGCGGGGGTCCAGATGCGGCAGCTGCGAACCGGGCCGAGCGTGCCGCAGACGCTCGCCGGGCTGTCGATCGTGGTCACCGGCACCGTCGAGGGCTTCAGCCGGGACGAAGCGACCGAGGAGATCGTTTCGCGTGGCGGCAAGGTGGCCGGCTCGGTATCGAAGAAGACCTCGTTCGTGGTGGTCGGTGACTCGCCTGGTTCCAAGTACGACAAGGCGGTCCAACTCGGCGTACCGATCCTGGACGCGGCCGGCTTCCGGGCACTGCTGGATGACGGGCCCGAGGCTGCGGCCGAGCTCGCCACTCGCCCATCGGAGACAGAGGCGTCGGAGGCACCCTGACCGGCGGTAGATGCAGCGGTCCGAGTGATCCGTCGGACTGTTAGTTTCGACCTCTATTCATGGGTTTCTAAGGAGCGAATATGACGACGCCGCCACAAGGGCCGTGGGGTCCTGGGCAGCCGGGCGGGCAACCGGGGGGACAGCCGGAGGCACAACAAGGTCAGGGCGGCTGGGGTCAGCAGCCCGGCCAGGGTGGTGGCGGTTGGGGTCAGCGCCCTGGCCAACAGCCGCCCGCGCAGGGCGGCGGCCAGCCCGGCCAGCAGCCTCCGCAGCAGGGCGGCGGTGGATGGGGTCAGCAACCGGGTCACCAGCCTGGGCAGCAGCCGACGCAGCAGCCCGGCCAGGGTGGTGGCGGTTGGGGTCAGCGCCCCGGCCCGCAGCAGCCTCCGCAGCAGGGCGGCGAATACCAGCAGCAGCCCCCGCAGCAGGGCGGCGGATACCAGCAGCCTCCCCAGCAGGGCGGCACATACCAGCCGCAGGCTTGGGGACAGCAGGGCCAGCAAGGATGGCAGCAGGGTCCGCACGGCCAGCAGCCCTGGCAGCCGGGCGGTCCCGGCTCCGGCAAAGGCCCGGGTGGCTTCGGCAAGGACAAGATGCCGCTGATGATCGGCGGTGGCGTGATCGGCGTGGTGCTGATCGGCTTGCTGGTCTTCCTCGGCGTCCGCGCCCTCGGCGGGAACGACAAGCCCAGTGCGGACCCGACGAATCAGCCGACTGACGCGCCGACGACCCCGGGCGGCGACGCCACGAGCGCACCGCCTTCCGACGAGGTCGGCAACGCGACCGGCCAGGCGAAGGTCGCAACCGACAAACTGCAGGCCCTGAAGTATCAGTGCAGCGACCTGTTCAACGGCCCGCAGGGGGCGCACCGCGGCTGCTTCAAGTACGCCGGTGCCACCACGGCCGAGGTGGTGTTCCAGTTCCAGTCGGACGGCAGCATCATCGGCGTCCTGGTGCGATCCTCCGACATGGACAACATCAACAACGCGGCTGTCACATTCGACGCCGCGCTGCAGGCGATCGGCAACGACACCTTCGGCGGCAGCGAGGTCGCGAAGATCCAGCAGGCCGTGAAGACCGGTCAGAAGACGGGCAAGGTCGGTAGCACCTGGGGCGAGTTCGACCTGCGCAACAGCGGCGATGAGCTCCGGTTGTCCGGTGGCAAGTCCGGCTCGGAATCGCTGGACCTGCCGCGCAAGGAGTTCCAGACCACCGAGGCCGCCCTGAACGCAGGATTCAAGGCCAAGGGCTACGAGTGCACCTCGTCGTGCCGCAAGAAGGTCGGTCAGTACGGCTCGAAGAGCGTTTTCGGCATCGGAAGCAGCGGCGGTCTGCGATCCATCTCCATCCGGGCCTCGGGCGAGCCGGCCGAGGTGAAGACCGCGATGCCGGCTGTCACCGCGGACACCTTCGCCATCGTGAAGGGCCCGGACGTGGCCGTATTGAAGGCCTGGATCGCGGCTCGCTCTGACGGCAAGTCGTACGCTGGCTACGTGAGCGGATGGCGTATCGAGATCACCGGTGAGTCTGACAGCAGTTACGCCTCGCAGACGCTCGAAATCAGCTACGAATCGTTCTACGTGTGATGAAGTTCAAGCCGGACAAGCGTGAGCCTCGGGAGGTGGCCAAGCCGCCGCCCGAGGCACTCGGACGGGTGGACAGCGGCGGTCCCTGGGGGCCGACCCAGTTCGACCTGCCGGACCGCAGCGGCAACTCGCAGGCGATCGTCATCGTCGTACTGGTCGCTGTCGCCCTGTTGCTCGTGATCGCCGGCTTCTGGACCTTGGTCTACTTCCAGATCACCTGATAGGCGATTCGGTGGTTCAGGCGGTGGCGTGGATGGTGACGGCGAGGTTGGCGAGGTAGCTCAGCCGGGCCAGCTCGGAACCGAGGAACTCGGGGCCGCCACGGCGTCCGATCACCAGCACCCGGCGGCCCGACTCCAGCGGCGCGGCGATCAGCACGGATTCGGCCAGCCCCTTGCTGTCCGGCGACACGAGGTTGGTCGCCTTCTCCAGCGGCAGCCACTGGTTCATCAGGTCGCCGAACTCCGGCGTCGCGCTGGTCTCCAGCGCGACCTTGATCTCGCCGCCGGTCCCGTCCAGGAGTGCGGCCCAGTCTGCGTGCAGCACCGAGGGCGCCTGCTCGACCAGGATGTCGATTGCCTCGGCCGGTGCCGAGGTCATCTGCTCGACGGCTTCTAGGTCCATGTGCAGCCCACCACCGGCGCCGTACCGGGAGAACCAGATCACCTCGACGTCAGGGACGCCGTTGCAGGCCGAGACGAGCCGGTCGGGCAGCACGCCCGGCGGGAGGTCGACCACCACGTCGTCGACGGCGGTGCCGTTCTCGCGCCGGTGCTCCACGATTTCGATAGCGTGAATGTCGGCCTGGACCTCGCCAAGGGCGCTCGCCACCACTCCCAGCGAGCCGGGGCGGTCCGGCAGGACCAATCGCAGCAGGAACACCTGACGATCATCTCCCACTCGAGAACCACGCGAGTTACGCCCTGTCACGGCCAATGTTACAGAGCGGAACAAAAGGACACTCCACCCATTCTCACCTGCTGAGCTCGGCCTTACTCGGCAGGTGGCACCCTGGAGGCTACATCTCTGCCTCTAGGATGGGCCGGTCAGCCGGACAAGTCCCGGTGACGACCCACCAGCCGTATTGCAAACCATTGGAACCTTCATGCCATCGATTACCCGCGAAGAGGTTGCGCATCTCGCGCGACTGGCGCGGATCGAGCTCACCGGTGACGAGCTCGACCATCTCGCTCCCCAGCTCGACCAGATTATCGACTGGGTCGCGCACGTCAGCGATGTGGCCGCTGAGGACATCCCGCCGACGTCGCACGCGCTGCCGCTGACGAATGTGATGCGCGAGGACAAGAACCACCCTTGCCTCACCCCGGAGCAGGCGCTGTCCGGCGCACCGGCTGCGGAGGAGCAGCGCTTCCGGGTGCCGCGGATCCTGACCGAGGAGGCGTGATGAGCGACCTGACCCGCAAGACCGCGGTCGAGTTGGCGGAGCTGATGAGTTCCGGCCAGGCGAGCTCGGTCGAGATCACCCAGGCGCACCTGGACCGGATCGGCGATGTCGACTCCGCAGTGCATGCGTTCCTGCACGTCGACACCGAGGGCGCCCTGGCCCAGGCCGCGGCGGTGGATACCCAGCGCGCTGCGGGCGAGGCGCTGGGCCCGCTGGCCGGCGTACCGCTGGCATTGAAGGATGTGCTGACCCAGAGCGGCGTACCGACGACGGCCGGCTCGAAGATCCTCGAGGGCTGGAAGCCGCCGTACGACTCGACCGTGGTGCAGCGGCTGCGTGCGGCCGGCATCGTCATCCTCGGCAAGACCAACATGGACGAGTTCGCGATGGGCTCGTCGACGGAGAACTCGGCGTACGGCACGACCCACAACCCGTGGGACCTGAGCCGGATCCCGGGCGGTTCCGGCGGCGGTTCGTCGGCCGCACTGGCCGCGTTCGAGGCGCCGCTGGCGATCGGCACCGACACCGGCGGCTCGATCCGCCAGCCCGGTTCCGTCACCGGCACCGTCGGCGTCAAGCCCACGTACGGCGGAACGTCGCGGTACGGGTTGATCGCCCTCGCCTCGAGCCTGGACACCCCTGGCCCCTGTGCGCGGACCACTCTCGACGCGGCGCTGCTGCACGAGGTGATCGCCGGCTACGACCCGATGGACTCGACGTCGATCGACCGGCCGGTCCCGCCGGTGGTCGAGGCGGCTCGTCGTGGCGACGTGCACGGCCTGAAGATCGGCGTGGTGAAGGAGCTCGGCGGCGAGGGCTACCAGCCCGGTGTCGAGGCCCGCTTCCACGAGGCGGTCGAACTGCTGACCAAGCTCGGTGCCGAGGTGGTCGAGGTGTCGTGCCCGAACTTCGACTATGCGCTGCCGGCGTACTACCTGATCCTGCCGAGCGAGGCATCCTCGAACCTGGCCAGGTTCGACGCGATGCGGTTCGGCCTGCGGGTCGGAGACGACGGCGAGAACGACGCCGAGAAGGTGATGGCTCTGACCCGGGCGGCCGGCTTCGGCGCCGAGGTCAAGCGCCGGATCATGATCGGCACGCACGCATTGTCCAGCGGTTACTACGACGCGTATTACGGCCAGGCGCAGAAGGTCCGCACGCTGATCGCGCGCGACTTCGAGAGGGCCTACCAGAAGGTCGACGTGCTGGTGTCGCCGTCCACGCCTACCACCGCGTTCCCGATCGGCGAGCGGATCAACGACCCGATCGCGATGTACAAGAACGACCTCTGCACGATCCCGTCAAACCTGGCCGGCAACGCGGCGGCGTCGTTCCCGTGCGGCTTGGCCGACGAGGACGGCCTGCCGGTCGGCTTCCATGTGATGGCGCCGGTGATGCGTGACGAGCTGCTCTACACCGTCGGCTCTGCGTTGGAGGCGGCCCTGTCAGAGCAGTGGGGCGGCGTGCTGATGTCCAAGGTTCCGGAGCTGGAGATCTCCCGATGACTGCTGTTGCCGAAGTACTCGACCTCGACTCCGCGCTGGCTCAGTTCGACCCAGTGATGGGGCTCGAGGTGCACGTCGAGCTGAACACCGTCTCGAAGATGTTCTGCGGTTGCCCGACCGAGTTCGGTGCTCCGCCGAACACCCAGACCTGCCCGGTCTGCCTCGGCCTGCCCGGCGCCCTTCCGGTGCTCAACGCGCGCGCCGTCGAGTCGGCGATCAGGATCGGCCTGGCGCTGAACTGCGAGATCGCCGAGTGGTGCCGGTTCGC